>CALRWX020000008.1:0-59075 GCA_943371975.1 Pseudanabaena sp. UWO311 | reverse complement strand
ATCTTTGGACTATCAAACTCCTGCAACAGTTCATTTTAAACACCCTAACACGGAGGTTCATATGTAGTTATTTTGCTTGCCTTTTGTCGATGCAGCTTTTTATCTTAACTTTTATACTTTTTTGTCTTGACAATGGGGAGCGCTTTATTCTATGTACTTTAATATTTAAAATGTGTAGAGTTAAGTGCTTTAGTGCGATAAGTACGGAGCATCTTTATTTTTAGAGGAAAATGGGTTGGCATTATCGGCTGTCAGATCGATATTTTCAATTGAAGTTTTGGTTAGAAAAGCAAAGTGAGAGTTCCCCTAGACTGTTACCGCATCCTTGGTTTAACACACCTATCGGGGCTAGATAAGATCCATCACGCCCATCGCGATCGCCTGCTCTCTATGCCGAGGCGAGAATATTCCGATGCCGCAATCGCCTCTCGCAAGCGTATCATTGACCAAGCCTATGAAACTCTAACTGAAAGCGCAAATACTAATGCCAGTAATAACGACGAACTAATTAGCGATCGCTTAAATGATCAAGCAAATGTGCGTTCCTCTCTAACATTGCCACCGCAAATTGAAGCCGATGAAAAAGACTTTGCGGGGCTACTGCTGATTTTGTATGAATTGGGTGAATCCGATAAAGTTCTGTCCTTGGCTAAACCCTACTATGACCCCGAAGAAGCCGAACATCAGTCCGCAAGGATCTCACCTCACGATCCCGACTTATTACTCTCTGTTTCTTTATCTTTTCTGGATCTTGGTCGCGAATATTGGAAACAAGGTCAATACGAAACTGCCGCATCTTCCCTTGAGTCCGCACAAGATATTTTGCGGCGCGAAGGGTTATTTCTGAGTATTCGTAGTGAAATTCAAGCCGATCTATTTCGATTGCGCCCCTATCGTATTTTAGAATTGTTAGCATCTCCTGACAATCGCGTCAATGAACATCGCAAAGGCATGTCACTTTTGCAGGAGATGCTTGATGCCCGACGAGGGATTGACGGCTCAGGTAATGACTATTCCAGTCTTGGCATCGATGATTTCTTGCGATTTATTCAGCAACTCCGCAGCTATATGACGGTGATCGAACAGCAAACTCTGTTTGAAGAAGAAGCGCGTCGCCCCTCATCGGTAGCAACTTATTTAGCGGTTTATTCCTTAGTAGCTCGTGGTTTTTCACAACGCCAGCCTGCTTTGATTCGGCGAGCGAAGGGCTTGCTCGTAAAACTCAGTGCTAAGCAGGATATTTACCTCGAAAAAGCCGTATGCGCTCTGCTCCTCGGACAAACAGAAGAAGCAAGTACAGCGATCAATAACAGTGCTGAAGAAGACCAAATTTCTTTTATTCGCCAAACCTCTGATGGTGCACCTGATCTTTTGCCTGGTCTATGTTTATATAGTGAGCGCTGGTTACAAGAAGAGGTCTATCCGCATTTCCGAGACTTAATGAGTCAGATTGTCTCTCTCAAGGATTATTTTGCTGATGAGCAGGTGCAAGCCTATCTCGAAGAATTACCTAATACTGGCGCAATATCCTCAGAGTGGACTTCCCCTATCGGTGGCGATCGCCTCAGACTGACCAATCCCGGGGACTATCCCCTCATAAGGCAAAACCTAGAAACCAGCATCAGTGATGAACCCAGACTTTCCAGCTATTCGCCTGAGATTCTAAATCGTTTTCAGCGTTATAGCGCTTCTGTTCTTGAGAGAAACTATAGTTCGTCCAATGGTCGCGGTAATCTTGGGCAAGATATACCGCGATCGCGTCGGAGCAACCTTCCTGCTCCAAAAAATACTAAAAGAAATATTAACGAATCCGTTAAAGGGAGTAATCGTTCAGGTAATGGGACTAACAACTCACCATATTCCAAACGTAAATTTAATGTTGGTCGTCTAGTTACCGTCATTGCGATCGCGATCGCATTACTTACAGGCTCTGTTTCTCTAGTAGTTTGGGCTTTCCGAGCCTTGATAGGGGTATCACGCACAGAGGCATCAGTACGACTAGAAAAAAATCTTGCTCCCATCGTTCAAGCGATCAAAGAAAATAAATTAGTACCAATTCCTCAGCCAGGTCCTTTAGATAAAGACACTGCCACCAAAGTAATCGAAATATGGCAAGCCACTAAAACAAAAGCATTAGGCAAGTCCTATGAAGATAATCTCTTAGAAGAAATTCTGATTGAGCCTGCTCTGAGTGACTGGAAAACGCGTGCTAAGGATTTAAAAGCTAGTAACTCTTATTTGCAGTATCAAATTAAATCTAGCGAAGTTGAGAAAGTAATACCTGAAGGCGATAGTAAAGCAAAAGTAACCGCCAAAATTGCTGAGACTCGTAATTATTTTAATAACGGTGAACTCGATCGCAGTGCATCTAAAGAAAATGCTAACTATACAGTGGAGTACGACTTAGTTAAAAAAGATAATAAGTGGCTAATTCGAGAAATGTTGGTTTTCTAAGAAATAATTTAAAAGAATGGGGCGCATTTCGCCCCATTCTTTTAAATTATTTCTTAGAAATCGTCTGGAGATAATTCATCATCTTCAGGTTCAATTTCTTCAGGAAGAACCTTTGTTGCTGAAACAGCTACGCCTGCGGAGAGTTTTTCGCGTACTTGCCTTTCGACATCTTGAGCAAATTCGGGCTTATCTTCTAGATATTTGATCGTGTTATCGCGTCCTTGCCCAATGTTATCGCCTTGGTAGCTATACCATGCACCCTTGCGGACAATAATACTCATTTCTTCAGCAAGGTCAACCAGACAGCCGACAGTGGAAATGCCCTTACCAAAAATGATGTCAAATTCCGCAATACGGAAGGGTGGGGCAACTTTATTCTTAGCAACCTTGACCTTGGCGCGAATCCCATATTCTTCTGTACCTTTTTTTAGGGTTTGGATACGGCGAATATCGAGACGCACTGAGGCATAAAACTTTAGAGCAGTACCGCCTGTAGTTGTTTCTGGACTGCCATAGGATACGCCGATCTTTTGGCGCAATTGGTTGAGGAAAATGACAATACAGTTCGATCGCCCCACATTTGCCGTGATTTTACGCAAGGCTTGGCTCATCAATCTGGCTTGCAAACCGACATGGGATGCGCCCATTTCCCCTTCGATTTCGGCACGGGGCACAAGCGCTGCCACAGAGTCGATCGCAATGATATCCACTGCCATCGAACGCACGAGGTTATCGACAATTTCTAGAGCCATTTCCCCTGAGTCGGGCTGGGAAATCAGCAAGTTATTAATATCCACACCAACACTCGCAGCATAGGTGGGGTCGAGGGCATGTTCCGCATCAACAAAGGCAGCCACACCTCCACGTTTTTGGACTTCAGCGATCGCATGGAGCACTAATGTCGTTTTACCAGAGCTTTCAGGACCATATACTTCGATCACACGTCCTTTGGGCAAGCCACCACCAAGGGCAAGATCGAGAGGCAGTGCACCACTAGGGATCGTCTCAACGCGCATATTCGTCGCATCGCCCAATCGCATGATTGAGCCTTTGCCATGATCCTTCTCGATTTTTTGCATGATCGCATCAAGCGCCTTCTTTTTTTCAGGGCTGATACTGGATTTAGTTGCTTGAGCGGTCGCCGCCGTCTTATCAACTTGACTATTTGCCGTCGCAGAAGAATTTTTCGCCATTACCGTTCGAGGTTTAGTTCGTCTTATACGTTCACCTCATTATGACACTAAGCTTTTAATTTTGAAGGACTAAATCTATACTGAATTTTAGGCGATTACCTTGCAAATGCTTGGATTTAGATATTTGTACTAAAAAAACGCAATATTTATTTAGATATTTGTGCTGGCAAAAACGCAATATTTGTAAAATCTAATGTCAGAATTAGGATAAGTAATTTTCTCTAAAGGTCTATTCATATGTCGGCGGAACATCCACCAGTTATGTTGGTGGACGGCTATAACATAATTGGACTATGGCGATCCTTGCAGGAAGTTCGAGATCTGCAAGGTTTTGATGTGGCGCGATCGCTTTTAACTGAGACAATGGTTAACTTTAGTGCCTATCATGGCTATAAAACGACATTAGTATTTGATGCCTATGTACAGGCGACCCCTGCGAAAGCTGAAAAAATAACGAAAAACCTCAGGTTGTATTTTACCGATCATAACGAAACTGCGGATACCTATATTGAGCGTCAATGTGGCAAATACCGACGCGATCCGCTTAGGCATTTAAAAAGAATTATCGTGGTTACTTCTGATCGCGCTCAGCAGTTAACTGCCGTTGGTTTTGGGGCAGAGTGGCTATCGGCGACAGCATTAGAGCAGGAAGTAGAAGCAACTTTGCGATCAGTCCAAAGTCGGCAAAAGCCTAAGAAAGCGAATACGGGTAATCTCTTGGGTAATCGCATTGATAGTCAGACAAAAGATCAATTAGCAATGTGGCGAAATAGATTGAACTAGAAATTAGACCTTTCCCAAAACAATTGCGCGGCTTTGCCGCGCAATTGTTTTGGAATTAGCTATCAAGGGAGATCGCTTTATCGATCGCTAATTTTTGATTCAGACGGGTTTGATAGGCTTGTAATTCTTTGACCTTAATCCCGCTAATGATGCAAAAACTATCAGCATCAATGCCCCGCGCTAACATTTCAATACACCAAGTATGTCTTGCTTGCGCGATCGCTAATGTCGAGCCATCAAGATTGCAATAGCGTTGAGTCCATCGCTCCCACATTTGTTCGATTTCTTCTAGAGATAAAGGCTTCCGATCTCCACTAATAAACATTGCCTCAATAGGAGTATTATTTGGCAAATCTTTAAGATCCTGTTTACGGACTTTCAGATATGCACTGAGAGGATTATTGTTTGCCGAGCCATAACGATGATCGAGAATCTTTTGGTTGAGAGGAACTGACCTCATCTGATCAGCCGCATCTTTGGTGCGTAAAATACCGTGATTTGCTTGAATTTGATAATCTTTGAGACGTAAGCGCGTCATATCAATCGCTGTTAGCCCTGTGCCAAATAATAAATAGGCGATTGCATAGTCCTTTATCCCATATTTTTTTGCTTGCAAAAGAATCTCTCGCACCGTCTCCGCAGGAATATCGATAATAGGATCAGCAGGAGCGAGGGGACTCACCTCTTGGATAAACATATCGACTAGAGTATTTACAAAATCATCGCGATCGCGCCAAATCGCCTGTACATCACTAGTTAATGTGATGATGGCATAGCCCAAAATGCAGGTATTTAATAAGTTAGCCAGCTTAATCGGAGGTAAAGTGTATTGCAGCCGTGAATTGGCTAACACATCATTAATGGCTGTAGCGATCGTTTGATTAACCTGATTAACCCCTTGTGCAAGGGCTTGACGACTCTCTAGCGGATATTGCCCCGCCTCACCAACTAGCGATCGCACCAACTCAGGCACACTTTCAAGCGCCCGCAAAGAACTCTGGATATAATATTTGAGAAAGCGACGCAAATCGCTTTGACTAGAAATATCAGACACCATTAAGGACTCCCCTACTTGAGCCAGTACCAAATATTTTTGCAAACATTCCTGCAATACCGCTAACAATAAACCATGTTTATTACCAAAATGGCGAAATAGAGTTACTTCATTTACCTGAGCAAAATCAGCAATTTGGCGGGTAGTGGTCTCGGTAATTCCTTTGCTAGCAAACAGTTCTAGCGCTGTGTTTACTATACGTTGGCGAGTAGGAATTCGAGATACAGACATGGGAGCATGTACCATTGAGATGATTTGCAAGTGATACTTGCATTATTACTTAAAAAACAGTTAGACTTATACATAACTGTAAGTGATACTTGCATCTCCTCACCACCTCTTAAGTTATTATTTCATGACCGCCACTACTGAAGCCACATCAACAGAGCAAAAACTGAACTGGACAAGTATTATCTTCTTCAGTGTTTTTCATATCGCTGCTTTAGCTGCCCCCTTTTATTTTTCATGGCAAGCTGTAATCCTTACAGTATTTTTACACTGGTTCCTTGGCAGCATCGGTATTACTCTCGGATATCACCGCTTACTTAGCCATCGCAGCTTTCAAGTGCCTCAATGGTTAGAACGCATTATTGCCACCATTGGTGCATTAGCATTGCAAGGCGGTCCTGTATTCTGGGTGGGTGGACATCGCCAGCATCACGGCTTTACAGAAGACAATCAAAAAGATCCATACTCGGCAAATAAAGGTTTTTGGTGGAGCCACATGATGTGGATCATGTACTCCAAACCTGAGCATTTTCAACCTACCAACTACAATAAATTTGCTCCAGATCTAGCTAATGATCCTTACTACCGTTTTCTAGATCGCTACTTTGTCTTATTGCAAGTTCCCTTCGCCGCCTTGATCTATCTCCTCGGCGAAAAAGTTTTCTCTGGTCTTGGCTTATCATTCTTGGTCTATGGCGTAGCCGTACGCTCAGTATTTCTGTGGCATAGCACTTGGTTGATTAACTCCGCCTGTCACAAATGGGGCTACAAAAACTTTAGTGAAGTTTCCGATCATTCCACAAATCTTTGGTGGGCAGCAATCTTAACCTACGGCGAAGGCTGGCATAACAATCACCATGCTTATCCTAAATGTGCAAGGTCTGGGATGAAATGGTGGGAAATTGATCCAACTTGGGGTGTAATTAATTTGCTACAAGTGCTGGGCTTAGCGAAAAAGGTTTATATCGCTGAACCTTGGCAAGCTAAGTAAAGAGTAAAAGGCGCAAGCGCTCTTTATTCTTTAGTAACTCCAGTTATCCAAATAGATAAAGGCGGCGCTTCGCGCCGCCTTTATCTATTTGGAAGCAAAACTTGCATTGCTATAGCAAAAATAGATACATTGATAAGATCACTAATGTGTCAACCTTATGGCAAATGGGTTAATCAAAGTGGGAAATCAGACATATGGATCATCGGCATGTTCGCTTTAGCGATCGCCACGAAGAAGTCGATTTAGAGCAATTGCAAGGGCTATTAAAAATTGGGACGTTTTGGGCAAAGGAAAGAACTGTAGCAGGTTTAGCGATCGCGCTTTCTAACTCTAAACCAGTCGTGACCGTATGGGATGGCGATTACCTCATCGGACATGCTCGCGCTACCAGTGACGGGATTTATCGAGCAACAATTTGGGATGTAGTCATCGCTCCAGATTATCGAGGCGCAGGTCTAGGAAGACAATTAGTGCAAACTGTGTTAGCTCATCCAAATATTTGCGACGTTGAGCGAGTTTATTTAATGACTACTCATCAACAGAAATTTTATGAGCAGATTGGATTCCAACAGAACTCTTCAACTACTTTGATTTTATTTAATAAGCTAAGCGATCGCAACCTTGCAGCTAATGAACTAACACAAGTCCAAAGCTTTTAATGATTCCAAAAACTTTTAGAGAAATCTACAATTTTATCTATTGTCTTGCATACCTCAAAGTATATGCCTATGTCCATATTCAAGAGGCTTAACTAAGTTTTAGCAGTGTTTACAAACACTGCTAAAACTTAGAGTTTATGTAAAGATACAATATATGTGAAACATACATTGTTCTTTATCCCATTTAATTTCGTGGGAGTCCATGGCCGAAATATCACATCAATCACAGAAAAGGACAAGAAGTGAATTTGAACGTCAACTTCATCGCCTAGAGCAGGATGCTTTGCGTATGGGCGCTCTTGTCGAAAATTCCTTTCTTTTAGCTCATTCAGCTTTGTTTGAGCGTGATCTGGAAGCGGCTATTCGTATTGATCCTCAAGATAAGCAAATTGATCAAATCTATCGTCAAATTGAAGTGGATTGCATCAATTTAATTGCTTTACAGTCACCCGTAGCCCGCGATCTAAGATTATTAAGTGCTTTGATGCAATTAATCCGTGATATTGAGCGTATTGGAGACTATGCCGAAAACCTTGGTGATATAGCTATTAAGCTTTTTTCCTATCAGCCATTGCCTTATCTAGCGGAACTAGAAGTGATGTCTAATCGCTGCCGCGCCATGCTTGCTATGAGTTTAGAAGCATTAGCCAACCTTGACGAAAATATTGGACTGCAAATCAAATCAAAAGATGATGCCGTTGACGATGATTATCAAAATATTTATAACTTAATCGCCTCTCAAAGATCATTCGATGAACCTCTAGAGCCTGCAATGCTAATGGTATTAGCGATTCATCACTTAGAGCGTATGGCAGATCATGCAACTAATGTGGGTATAAGAGTCGCCTATATTGTCACTGGCAAACTTGGTTAACTGAGCGTTCCTGCAAAGCAAGCTCTCGGAGTTTGTTTAGAGTTATTTAGAGCGTAAATGTCTATAGCAGGTTAATCTAGTATAAGTGTTGTATAGCACATCTGAATTATGTGGGAAAGTTTTAAGGATTGAAATGAAGTCATATTTGGCGGCTGCCGTACAAATGACCAGTGTCTCAGATGTAGACAAAAATCTTGCTCAAGCAGAAGATTTGATCCAACTGGCCGTAAATCGAGGTGCAGAATTAGTTTGTCTACCCGAAAACTTTTCGTTTTTAGGAGATGAAAGTGAAAAGTTTAGGCTTTCCACGGAAATTGCTGAGAAGAGCGAAAAGTTTTTAATTACGATTGCTCAACGCTATCAGATCCTACTGCTTGGCGGTGGGTTTCCAGTACCTGCTAATGCTGAAAATGGTAATGCAGGTAAAATGTATAACACCGCTTTGCTAATCGGTCGCGAAGGCGAAGAACTGGCGCGTTACCGCAAGATGCACCTTTTTGATGTGAATCTTCCCGACGGTAATATCTATCATGAGTCAGCGACTATTCTCGCAGGGCATGAGCTACCGCCTGTATATGCTTCTAATAAATATGGCAATTTAGGGCTATCAGTGTGCTATGACGTGAGGTTCCCAGAGCTTTATCGTCATTTATCTCAGAATGGTGCAAATGTAATGTTTGTCCCAGCCGCCTTTACTGCTTTTACCGGTAAGGATCATTGGCAAGTGTTATTGCAGGCTAGAGCAATTGAAAATACTAGTTACATAATTGCTCCTGCACAGGTAGGAACGCATACGCCGCGCCGCCAGTCTCATGGTCATGCGATGATCATCGATCCTTGGGGGATTGTGCTTGCTGATGCGGGCGATCGCATTGGTGTGGCGATCGCGGAAATTCAACCCTCTCGCATTGAGCAAATTCGCAGGCAGATGCCATCTTTACAACATCGCACTTTTTCCTGTTCTTCCTAAACACAATTTCTATAAGACTAAGGCGGCGCAAAGTCCTGCCTTTGTCTTATAGAGGATGTCATATTTTGGGAACTGTCTCTATGGATATGTACTAAAATTATAGACAATCAACTTTTTCTTGTTTTCTATCGCAATTATTACAGCTTTAAAGCAATTTCTAAGACTAGGCTTTAACCTTAAGCAACTTTAAGTATTGAGATGTGATCTCTGTATTTTTTAGATCGCATAAGATTAACTATAAAGCTAACTATTTCTCAGATTTATTCATTCCTCTTTCTGGCACAAGCAGTTATGCAATCATTCCCAGTGCTTGGTAATACAATCCGTCCCCTGCAACATCGTGACCTTGAGTTTATTCGGCGGTTTGCATCGCCCCATGATCTAGAGCAGATTGCTGTCAGTGATCTTAGTGGCTGCCGCAGCCGTCAAAAGCTGAGCTTACATCAGCTTGCGAGTTGGTTGCCAGCACCAGTGCAAACTCTGCTCAATCCCTATGTTCGCGCTTACGTTTCTGAATGCAATGGCATTATCCAAGGCTTTATTCGAGTTTCCCCGTTTAATAACAACAGTAGTACTTGGCAGATTGATCGCGTTGTCGTTTTACCAGAAGCCCAGAATGGTCAACATAATGTCGGTACTCAATTAATCCGCTATTGCCTCGAATCTTGTCTAGAGGCAAGGACTTGGGTGTTACAGGTTGACATTAATCAAAAAGAGATGATCGCTCTCTATCGCCAGAATGGCTTTCAACCCCTTGCCCAGTTTACAGATTGGGAAATTAGCGCTGACAGACTCAAAGAAATCGCCCAGCATTCCCCCGATCTTCCTAACTTGATGCCCGTCAGTAACGCTGACGCTAGTCTCCTGTATCAGCTCGATACCGCCGCGATGCCACCGCAGATTCGGCAGGTTTACGATCTTAATGTTGACGACTTTCGGTCAAAAACTATCGATAAGCTAATTAATCACGGTTCTTTGCTGATTAACCAATTGCAAGATGTATCGGGCTATGTCTATGAGCCTCAGCGTAAAGCGGCGATCGGTTACTTTTATTTGCTATTGCAGCGTCCTACGGTGAACCAGCCTGATGAAAAGCTCGTTCACCATTGCCAACTGACAGTACATCCTGCTTACACATGGCTTTATCCTGAGCTAACTTCACAAATTGCCCAAATTGTGATTAAACAGTCTCCTGAAGGTGCAAGTCTGCAATTATCTTCGGCGGACTATCAACCTGAGCGTGAGGACTATTTAGAAAGTATTCAGGCGCAACGGCAGGGACATTCTCTATTAATGGCGCGATCAGTATGGCACAAGATCCGTGAAACCAAACCTGTACTTGATGGTTTACAGCTTTCGCGGATGTTATCAGGTTTGCAACCTACCCAAAAACCAATCCCAGGAAGAATTGAAACCTTACCTCAACAGCACCAGCATACTGATGAATCACTTCAATAATGGTTTATCTTTAAAAATCAAAAGATGTGTTTAAATAGCTTGAAAAGTAACTTAATTTAAATAGATCTTTTAATTATTCAAAGTCTAATAGGCTGCAGTACTTATAAGTCAGTAATTAAATATAAATCCCTAAACTCTGTGGCATAGGTTTTAGAGCTGAATTTAAATTATGCCGATGTACTTAATAAGCCAACCAAAATCTGATTATTTTTAGTATCTGAGATACAGAAAATAACAATTTGGTTCAATTTATACAAAATTAAGATCCACAAGATCGCTAGGATTAGATACTCGAAACTTAGGCATTGGATGCACCTTAAAGACGCTTGACTATGAAAATTCTCAAAATCCAAACATTACGGGGTCCAAACTATTGGAGTATTCAAAGGCATCAGCTTGTAGTTGTTCGCTTAGATTTAGAGGATTTTCAAGTACAACGAGATAGTTTTTATCAAAATCTTAGTAAGGTTTTACCCAGTCTGTCTGGAAAAGATATCTCTCAACGCCAAGATATTAGTGATGCTGATTTTTTAGCAGAAATTGTCAAAGATATTGCGATCGCCTTACAGGGTTACGTCGGCATGAAGGTTGACTTTGGTGCGATTCGTCCCACCGTTGAGCACAATATTTATCAGGTTGTGTTTGAGTATCAAGCCGAGGGTGCAGGTCGCTATGCAGCGCGAGCAGCCGTCAGGATTTGTACCAGCATTTTAGAATCAGGAACCTATGCTATTCAAGAGTTACAGGAGGATCTCAAGGATTTAAGGGATATTCGCCTTGATGGACAGTTGGGGCCAAGTACGGAGTCGATTGTTGCGGAAGCAAAGGCAAGAAATATTCCTTGGCTAGAGCTAGGTAGTCGCGCCATGATCCAATTGGGGTATGGAGTCTATCAAAATCGGATTCAGGCAACTTTATCGAATAAAACAGGCATTTTAGCGGTAGAACTAGCCTGTGATAAGGAAGGGACAAAGAGCATTTTGCGGGCTTCGGGTATACCTGTTCCAAGGGGAACAACGATCCGATCACCTAAATATTTAGAAGATGCAATCATCGAGGTTGGTGGCTTCCCCATTGTAATTAAGCCTTTAAATGGCAATCATGGACGCGGGATCACCATTGATGTGCGAACTGTCAAGGAGGCGATCGCTGCCTTTGATATGGCTCAAGAGGTATCAGAAGAAGTAATTATTGAGCGCTTCCATACAGGGCGAGATCACCGAGTATTGGTAATTAATGGCAAATTTGTGGCTGTTGCCGAGCGAGTACCTGCTAATGTCACAGGTGACGGGGTATCCACGATTTCGCAATTAATTGAAATTACCAACCAAGATCCTCGCCGTGGCGACGGTCATGATAATGTGTTGACCCGTATCGAAATTGATCGTACTAGCTTAGATATCTTAGTCAGACAAGGGTTTACTCTGGAGTCTGTACCACCCAAAGGACAGATTTGCTATCTTAAAGCAACGGCTAACCTAAGTACAGGAGGAGTATCTGTTGATCGCACCGATGAGATTCATCCTGAAAATATCTGGCTTGCAGAACGAGTTGCCAAAATTATTGGTTTAGATATCGCAGGGATCGATGTTGTCACTGAAGATATTTCCTTGCCTGTGCGTGAGACCGATGGCGCGATCGTCGAAGTCAATGCTGCCCCCGGCTTTAGAATGCACACTGCACCAAGCATCGGCACACCGCGTAATGTCGCTGCCCCTGTAATTGAGATGCTATTTCCCGTGGGTTCACCGACGCGTGTTCCCGTCGTCGCGATCACTGGTACGAATGGTAAAACTACGACTACACGCTTAATCGCCCATATTTTCAAGCAAACAGGTAAAAGAGTTGGGTTTACTACCACTGATGGCATTTACATTGGTGATTTTCTCGTTGAAAAAGGTGATACTACAGGTCCTTACAGTGCTCAAGTGATCCTGCGTGATCCCACCGTTGAAGTAGCCATTCTCGAAACCGCAAGAGGTGGCATTTTGCGATCGGGCTTAGGCTTTGATGGTTGTAATGTCGGCGTAGTGATGAATGTGCAAGCGGATCACCTTGGTATTGGTGATATTGATACGATTGAGGATCTGGCAAGGCTCAAGAGTGTAGTTGTCAAAACTGCTTTACCTAGTGGCTATGCGGTGCTTAATGCCGATGATCCATTGGTCGTGGCAATGGCCCAGGAAGTACAAGCAAAGATCGCTTACTTCAGCATGTATCCTAGCAACCCCTTAATTGTTTCTCATCTTGCTGAAGGTGGCTTAGCGGCAGTTTATGAAGAAGGCTATTTAACTATTGTTAAAGGTGATTGGAAACTACGCATCGAAGAAGCCGTAAATGTACCGATAACCCTTGGCGGCCGTGCTGTCTTCAATATTCAAAATGCCCTGGCGGCGAGTTTGGCAGCTTTTACCCAAGATGTACAGATTGAGCAGATTCGCCAAGGCTTGGATACCTTCGTGGCTTCTAGCACTCAAACTCCTGGGCGCATGAACTTGTTTAACTTGGGCAAGTATCATGTATTGCTAGACTATGCTCACAATCCTGCGGGATTTAAAGCGATCGCTGAGTTTATCCAGAAATGGGAAGGAAAGGCGATCGGTGTAATTGGCGCACCTGGAGATCGTCGCGATGAGGACATCGTAGAATTAGGTGAATTGGCGGCAAATATGTTTAGTCGCATATTTATCAAGGAAGATAAGGATTTACGGGGACGAGAGCCTCGCGTGGTGGCTGACCTCTTACGTCAAGGGGTTACATCGGTAAATGCGGATCTTCTCTGCATTACAATTCTTGACGAAGCGGAAGCCATCACAGCCGCCTTGGATAGCGCTCCTCAGAGCAGTCTTGTTGTTGTATTCCCTGACAAAGTGGACGCAGCTATTGCTATCATTGAATCGCGAAAGTCTAAATTGTTATAACAACTGTCAGAAAGTCGCCTATGACCCGTGTAATTTGCCTTGGCGAAGTCTTAATCGATCAAATTGCTGAAGATGTGGGTGTTCCCTACGACCAAGTGAGTACTTGGAAAGCTTATTTAGGGGGAGCGCCTGCTAATGTTGCCTGTGGATTAGCTAAGTTAGGAACGCCTGTCAGCTTGATTAGCTCTGTGGGGCAAGATGAAGCAGGAGCAGATCTACTCAAGCAATTGGGAATTGCTGGGGTAGAAACTTCGGGTGTGCAGGTGCATCCAGAAGCCGTTACTCGTGAGGTGTTTATCACCCGTGACGTGAAGGGCGATCGCCATTTCAATCGCTTTAATGGTAATGCTCACACTGTATTTGCAGACACCGTGCTATCAGCAGAGCATTTACCCGCACATTTATTTGCTGATGCCAAATTCTTAGTATTAGGTACACTGGGTTTATCTAATCCTCAAACATCGCGGGCAATTGGTCGAGCGCTGAAGCTTGCCGAAGATAATTTTGTGAAGGTGGTGGTTGATATTAATTGGCGAGCGATATTTTGGAAGTATCCCGAACAGGTGACGAAGCTCTTACCAGTGTTATTGAAATATACCGATTTTTTGAAGCTGACTGAAGATGAAGCCAAGTTGCTCTTTGGTCTAACTAGTCCTGCGGCGATCGCCCAAGCCTATAGCCATCTCGAAGGGATTATCATTACCAATGGCGACAAAGATTGTCGATATTATTTAGGTGAGAAGCAAGGTAAACATCCATCGTTTCCTGTGTATTCCGTCGATACTACTGGTGCAGGAGACGCATTTTTGGCAGCCTTTATTCATAAAATCTATCACCGTCCCCTTATCCATCTACAAGATCCTCAATTTGCCAATGAGGTAATTGCCTATGCCAGTGCCGCAGGTGCTTTGTCTACCTTAAACATGGGGGCGATCTCAGGACAACCCAGCGATCGGCAAATTCGCGAATTTTTAGCCATGCGCGAACTAAAACACTAAATTTGACAGGTGGCGCGAAGCGCCGCCTATCAAAAATAAAAGAAACGATTATGCACGCTCTTTCTTTGCCAACTTGGATCATTCACGTCTCTAGCGTCATCGAATGGGGTTTAGCAATTTGGCTCATTTGGCAATATGACAAACAAAATCCTGATCGCGGTTGGCGCGGTTTAGCATGGGCAATGTTTCCCGCATTGATTAGTGCTATGTGTGCAGTGACTTGGCACTTTTTTGATAACGCTGACTCCTTAGAATGGCTTGTGACTGTGCAGGCTGCCATGACCTTAATTGGCAATTGCACTTTAGCGATCGCCACCTATTTTATCTGGAAAATTTCGCGAGTAAACAATCAAGATTAATGTTTGTATTGCTGGGCTTTGCCTAGTAATACAAACTAATAAACCTATGTCCAAAGAAACTCTATTCGGATTATCTCTATTACCCTATCTCGCCTTTCTCTGGTTTGCCACAAAATCTAAGCAATTTCCTAAGTTGGGACTATGGGGCTTTTATGGCACATTGGTATTTGTAGCGATTACGATTCCCGCAGGGCTTTATGCTCAGAATCAATATCATGAATTATTAGCTAATGTTGATTGGTTACATGGTAGTGCGGAATCTTTTTTGACTATTACCAATATTTTGCTGGTATTGGGTTTTAAAAATGCCCTCAAAGCTAAAGAGTAAAGTCGCGTCAGGTGTGAGCCACTGATGATGTTTATAATCAAATTATGTAGATCTTTTTGATAACGAACGACACGAGGAATTTATGGACAGATATTATCAATACATTTCTCAAATTTCTATAATTGCAAGCTTGGCTATCTCTAGTACTGCTATTAGTTCTGCATGGGCGCAAAGTCCGATTAAACCTCGTAAAGGTGATGCTGATCGCTTACGTCCTGCACAAGGGGGGACCATCTCACCAACAAATACCAATCAGTTTTTGCTAGACAGAGATCTACCCGCCGCTAATCTTAAGATTCAAAACCTTAATTTTAAAGTTGAATCCATTCAACCAGTCATCCCTGGCAATAACAACGCTTCTCCTCAACAAGTTAATCGTTCGGGTAATTTCAGCAGCGATCCTCTCAATGCTGTGCAGATTTTTCAAGAGTCAGGGACATCGCGGCGTGAAAATAATTAGAAGCAGCACTTTGCGCTATTTCTAATTTTCAACAAGTAAATGTCCTGTCGCTAAGCCACAAGCTCGTTTAAGGGGCAAAGCGGAGGCTAAGTCATAGGCGGCTTGCCGTGCGATCGCCCCATCAATAGTTGTTGTCACT
Source organism: Pseudanabaena sp. UWO311 (assembly GCA_943371975.1). Lineage (GTDB taxonomy): Bacteria > Cyanobacteriota > Cyanobacteriia > Pseudanabaenales > Pseudanabaenaceae > Pseudanabaena. Next base: position 43,206 of record CALRWX020000008.1, on the reverse strand, counting down.
ACTACATCTAATCCAGATTGCAAGGCAATTAGTGCTGCCCGATGAGCAGTTAGAATCCCTCCTAGTGCCATTGGTTTGAGAATAATAATATCGGCGGATTGAGTAGCGATCGCTTGTTGTAGTTGCTCGAGATTATTAACAGACTCATCGGCAGCTACAGGAATCGATTGAGATCGCCGTACTTTTGCCATTCCTTCCAAATCTAAAGCCGCAACAGGTTGCTCAACATATTCAATTTGCAAAAATTCTAATTGTTTTAAATTAGCGATCGCTTCATTTACAGACCATGATTGATTTGCATCAATGCGAATTTGGATATCATTACCCACTTGCGATCGTACTGACATTACCCTTTGCAAATCTGATTGAAAATTTTGATTTCCGACTTTAATCTTGAGGCAGCGATAACCTTCCTGAATATATACTTGAGCTTTTGCGGCGGCAAGGTCAGGAGAAATTCCCCCAATCACTGCATTGACCTCAACCTGAGCGCGAACTTCTCCGTTTACAGTATTAGCTAATAATTGGGCAAGCGGGAGTCCGTGAAACTGCGCCAATAAATTAAGTAAAGCTAATTCAAGACCATGCTTTGCCGCAGGGCTGCGATCGCATTCTGTGAGTAAGTTCTCAATGTCCTGTAAATCATTAATTTCAGCATTAATTTCGATATTAATTAACGATTTGGAGAAATTCTGCAAAATCCCCCTAGTCTCAGCAAGGGTTTCCATCCCAAATCCAGCAAGTGGTGCGGCTTCACCTAAACCGATGCGATTATCGCGATCGCGAATCTCAATCACAAATCCTTCTCGATTGGAAAGTATCCCTAACGCAGTTTGGAAAGGTTCACGAAAGGCTAACCGATAGGGTCGAAATATAAGGGATTGAATAGTTAAAATAGTCAAACTTATACCAAATACCGTTTAGATAGTTACTAAACAAGGGGCTTAAGCCCCTTGGCTACTTAGTTTTTGTTATAAGTTACTAACCAATTGATTAAGGGCGAACACATGACAGTCGTGACGATCGCCATAATTACCATGATCGTAAATAAAGTTGGCGTGATTAAACCTTGCTCCAAACCAATATTTAAAATAATTAATTCCATCATCCCCCGCGTATTCATCAAAGCCCCTACAGTCAACGAATTGCGCCAATTTTCACCCGACCATCTAGCCGCAAGCGTACAGGCGAGACCTTTGCCAAGTACTGCAATTAAAATGATTAATAAGGCGATCGCCCATAAATGCAGTGAATTTAGCAAACCCAGTTGTGTATTCAGACCTGAAAATACGAAGAAAATTGGGACTAGTAAAGAGGTTGTGAGGTATTCCAAATGCCGATGAACTGATTCAGCAAAATGCCCCCGTGGCATCACTATTCCTAATACAAATGCACCAAAGATGGCATGGACTCCAACAAAATCCGTGTAATAGGCGCAAACCATCATAATTATCAAGACAAAAGTTAAGGTTTGGATCGTTACCTCACCATCTCGTCTCGTCCAATAACTAAAGATGCGTAAAATTCTTTGACCAAAAAACCACATAAATAGCACATAGGCTAATGTGCCACCGATCGCAATAATTGCCACGTTAATAGAACTTTTAATACTGGCGAGAACCAAGGCTAGTAAACACCATGCGATTGCGTCATCAAGAGAACCAGCCGCCAACACAAGAGCGCCTAGTTTAGTTTTGATTAAACCGCGTTCTTGCAAAATTCTCGCCAACATTGGAAAGGCGGTAATCGACATGGAAGCGCCCATATATAAAGCGGCTGCCCAAGGCGTAACATTTTGATTAAATAAATCTTGCCCGTGTAATCCAAAAGCGGCGATCGCACCTAATGAAAAAGGGACAATAATTCCTGCGATCGACACAATGCCTGCACTTTTAGCCCGATTTTTTAATAGATCCATGTTGAGATCTAAGCCAACCAAAAACATATAGATCATCAATCCGACTTGACTCAGTGCATACAAAATCGACATTGAAGGATTGGGAAATACTACTTCTCCAGTTAGAATCGGCGCTTTTGGAAACAGCCATTGCTGGAAATTTGGTGCAATCATGCCAAATAGCGAAGGACCAAGCATAATCCCAGCCAACATCTCACCGACAACATCGGTTTGTCCTAAATAGCGTTTCCCAAAATAAGACACTAATTTGCAAGTAGACAAAATCACAGTCAATTGCAATAAAAGTTTAAGTAGTAATTCTGAATTTGTCATAAATTCTTGTGCTTTGGTAGAGCGATCGCAATAAAAGCAAATAAAAGCAAATAAAAGCAAATAAAAAAGTATCCTCTCGCAAGGATACTTGAAATATTGGGATATTACAAAAATGAAAAAAGAATGCTTAGCATCCTTTTTTCTGGCTATGGGGTTGATTCAAGTACGCGATCGATCAGCCCATAGTCCAGGGCTTCTTGGGAAGACATGTAGTAGTCACGGTTCATATCACGTTCGATTTTTTCGAGGTGCTGACCAGTGCGCTTAGCGTATTCTTCATTAAGCTTGTGGCGAATGCGAATAATTTCCCTTGCCTCAATCTCAATATCCGAAGCTTGACCACGAGTACCCCCCGAAGGCTGGTGAATCATGATTCGTGCATTGGGCAAAGCATAGCGCTTACCCTTAGAACCAGCCATTAACAGGTAAGAACCCATCGAAGCTGCTAAGCCCACGCAAATAGTAGTCACATCTGACTTAATATGCTGCATGGTGTCAAAGATCGCCAAGCCTGCGGAAACCGATCCCCCTGGGGAATTGATATACATATAAATATCTTTATTTTGATCTTCAGAATCAAAATAAAGCAGACGGGCAATGATGGAGTTTGCCATCCCATCGGAAACTTCTCCGCTTAGGAAAATGATGCGCTCCATCGATAAACGCTCGTAGATACTAATCCACTGCGTAAAGGAGTCACCAGGATAGCGATAGGGAACTCTAGGAACACCGATAGGCATAAGTTTAATTGGGAATTACGAATTGATAATTAAGAATTAAGAATTAAAAATTACGAATTACGAATTATTAATTCGTAATTATGAGACAAGTGCAGGAAGAGCTTTCGGTAAATCCTTGGCACTCTCAAGAACGCGATCGATGAGTCCGTATTCCTTTGCTTGCTCAGGAGTCATATAAAACATTCGATCCATATCTTTGGTAAGCACTTCGGGCGACTTGCCAGTAGTCCGCGATAGGATGCTTAACATCGCTTCTCGATTAGTCAAAACCTCCTTGGCTTGAATTTGCAGGTCAGAGGCTTGCCCTCTAGTTTGGCGACGAGCTTGGTGCAAGACAATAGTTGCGTTGGGTAAACTGGCGCGAAAACCTTTAGTGCCACTGGCGAGGATCATCGCTGCTGTTCCCATTGCTTGTCCAAGACAGATGGTATGGACGGGAGGCTTGATGTAGTTGAGTGTGTCACAGATGGCGAAGGCTTCGGTCTCAAAGCCGATCGCATCACCTGTGTACCAAGATGTCCCCGTGGAATTGATATAGAGGAAAATCGGTTTTTCGGGATCTTCGTATTGTAAATAGAGGAGTTGGGCGATGAGCAATTCTGTAACATCGACACCAAGCTGCTGTTTGTATTCGTCGGGTGATACAAGAGGCAACCCAAAATAAATAATCCGCTCTTTTAGCAATAGCGAAGGTAAGTCAGGCGGCGGTGTGCGTCCGTATGACGAATCCCCATAATAGGCGGCTTGTGCGGCTTGGGGAACAGAGCGAGAAGGTCGATCCATGTTTATTCGTGTTAATGACACTAACACTGTTAGCTTATCACAGCGATCCCACTGCTATCGGCAATAGGGGCAATCTTGAGGTAGTGTTAGCCGTCAAAAGCATTTTTATCAGAAAATTGTGGCTAAAACCCAAGAGAGAGTTGCGGATAAAAAATGTCCCACCAAGTTATATAGCTTCGACTACGCTCAGCTAACGTTGGCTGAGCGTAGTCGAAGCCGCCGTTACTTTAATTGCTACGATGAATATTAAGAATTGATGGCGTATGGGTTTGACCACAATTCTTAACTTTATCTTGTCTATTCTTTAGGTGGGAAGGGAGTAGCTATATATTTAGATAAATTTTAGAGAGGGTAAACATGGCAATGAGTACGCTGAAATTACACGGGATGAGTTGCGCCTCCTGTGCCCTTAGTATCGAAAAAGCAGTAAGTAATATTTCGGGTGTTCAGCAATGTAATGTCAACTTTGGTGCAGAGCAAGCCACTGTTATTTATGATCCCAGAACCGTTGACGTTAACAAAATTCAACAGGCGATCTCCTCCGCTGGATATTCGGCTCAACCTTTGCAGGAAGAAAACTCCTTAGTTGATGATGATGAGGAACAAGTATCAAGACACAAAGAAGAGCGTGATCTCAAGCGCAAGGTGATAATTGGCGGTGCAATTAGTCTATTTCTTGTGATTGGTGGGTTGCCAATGATGACAGGACTAAGTTTGCCCTTCATTCCTCCATGGATGTATAACCCTTGGTTACAACTAGGATTGACTCTCCCTGTGCAGTTTTGGTGTGGCGCAAGTTTTTATATAAATGCAGGCAAGGCTTTTAAACGTCACGCCGCCACGATGGATACGCTGGTTGCAACTGGCACGGGAGCCGCCTATGGTTATTCTATCTTTGCCACGATTAATCCAGCATTTTTTACTTCGCAGGGCTTAACTGCTGATGTTTATTTTGAGACATCATCGGTGATTATTACTTTGATTTTGCTTGGTAAGCTCTTTGAGCATCGTGCTAAGCGAAGTACATCTGAAGCAATGCGAAAGCTAATGCGTTTACAAGCGAAAACAGCCCGGGTCTTTCGGCATGGTCAGGAAATGGATGTTACGATCGCAGCAGTCCAACTTGATGATGTGATATTAGTTCGCCCTGGGGAAAAGATTCCTGTCGATGGCGAGATTATCGAAGGGAGTTCCACTATTGATGAAGGGATGGTTACGGGTGAAAGTGTTGCAGTGAGAAAGCAGGTAGGTGATGAGGTAATTGGTGCAACCATTAATAAAACTGGAAGTTTCAAGTTTCGAGCAACTAGAGTAGGCAAGGATACTTTCCTCGCGCAAATCGTGAAGTTGGTACAGCAGGCGCAAGGTTCCAAAGCTCCGATTCAACGCCTTGCCGATCGCGTGATAGGTGTATTTGTCCCAATAGTCATCGCGATCGCCATTGCCTCTTTTATCATCTGGTACAATGTTATCGGTAATGTCACCCTTGCAGTAAATACTGCTGTTGGAGTACTGATTATTGCCTGTCCCTGCGCTTTAGGCTTGGCTACCTCTACATCAATCATGGTGGGAACGGGCAAAGGTGCAGAAAATGGAATTCTGATTAAGGGTGCGGACAGTTTGGAATTGGCTCATAATTTACAAACAATTGTTTTGGATAAAACAGGCACGATTACCCAAGGTAAGCCTAGCGTCACTCATTTTGTAACTGCCGCAGGAATGCCCGAACATAAGACTTTAGAATTGTTAAGCCTAGCGGCAACCGTGGAACGCTATTCGGAACATCCATTAGCTGAAGCAATTGTGCGCTATGCCGATGCACTCAATGCGGACTTAACTGATGCTCAGAATTTTGAGGCGATCGCGGGTAGTGGTGTGCGCGGCTATATTGGTGAACATTTGGTGCAAATTGGAACCTATCAATGGATGCAGGAATTGGGGATTGGGACAGAATCTTTAGAACATGATTGGGATACGCTAGAGAGAAAAGGTAATACGGTAATCTGGATTGCCGTCAATGCCAAAATCCAAGGTGTGATGGGCATTGCTGATGCAGTTAAGCCTTCGTCAAGCCATGCAATCCGCACTTTGCAACGCATGGGCTTAGAAGTGGTGATGCTCACTGGTGATAATCGCCGCACTGCGGAAGTAATTGCCCGAGAAGTTGGGATCGATCGCGTTTTCGCGGAAGTACGCCCCGATCAAAAGTCTGCTCAAATTCAGCGTTTACAAAATGAAGGTCGTCACAAAGATAAATTTGTAGCAATGGTAGGCGATGGCATTAATGATGCGCCTGCGCTTGCTCAGGCTGATGTAGGTATTGCAATCGGAACAGGTACAGATGTGGCGATCGCTGCCAGTGACATTACTTTAATTTCAGGCGATTTACAAGGCATTGCTACTGCGATTCAATTATCTCGCGCCACCATGCAAAATATTCGCCAGAATCTCTTCTTCGCCTTCATCTACAACATTTTAGGGATTCCTATTGCCGCAGGGATTCTTTTCCCATTCTTCGGCTGGTTACTCAGTCCTATGATTGCGGGCGGCGCGATGGCTTTTAGCTCTGTTTTAGTGGTGACTAATGCTTTGCGATTGAAGAACTTTAAACGTAGCTTTTAGCTGAATTAGAGCAGTTGCTTCACGTCACTTTTAATACCTAATTGACGACGAAAGTCTCTAGGAATGAGACGCAAGGGATTTTTGGTATCCCAGATACCTAACTCTTGTAGTCTCGCTTGTGATTGAGCGCGGCTAATTCTTTCGTCATACTTCACATTTGGTGCATAGGAATCAGCGATCGCTAAACCTTCCGATACCAAATATTGATTAACCAATAAATTATCTTTCCAAATATAGGCAAGCAGTCGATCAGAGTTATCCTTTTGCTTTACGTCAAACTCTAGGATTACTTTCTGTTCCTTGATTAAATCAGATAATCTCTGGCGGGAGCGATCGCCCCAAGGAGCCTGTTCTTTTAGCGGTGCACTGATACCGAGCAACCTTACCCTCTGGACAGTTTTATTAGGATTATTTACATCTGAAGCTTCAACTGTTTGCCCACTAACAACCCGATTAATAATCCATAGTTCCCCACTGATTTTTTCTTTAGGTTGCAAAAAAGCGATCGCAATATTTGCGATGACCAAGACTGCGATCAATACTGCCACTAAAATTAATGAACGCGATTGAGATTTGACAAGTGATTGTTTCTGCCCAGTTTTGGTCTTCATCAGATTTTGCATCCTAAAAATCTATAGAGAGGTTTGCTATGCAAATCTCTCTATAGATTTATAAATTAGTCGGCCTCAATAGGGAAACTAAACTCAAACCAACGACGTTTGCGCTGTGAGAAAAAGTTGCCAAATTGTAAGCGGTATACTTCATCTTCATCTTGGGTTTCCAGATCTAAATCTGATTGCGCGTATCCCGAGCAAATTAGCGCATAGCCTTCATCCTGCAATGTCTTGGATAAACCGATAACCTCATGTTGATCGATTTTGCCAGATTTCACTCGCATCGCGCATGCGGTACAAGCACCATTCAAACAGGAAAAAGGTAAATTAATACCTTGATCTTCCAAGGAGTCAAGAATGTAGCGATCACCTTCGATGTCAGCCTCATAAACTTTATCTTGTTGGCGATTATGAATGCGAATGTGATAGGACATAGTATTACACGCGAGTAGGAATCATGCCCGTCTGACGTGCATAATCAAATAAACCACCCGCATCAATCACAGGGCGAACATCTCCAAGGGATTTGAGTGCGAAGGTTTCGCCAGTTGTCTCATTAATAATGACATTATTTTCAAAATCAATAGTCGCTTCTTCACCAGTCTTAAAGCGATCAACTAAGCGATCGTTGGATTCCCAAGGATATAACTCACCTGTTGCTGTGGAGTTGCGAAAGAAAATTCTCGCATAGGACTGAGCGACTACCGCCGCTAGTCCTGCCGCACCAAGGGCAATCGGGGCATGTTCACGCGAAGACCCGCAACCAAAGTTTTCTCCTGCCACAATAATCGAGTAAACAGTCTTACTTTCCCCATCGGCAATAAAGCGATCGCTGTAGCGATCAGGTAAGCCAATCAAGGCGTAGCTACCTAACTTTTCGTACTCATCAGGCTTTGATGGTACAAGGGTGAGATATTCCGCAGGAATAATTTGGTCAGTATCAATATTGTCATCCAATACAAATACTTTGCCTTGAATCGTCTTACTCATGGTTTTTACTTTTTTAAAAGGAAAGGACTTATATGAGTAGTGACAGGCTGCACGAAGCGTAGCCTATCATTACCTTTTTGGGCAAAGCCCAACTAAATTAATCAAAATAAAATAAAGTGACAACCTTGCGCTGTTCTTCGGCATCCTGGCATGTTTGCAATAAAGTTTCGCTACCGTGAAATGCAAAACAAATTAATTGCTGACATTTAGAAATAATTTCTTGGTTACATCGGCTACTTGCTTCTGCCAGAGACAATGTGTCATTCTCACTATGCTCAACTAAATGAATGACATTTTCTAATTGCTCGCGAGACTCATAGGGCTGTCTATCTAGACTTTGTGGCAAAATCACAGTCAACAAATTGGGGTCAGCACGCAAAGCACCCCGAATTGCGGCAAAATTTGTCCCTGTTGCACCAGAGGTAATAATACTGTTTCCAGATAGCGCCAAGGCATAGCTGAGCAGTTCAATCAACAGTTGGTGCGTCAATGGCACATGGCGGGAACCTAAAAACGCGATCCGCTTTGAGCCTTGCTGCTGGATCGTCGCAAGCTCCTGCAAAAAGTCGTCTAGCTTGGGTAGATTAATTGACTGAGTCAAACAAATCCCTCTCGTTTACTTACTGAACGAATATTTACAACAATATCACTAAATTCCAATCGATAAACCATCGATGCTCTGGTGATTCTTATTCTGCCAATATTCGTAAACGCCCGCTTCGCCTTTCTTTTCTGCACATTCCTTCGGCGAGAGATTAACCCGCCCATCATGGGGAGCAGTCGCTACAAAGAAAATATGCTGCGCTTCGATGAAGGTTTGTAACTCTGGCGTAAGGTGATCGTAAAATTTAGCCATCCGTCTAACGATCCAATCTTTATGAAGTTATATTTCTGTAATTTGCGAGTATTTTCAACAACTCCTCATTAAGCATTGTATAACCTTGTTTATTGAGGTGTAGCAGATCTCGGCTATAAATTTGGCGAACTTTGCCACGCTCATCTGCTAAGAGAGCCGCCGAATCTAAAATAATAACTCGATCGCCCTTGAGTGATTTGATAAATTGATTAACTTCAATAATTGCGCGATCGGCTTCTTCTAGCCATCGTAAGGATTGAGATTCACCCGTCGGGAAAATCGTAGTGAGAATAACGGTTGCTTTTACTTCTTTGGTTAATCTATCAACAATTTTTTGAATATTTTGTTTGCAGTTATTGATGATATTACGAGTTTTATAGGGAAATGTGACCAACTCTCCTAGGTCATTCACACCGACTTGGACAACGACGATTTGGGGTGATAACGATGCAACATGAGCCGATAGCCTTCCTAATACTTGGTCAGTAGTTTGTCCATTGATGCCGCGATTGATAAATTCAAAGGGAATATTGGGGATCTCTGACCAATCCACTGTACGGGAGTCCCCAAAAAATACGACTAAAGGTTTGTTGAGATCACGTTTTGATAGATCGGGATTGACAGGATAGGTTTTCAATTCGTAGGGATCTGATCCTAGAGATTCAGTCATGCTATTTCTAGGAGAATGATCATCCAGCAACCAAAAACTTAGCCCAAAATATCCACAAATTAAAATAACAATGGTTGCTATAGCGAAGTAGATTTTGCTCATAATTATAGCTACCATCAAAAAAGCGACGCAATGCGCCGACTTTTTTGTTTATTTAGAGATTAAAAATTTTTTTCGACGAACTGACGAATGCGATCGCAGCCTTCGCGAATTGTCCCTAAATCAGTAGCGTAGGAAAGACGGATGCAATTATCCAGACCAAAAGCAATCCCTGGAATTACCGCCACTTGAAACCCTTCTAGGAGTTTGTCACAAAATTCTAGGGAAGGGATATCAAAAGCTTTAATGCTAGGGAATAGATAGAAGGCTCCATCGGGTTTAGGACAAGTAATACCTGAAATGGAAGTTAACAGGTCATACATCACATCACGGCGTTCCTCAAAAGCTTTCCGCATAGTTTCCACACAGTCTTGAGAGCTATTGAGCGCTGTGACTGCGCCATATTGGGCAAAGGTACAAACATTAGAAGTACTATGTCCTTGAATGATGGTAGCTGCCTTGATGATTTCCTGTGCGCCCGCCAAATAGCCAATGCGCCAACCTGTCATTGAGTAGCCCTTGGCAAAGCCATTACTGATGATTGTGCGCTCATACATAGCTGGACTAACGGTGGCGATACTGACATGAGTTGCACCATCGTAGAGAATCTTTTCGTAAATCTCATCGGAGACAATGTAGACCTGAGGATGTCGCTCTAGGACATCGGCTAAAGCTTTGATTTCCGCATGCGAGTACACCATACCTGTGGGATTGGAGGGAGAATTGAGAACAAAGAGTTTAGTCTTAGGAGTGATCGCTTCTTCTAATTGTTCAGGGGTGATTTTGTAGCCATTTTCTTCAGAGGTGACGACAAATATGGGTGTCGCATCTGCAAGTTTTGCCATTTCAGGATAGCTCACCCAGAATGGTATAGGAATAATGACTTCATCGTCTTCATCCAAGATTGCCATCATGAGGTTGTAGAGCGAGTGCTTACCCCCATTGGTGACGATGATTTGTTCAGTCTTGTAAGTTAGGTGATTTTCGCGCAGTAGCTTGGCGGCGATCTCTTGTTTGAGTTCAGGTATACCTGAAGCAGCAGTATAGCGAGTTTTACCTTGATCAAGTGCTAGTTTGGCAGCAGCCTTGATGTGATCGGGAGTATCAAAGTCTGGTTCACCAGCACTAAAGCTACAAACATCAATTCCACTAGCCTTCATTGCCTTAGCTTTTGCATCGATCGCTAAAGTTAAGGAAGGCTGAATATTACGAAGTCGTTTTGCCAGTTGCATTTTTTCTGGAGGAGCGAAGGCATCTTTAATGGATTAACTTGGCATTGTATCAAAGCATACCTGTTTGAGTTTGCTAGATTTATAACAAATTGACACTCTCAGCGCTGAAGCGACTGAGATTCCTGATTCAGCGCTTCGACAAGCTCAGCGACCACGAGACAATTTACCAAATAGACCATTATCTAGTTAGCAGAGGTCGAACTCTCCACAGGCGTAGAAATTTGGGTATGCCCTACCCTATTTAAACCAATAGCTAAGACATTCAACGCAGCATTGTGGTCTCGATCTAAAACCGTACCGCAATGACTGCATTGATGAGTGCGCTCACTCAGTGATTTCTTGACCATTGTTCCACAACTTGAGCAATTCTGGCTCGTATAGTGAGGCGGCACTGCAACCGTGACCTTACCAAATACTTTGCCAAAATACTCAACCCAATAACGATTAATAGCAGACCACGCTCTTTCCGCGCTGGATTGCCTTGCTTGAGAATTTAGCTTTTTAGCAAAGTCAAACTCTTTAGCCAGTACAGCGCACTGTGCAGACAAATCGTATTTGTTGGCTCCGTGATTATCCATCCAGTACCTCAAAGCCTTATTACGCACAAACAGAGCAGTACGAATTGCTTCATCAATGAGACTGTACTGCTCTGTTTTGCCTTTTAGTTTTGCTTCGAGAACTAGCATAGATTAGTTTAATCTTACGCTGACTATTATAGCGTAAATATTAATGCTTGTTTTATAAACTAGAAGAAGAAAGCGCATAAATTCGCTCGTCCGATTTTTATCTCAGGTCTGAAGACACTGAGCTTTCAATCTCTCGTATATTTTCTGTAACAAAAGTACGCTTATTAAACGGGAAACATCACTTCGTGTTGTTTCCCGTTTAATAAGCACGAATCATGGCTTGTGTCCCTTGCTCAGCACCTTGTCCATCATCAAGTTGACTGACTTTTTGAAATTTTTCCACTGCTAAGGCGATCGCAGGTAAATCTAAAGCAAAATACTGTTCGCCGCCTTCATGACTGATTTTTTGGCTAATTTCCTGAACAAGTCGTAAATCTTTGAGCATATGTTTAATTGCAAAGCCTGCGTGATAATCTCCCTTAGCAACTTTCATCCCGAGATTAGTCAGCGCCCATGAACCTGCTGCACCACTACCACAAACATCCACGACTAATTGCGGATCAATACCCATTTTTTCTGCCATCTGCATGGTTTCGCAGAGGGCAAGCATATAGACTGACACAAGGGTTTGATTGCAAAGCTTCACGGCTTGACCACTACCGATCGCTCCACAATGTTTAATATTGCTACCCATCGCCTCAAATAAGTGCAAACATTCCTGCAAATCTTCAGGATTGCCACCGACCATAAAGGTTAATGTGCCATTACGCGCACCGACATCTCCCCCTGAAACTGGTGCATCTAAAAATCTCAATCCGTCATGGATCAGAGCATTAGCGATATCTTTAGCAGCATTACTCCCAATGGTGCTGGTATCAATAAATAGCGCATTTGCTTTGGCAAACCCAATCGCTCCTTTTTCGCCAATTAACACTTCGGTAACATCAGGTACATCCCCTAGACAGGAAAACACCACATCTGCGGCAATAATTGCTTCTTGTAAAGACTCGGCTAATGTACCACCTGCATTAATGAATGGGGCGATCATGGGTCGATCTTTAGTTCGATTCCAACCAATTACAGAATAACCACGTTTTACTAAGTTGGCAGCCATTGCCCCACCCATTAAGCCCAAACCAAGAAATGCAATCTTTTGAGTCATGTTGAAAGTAACTTAAAAACACGAATTATAGCTTTTGTGAAACCAAAAAACGAGGGTCGGCACGAAGCGCCAACCCTCGTTTTTTGGTTTTGGTTTAATTCACTAGACTGGTAAACGCTATAAACTTAACAAAGACTTTAAGCGTTAAGGTAACAAGCATGACAAAAACTGTATGGATATTCCCTGGACAAGGCTCTCAGGCTGTAGGTATGGGCTTAGATCTGGCGGAAGTGGGCAAAGATAAATTTGCAAAGGCGGAACAAATTTTGGGTTGGTCGATTTTAGAAAAATCTCAAACTGATGCCACAGAACTTTCTAAAACCCAATTTACGCAGCCAAGTTTGTATGTAATTTCTGCAATTCTTGCCGATGTCCTTAAGGCAAAAGACGCAAAGCCAGACGCTGTCACAGGGCATAGTTTGGGTGAGTATAGTGCGCTCTATGCGGCAGGTGTAGTGGACTTTGCTACAGGTTTAGAATTGGTAAGGCAGCGATCGTTACTCATGTCAGAGGCAAGTGGTGGCGCGATGACGGCTCTGATTGGCTTTGACCGCAATGCCTTAGAATCAGCGATCGCCCAAACCGAAAATGTAATTCTTGCTAACGATAACAGTGCCGATCAAGCCGTCATTTCAGGAACAGAAACCGCAGTCAAATCAATTGTAGAACAGGTCAAAACTAAGCGAGCAATTCCCCTCGCGGTCAGTGGAGCTTTCCATTCGCCACTGATGGCAGCCGCCGCCGCCAAGTTTGCAGTAATTTTGGAACAAACCATCTTTAATGAGGCGGAAATCCCTGTGATTTCTAATGTTGAACCAAATGATGCCACGACATCAGGACAGGTTTTGCGCGATCGTCTCGTTCAGCAGATGACTTCACCGGTGCGTTGGCGCGAAATCTGCTTATATCTTGCGGAACAAGGCTTTGAACAAGCGATCGAAGTTGGTTCAGGTAAAGTCTTAACAGGATTAGTCAAGCGTAACGCGCCTAGTTTGGCTTTAGTAAATGTGAACACTTTAGAACTAGCGATCGCGCTTTAAAATCCAAAAGAGAATAGCACCGCGGCACTGGTCAGCTAAAGCGTGATCAACGTATTTGCGTCTTTTTTTGTCAGCATGAAATGAGCATTTCAGCACTTATCCCCCATTAACTGACCAGAGCCCCTTCCACGTAACATCAGTTATTTAACTAATTGCTTTTCAATCAACCCCGTTAAACTATCTGTCCAATGGGTGGCGAGATCAAGGCTTTCTGCTTCCACCATCACGCGCATCAATGGCTCAGTGCCTGAAGCACGGACTAATATCCTGCCCCGATCGCCTAAATCCTGTTCCGCTAGAGCGATCGCTTGTACCAATGCATCACAGTTTTGCCAATTACGGCGCACTTCTCGATCTTCGACACGCACATTCTTAAGTAACTGCGGATAGGGATGGAAGCTTTGATCCATGAGTTCGGTAAGTGGAGCTTTTTGTTTTGCTAAAGCTGCTAAATGTAAAGCAGCAAGTAAACCATCACCACTCACCGCATAGTGACGACATAATACATGACCTGATTGTTCTCCGCCCAGCATTGCGCCCGATCGCACCATTTCCGCATGGACATATTGATCGCCAACGGCAGTCCGTACAAATTTACCACCCAGCTTTTGCCAAGCCCTTTCAAAGCCGAGATTTGCCATTACGGTAGTGACGATTTCGCTGTTAGGCAATTGATTATTTTCTAGTAATTCCTGCCCCCAGAGATACAGGATGTAATCGCCGTCAACAACGCGACCATTACTATCAACTGCTAATACGCGATCAGCATCGCCATCAAAGGCAAAGCCCATATCAGCGTGATGTTTTTTCACGGCGGCGCGTAGGGGTTCGAGATGGGTAGAGCCGCAATTGACATTAATGCGATCGCCATCGGGTTCTTTATGTAAGCAAATTACTTCTGCGCCTAGGTTGCGAAATACTTCTAGAGAAACGCGAGTTGCCGAACCATGAGCGAGATCGAGCACTACTTTGAGCCCACTTAAATCCGTAGCGATCGAATTTTGTAAGGATTCTTGATAATTGGTAATTAAATCGGATTTTTCGTTGTATTTACCCCAAGCGGTGGTGGATTTATCGAGATTATTATGAAGTTGTGACTCGATTGCATTTTGAGTTTCACCGCTAAGTTTTGAGCCATTATCGCCAAAGAACTTAATACCATTGTCTTCGGGCGGGTTATGGCTTGCGGAAATCATGACACCGCCAAAGATTTCGGGAGAGCTTGCCGTGAGATAGGCGATCGCAGGTGTAGGACATAGCCCAATATGCCAAACATCCCAACCTGCTGCCGTTAAACCTGCGGAAATCGCAGTTGATAGCATGTCGCCCGACGTGCGTGAGTCTTGCCCGATCACAATTACCTTGCCTTTACTAGACCGATCTAGTTCAACCTGCGCCTTTAAAATTTTGCCCGCACTAATCCCAATCTCTAGAGCTAGATTTGCAGTCAAAAATTTTCCTACATGACCACGAATTCCATCTGTCCCAAACAATTTCATAAACTCAATCTCCAAACACCCGAAACTATTATCGAAATGATGACCTAGATATATTTAGGTACTGGTCAGCTAAGGCGGAATAGTTGCTGCAATGCCCATTCTACACCAACGAAAAAGACGCAAATACGCCAATCACAATTTAACTAACCAATGCCCTGAATTACGAGACTTGGAACAAAAACTACTTTTTAATTGTTAGGCTAAATTGTAGTATCGCTTTGTGTTTGATATTATTCATTTTTTTCTAACGTATGAAACTCCTGAGAGATATACAAAGGTTAGTAAAAAGAAGTTAAAAAGTTATATAAAAGTGAGCTTTTATTGTCTTGGGCATTGGACACTTAAAGAGGTATAGGTAATGAAACGCGCATTTCATCTCGATAAAAAAGACGCAAATACGTCAAGTACTCTTTAGCTGTCCAGTGCCTATATTTATAGTTAAGTTGCGATTAAAGTCAATAGCTATAAAAAAGAAGGCTCACTTGTGAGCCTTCTTTTTTGAAATATTAAGCAGCAACTTCAAATTTTGGACGCTGGTTGACAACTTCATCAATTAGTCCATAATTTTTAGCCTCATCAGGAGCCATGAAGAAATCGCGATCAGTATCATCAGCAATACGCTCAATCGGTTGACCTGTGTGGAAAGCCATCAACTCATTCAGACGATTCTTGTGATACAGAATTTCCTTAGCTTGGATTTCGATATCTGTTGCCTGACCCTGTGCGCCACCAAGGGGTTGGTGAATCATGATACGGGTGTGGGGCAAAGATAGTCTTTTGCCTTTAGCTCCACCAGTGAGCAAAAATGCTCCCATACTTGCCGCTAGCCCTACACAGATAGTCGAAACATCAGGACGAATGTGCTGTATCGTGTCGTAAATCGCCATACCTGCGGTCACAGATCCCCCAGGGGAGTTGATATACAAGAAAATATCTTTTTCGGGATCATCAGCTTCGAGGAATAGCAATTGAGCAACGATAATGCTAGCAATGCTGTCATCCACCTGCTGCCCCAAAAATACGATCCTCTCCCGCAGCAGACGCGAAAAAATATCAAAGGCTCTTTCGCCACGACCAGACTGTTCGATTACGGTTGGGATCATAGACTTAATCTTTACGGTTTACTCTCAGTCTATATTGTACTGATATGGAATCACAGCTAATCTGTGTCTCTATTCGGATTTCACCCAAATAAATCAAAGCTGCGCTCTTTGTCGACTTTATTTATTTGGATTTTATAGCAAAACTTGTTTTGTCTATAAAACCTAGAGAAAATTTTAAAAGACTTGCTTTACAAAGCCTTTAAAATTTTCTTTGGGTTTTAGGTATAGCTCTAGCTATACAAGTCCGATGAGGCTCTGTAATATAGTTTTTCGATTCCTGACTATTAAGAACACTAATAAGTAAACATATCAACGAAATGACTAAAACTAAAATCACCACCACTGCTGAGGTTAAGTCCGATAAAGTCCTCAAGACCAATGCCAATGGACAGTCAGTACTTGTAGCGCAGGTTGACGGTAAATATTGCGTGATCGCTAATAAATGTCCACACTTTGGACTTCCCCTTGCTAAGGGGAAATTTGAGAATGGCGTAATTACCTGTCCATTCCACGGATCTGAATTTGAAGTTAGTAGCGGCAAGAATGTCAAATGGGTAGATTCCTTTATTGGTCTTCCGATCCCCAATATTGTCAAGAAAGCGATCGCTGTGGGTAAAGCCCCCACTGATGTAAAAAGTTTCGCTGTCACCCAAGAAGGCGAAGACCTATTCATTGATGCCTAATATGGCGATCGCCAGACGTTAATGATTTAAGACAGGCTTCTCTCAGCTATCAGTCCAAGATGGCTCAGAGAAGCCGAGGCCATCAATAATTTCGGAGTGCTATAGTGCTTTGTACAGTCCCTGTTTTAGCGATCGCCCCACAAGATGCGCTCAGAAATTGGACACAGATATTAAAATTGTCTGTCTATTCTTCAAATATTGGCTAATACCTGACAAGATTTGACTTCTTACCTTCAGCCTGACTTATACTTGCCTACCTACAATAAAATAATGAGTATATATTTATACGGAGCAGGCGGACATTCTAAAGTAATTAGAGATATATTGCAGGTTCTTGGTATTAAGTTACTTGGAATATTTGACGATGACCCATCTAGTGAGAACCTAAAAGGTAGTGCTATCTGTTCTGGAAAGCTTGTATTAGATGCACCACTAATTATTAGTATTGGAGATAATGACATACGAGCAAAAATTGCTTCGAGACTGTCTAACGTAACCTATGGTAAAGCGATTCATAGCAGTGCCATAATTTCTCCCACAGCTTCAATTGACGAGGGAAGTGTGGTAATGCAAGGTGCGATCGTGCAAGCATCGGCAAAGGTTGGCAAACATGCAGTGATCAATACCGCATCGAGCATTGACCATGACTGTGTAATTGGTGACTTCGCACATATTTCGCCCCATGTGGCGTTATGTGGTAATGTCCATGTTGGAGAGGGGACTCTAATTGGAGTAGGCGCTAGGATCGTTCCATCTATCAAGATTGGTTGCTGGTGTCGGATTGGCGCTGGGGCTGTGGTGATTCGAGATGTTCCAGACTATGCTACTGTTGTAGGCATTCCAGCTAGGGTGATTAAGATAAAGAACGAACTCCTCGATCCCATAGAATTAATTGGCAGTGATGAAAGTCTTACTGCACAAATCTTTAAGAAGCGGCTAGAAAAGTATCTTAGAATTGGACATTTAATTTGAGTTAGTTCTATAAGTTTATCAAGAAGTTAGAGGCTAGTACTAGCGATTTAAATGCTTTAAACCTCTTACAAAACCGATTTCATAATAAGATCGTTTCCTGATTTGTTTTAGCTACAATCACATCAATAGCTATAGATTGAGGGGGCTAAACCCACGATTTCTTAGACATAAGGTTAACTCCTTTAATTTATACATTTTGAGTTCTGCAAGAGTTTTACTCTAGTTAGCCTTGCTTTTGGATTAATTGCCTCAGAGTCTGTGATTACTATTGTTTCCGTAGTTTTCAAACGATAAAGTTCTAGATAAGGCGATCGCCCGCAATATTCTCACAGATCCTTTAAACTGGAATAGATATAAGATTTTCTCTCTTTTTCTTAAATATTCTCAAAGCTAATGCATCCAAGTCCGCCCCATTTACCCGAAGCTATTGATCGCATTGTCAAGCGATTTCAGCGCCTCACCGATCCCAAACAACGTTATGAGCAATTAATTCTGTACGGGAAGAAGCTAGAAACTTTTCCTGAATCCCTCAAAATACCTGATAACAAGGTGCAGGGATGTGTTTCACAGGTGTATGTAGTAGCGGAGCTAGATAAAAATGAGCGCGTTACGTTTACAGGGGATTCTGATGCCCTTATTAGTAAAGGCTTTGTTGGGTTGCTGACGATTTGTATGGGTGGGTTGACCCAAAAGGAAATTGAACTACTCTCACCTGATTTCATCAAAGATACAGGTTTGGTGGCAAGTCTTACGCCTTCGAGGGCAAATGGTTTTTATAACGTATTCAAGAAAATGCAACAACAAGCGATCTCCATTGAATTACCCAGTGTTCAGTAATCAAAGAAACAGCCTCGCGTTGCGAGGCTGTTTCTTTAGACTGTAGAGGTAATTGGACTAGTTGTGGAAACCATTGCTGCGAGAACTTGACTCGGTGAAATGTTGAAGGGTAAGCGATGAATATCAGAATTGGGTTGACAGGCTATTTCGGCAATATGCTCTAGTTCGGCAAGGGTGACTTGACTCAATCCCAGATCACTAAGGGAAGTCGGTAAACCAATCTCTTGATAAAACTTCAGCAATTGGTGGCGCGATGAGGCAGCCAGTTGATTGCCTTGAAATTCTTCTAAGCGCAGTTGCACCAAAATACCATAGGCAACTTTTTCACCATGCAATATGCCATGGGTTTGATGAAGGTGAGTTAAAGCATTGTGAATCGCATGAGCAGCAACTGTACGGCAGTTTGCCCCACCAATGCCTCCGATCGCACCCGCTAGACATACCGACGCATCAACAACTTCTCGCCATGCTTGACTATTGGGATGAGCGATCGCTTCCGCCGACTTTTGGAATAAAATATCACGCAAGATTCTAGCTTCTTGAACAGCAGCAATGACCATCGTTTTTTCACTACTGCCACTGCTGACCGATGACTCATACCACTTAGCGATCGCATCGCCAATTCCTGAGACGAGAGTACGTCTAGGAGCAGTAACAATCACCTCATAATCAACCACCATTAAGCTAGGACATCGTTCAAGGGTTACGTCATAGTCAAATGCGCCATTCGCATCATAAACATTGCTAAGGGCTGTCCATGCTGCACAGGTTGCCCCAGTAGTGGGAACAGTCACTATTGGTAATTGGCATTGATGGGCAACTAGCTTTGCAGTATCTAACACCTTGCCTCCGCCGATACCAACGATCACATGGGGATTTTCGCGTTGGACAAGGTGGCGTAACGTTGCTAGATTTTCATCATTGCAGTCGGCGATCGCAGGAGCGTGAATAATTTCTAAGTCAGTATTTTTGAAATAACTTGCCGTGACTTGATTGGCCGTTACTCCAGCAATAACTAGAGCCTTCTGTCCATAGCGCGATAGATACTGTGGAAGTTGCGCTAAAATTCCATTTCCCCGTAAAAGCTGAGCTGGTGCGATCGCTAAGATCGGTAATGCTTGCACCATAAGTGTGTCTGACATTAGGTTAAGACATGGTAAACATACATTCTATTCTATAGCAATCTTTTTATAAGTTGCGATCGCATAGTATCTAACAAACTCAGAGTGTTGTGTCGTCTGCATAATCCGCAGCACAACAATCTGGGCTCTTAATGATGATACGTGTAAGCCTTTAAAGTCCTCACCCCTAGCTCCTCTTCCACAGGAGAGGTGTGCAAGAAAACAATAGGGTTTTGCTCTTCTTCTCCCGCGGGAGAAGGGGAGGAGGGTTCCACATAACGTCAGTTCTACTTAGAATGGGAAACTAGGTAAACTCGGAAATGGAATACTAGGAGTCGGAATCCCTGGAATCGAGATAGGAAAATTCACATTAGGGAAAAGTCCATTAAATACAGATCTAACTTTGTCTATCCCTGGAATCTGATTCGTAAAACCTTGGAATAAGTTTCCCTGTAGTAAATTCACAAATTCATTCTCAGTTAGCTTCTGTATGACACCGAATGCACCACCTTGATCAACTTCGATCTTCTCACCAGACTTCAAAACCACTTCGTCAGGTTGTTTTGGAGATGAGAGATTAGGATCAGGGGGCTGCTGTGTCCCTAAGCCATTATTTACAGATCCTGAAGAGCGAGGGGTTGGCGAAGATACTGTGGTTGGAGCAGTATTATTAGGTTTTGGAGTTGGGGTTTGAGTAGGTAGTTTTGTGTTTGTTGGTTTAACTATGGGTTTATTATTGGTTGGCTGCTCATCATCATCAATTAGCTTTGTGGCGTTTCGTTTAACAATTACTTCACCTTCTAAAACCTTGACCTTTTGATTACCCAACTCATCCACTTCTAATAGATAAGTTGTACCACGTACTCCCGTCGTAATTCCAGAAGAGCAAGTATTGATGGCTCCATTGACCAAAATCGTTCCACTTCTGAGTTGAGCGCATTGTCCTATTCTCAAAACTGAGTTTGCCGATAGTCTTGCCACTGCACCTGTATCAAACAAAAGAGCAGTTCGTGAATTACCTGTCCGTACTTGTTGCTGCTCCCTTGCTACATCATTGACAGAAGCTTGTTGATTCTGAATAAAAACTTGATTGCCATCGAGAATTTCCTGTACGGTCGCTTGAGTGGACTGGGCGGATACAGGCATAGTTTGTGGTAAAGCCAAGGACAAGAAAAATACACATAAGCCCACAAGGAAAAAGGTAATGCGTTTTTTTTTGTGAGGAATTTTCCAGAGATCTTGTGGAAAACTCTGTGAAAAAGTCTTAAAAGAAGTCTGTGGAAAATCTTTACCCAAGGTTTTAGCAAAAAATTTTAAAAGATTCCATACAAACATATGTGATTTTTCTCCATAATTAAGCTTGAGAAAGGGTTTAATTAATTAAATTAAATAGAAGACTGCGTCCCAACTTCTCGATCGCTAATCGCTAAGACAGTTACATTATGCAAAAGGTTTCGCCTACGACTGAATTTATCAATAGCAACGCGGCTATTTCCATTAATCAGGTAAGTTATCAAACTAAATTTCTCACACTTTTGACGAATATTTCGGTAGCGATCACCCAAGGGAGTAAAACTGCGCTAATTGGCGCAACGGGATCGGGGAAAACGACATTCCTCCGCTTACTCAATCGTTTGATCGATCCATCGGTCGGGACTATTTTATTGAATGGCAAAAATATTCAAGAAATTCCCATTCAAACCCTAAGGCGGCAGGTGATGCTTGTGCCACAGGATCCGAATTTGCTAGGAATGAATGTAAACGAGTCGCTTAGCTATCCTCTTAAGCTCCAAAATTTACCTCAAAGTGAAATTGAGACGCGATCGCAAAAATGGATTGATAAGCTACAAATCGATCGCAAGTTATTAAATCGCTCAGAGCTAGAGTTATCCCTCGGTCAAAGACAATGGGTGGCGATCGCCAGAGCTTTAATCACAGAGCCAGAGGTGATTTTGCTAGATGAACCTACTTCAGCATTAGATCGGGGTTTATCGCATTTGTTGTTAGGCATCTTAACCGAGCTAACTCAACTACCACAGCCTATAACCGTAGTAATGATTAACCATCAACTCGATCTAGTGCAAACATGGTGCGATCGCCTCATTTGTCTCCATAAGGGGGAGTTAGTGCAAGAGGCTGAAGCAAATCTCATTAATTGGCAAGAGATTGATGATTTATTGAGACGAGATGTTAATCAAGACTCAGAATCAGGTGATGATTGGAGATAGCTTCGGCTTCGCTCAGCTACCGATTATTTACTGTTTCACCTGCGAATCAATGCGCTCGACCTTACCTAGCAATTCCCCATCGATCGAATCGCTAAAAATCTTGACCTTTTGAATATCACTCTTATTTCTTAGGACTATCAAAAATTTTTGGGGCAAAGCGCCATACTCTTACGAAAATTTTGGATTAGCCTATTTGATAGATTTGATTTCGCCCCAACTCTTTAGCTCGATACAGCGCATAGTCTGCCGATGTAAGCAATACCGATGGCTCTGAATCCACCTTAGGAATTAACGCTGTTACTCCTATACTCAATGTCACAAACTGACTAACCGCTGAGTCTTCATGGGGAATTTTCACGTCTAGTAATTTATTGTAAATCGATTCTGCAACCAGCATCGCCCCCTCAATATCAGTGTTAGGTAACACTAAAATAAATTCTTCCCCACCATAACGCGCTGCCAAATCCGCAGGACGGCGGACTGATTGTTGGATTAAAAGTGAAACTTTCCGTAAACAGTCATCACCTGCAATATGACCATAGGTGTCATTGTAATTTTTAAAAAAATCAATGTCACACATTATTAAAGCCAAAGGCTGTTGCTCTCTTGCCAATCTTTGCCATGACTGTTGTAGATATTCATCAAGACATCTTCGATTGCCTAACTGTGTTAAACCATCCAAATTAACCAATCTCTCTAATTTCTCATTAGCCTCTTGGAGTAAATTTTCAGCATCTATACGACTATGGATTTCTTGTTTAAGTCGTTCGTTTTGTTCTTGTAACCGTCTTTGCAATCTGCGTAAGGTAAGCTGATTTTCAACTCGCACTAGGACTTCCGCAATCTGAAAAGGCTTGGTGATATAGTCTAATCCACCAACAGCAAAGGCTTGCACCTTATCTAAAACTTCATCTCTCGCACTAATAAAAATAATGGGGATATCACAGGTCAGGGCATTTGACTTTAACTTTTGACAAACCTCAAACCCATTCATATTCGGCATACTAATATCCAAGAGTACCAAATCTGGAATTTGCTTTTCGATAACAGATAATGCCGTTGCCCCATCAGTTACGCCACTTCCATCATAGCCCTTACGGGCTATGATGGTTAATAGAAGTTGTAGATTAAGAGATGTATCATCTACAACTAAGATGTACTCTTTCTCTTTTACGGATTCAAGCACTTGCGTGTCTCTATTATCGGAACATTTTGGGTATTTAAGGAGCAATAATTATGGGTTGTAAATCTATAATAATATGTTGCTTTGTACAAGGTTTTCCAACAAAATAATTTTGATTTGTTTGCACGGAAACTATTGTGAAAGTTGTATAGGTTAAAATATATAATTATCCTCAATCTTAGAGCTAATCCATACCCTTTGGTAGAAAGATACAGCATCTTTAAGTTTTATGTGTTCAAGATAAGCTCTCAGAAAGTTTGTCTGAGTTTTAAGAAAGTGCAAAACGCTCTGAATGATTTAGGTTTACTGTATATCGGTTAAGATTGCTGTACAAGGAATTAAAACTGTTTCTTTGTCTATATCTATATTTTTTATTCTCTTTTATTTCTACAGTGTTAGCTAATGTCTAGTAGTACATCTCAAAGAATTGATCTCTCAGGAAGCGCTTTGGGAATGGTCTCGACTATTAGTTTTCCTGCAATCGTTGGCACGGCTGACATGATGCTCAAATCTGCGACGGTACGACTAGTCGGTTATGAAAAAGTTGGGAATGGCTTTTGTACAGCGATCGTGCGGGGACAGATTACAGATGTCAGAATGGCAGTAGAAGCAGGTGCAGAAACCGCTAGGGAATTTGGTCAATTAGTCTCTACTATTGTGATTCCCAGACCCTACCCAAATTTGGAAGCAATTTTACCCATTAGTACTCGCCTGAGTCAGTTAACCGATGGTCGCTATAGTCGTTTGAGTAACCAGGCGATAGGTTTATTAGAAACACGGGGTTTTCCTGCAATGGTCGGGGCTGCTGATATGATGCTGAAGTCCGCCGATGTGCATCTGGCAGGTTATGAAACCATTGGTGCAGGGCTATGTACTGCGATTATTCGCGGCAATGTTGCCGATGTGGCGATCGCAATAGAAGCAGGAATGTATGAAGCTGAGCGCATTGGCGAATTCCATACTTTGATGATTATTCCTCGTCCCCTTGATGATCTTGAAGAAACGCTGCCAACCTCAGAATATTGGATCGAGACACCCGTACCTGTAAATATTCCGATGATCGCTTTACAAGAACAGGAAAGAGAGTTAGTACAATTACCGAATTTAGAGATTGCTGAAGTAGAAACCATTTCTATAGGCGATCGCTGATCTCTAGGCTTGCAAAATATTGAAAGTCACGTTGCGGTTTGAAGTATTTGCAAAATAAATTACCAAAACCCGTAAAGTTGCGCCTCTTCGGGGCGCAACTTTACGGGTTTTGATTTGTAATTAATTATGCCTAGCTACTTATAGTCGCCGTTACCTGTATCTAGGACAAATCAAAACCTAAGAAGCTAATGGCAGTGCGAAGCGCTGCCATTAGCTTCTTAGGTTTTGTGAATAAGACTGGCGACAACTGTATCTCAATAAGCCAGCTTTATATTCAGTATTTAGATTTATCATGACGGCTTATATTGTCAAATGTACCGCCACTCGTTATCGTATATATAAAGATAGAGTTGAATATATTTACACTATTCAGTTTTTCTGATTATTCAGGTTTTAAATGGCTATGTCTGTAGTAATAAATACCTATACATATATTTTTATAATTTTTTATGAATTTTATAGATAGGGAATTACCATAACAGGTCAAAAAATATCTTTAAATTAGCTGCGAAAAGCTAGCTGCATTAAGTTAGCTAAAAAAGTGCGCCAAACGTCATCTCATTTTTATTTGTCTTAAAAATTTGAAATTTGATGTTTTAAGCGAACCGATCGTAGCTAAAATCAATAGTTGCGCTCGTGCATCTACATATGATTGATAGATAAACCGCGAGAACTTCAGTTTTTTAGAGAGTCGCAAGGACACTGGCTTAAATTATGCCGATCGCTATTGGAATGATCGAGACTAGAGGCTTCCCCGCAATTGTAGAAGCGGCGGATGCCATGGTCAAAGCTGCTCGCGTTACCCTTGTGGGTTACGAAAAAATCGGTAGTGGACGGGTAACTGTCATTATCAGAGGTGATATCTCTGAGGTGAAAGCATCCATCGCTGCTGGCGTTGAAGGTGCTAATCGAGTTAATGGGGGCGAAGTTGTTTCAACTCATACCATTGCTCGACCACATGAAAACCTAGAGTATGTATTGCCTATTCGCTATACGCGAGAAGTAGAGCAATTTGCTTTTTAAATTTACTTGTTTAAAGATTGTCTCAAAAAGACTTTCTCAAAAAAGTATCGAAAGACTAAATTTTCATTAATTTCTTTATTTATTTCTTAGGAGAACATGAATTATGGCGATCGCAGTTGGAATGATTGAAACTCTTGGTTTCCCAGCCGTTGTAGAAGCAGCCGATGCTATGGTTAAGGCAGCTCGCGTTACTTTGGTTGGTTACGAAAAGATCGGTAGTGGTCGCGTAACCGTTATCGTTCGTGGTGACGTTTCCGAAGTCCAAGCTTCAGTTGCCGCAGGTACTGACTCCGTAAAGCGTGTTAACGGTGGACAAGTTCTTTCCACACACATCATTGCGCGTCCTCACGAAAACCTCGAATACGTTCTACCTATTCGCTACACCGAAGAAGTCGAGCAATTCCGTGACAATGTTAACTCCATCCGTCCTATCAACCGTCCATAGTAGAGGCTTAACTAGCGCGATCGTACTAGGATTTGCTCTATGTATTTGCTCAGCTAGTGTGATCTTGTATTGCCATCACGTCCATTTCATTCTGTAAACGTACTTATAACAATATGCAAATCGCTAGGGTTTACGGTACGGTCGTCAGTACCTACAAAGAGTCCAATTTATCGGGTAGTAAGTTTCTGCTTTTGCAACTTGTTGATTTGCAGGGGCAGCTACTTCCAGACTACGAAGTTGCCACTGATACTGTTGGTGCTGGCGTGGATGAATGGGTGTTGTTTACTCGTGGTAGCGGTGCAAGACAGGTAAAAGGCAGTGAAAATCGTCCGATTGATGCGGCTGTAGTCGCCATTATCGATACAGTTAGCTTGAGCGATCGCACTCTCTACAGCAAAAAATACAATGAGAGAATGCAATAGTCACTATGGTAGTCCGTAGCTTTGCTGCTCCCCCTACACCTTGGTCTAGGGACTTGGCAGAACCCAAAATTGATCCATCCTCCTACATTCACTCTTTTTCCAATCTGATTGGCGACGTTTATATCGGCGCAAATGTCTTGATTGCTCCAGGCACTTCGATTCGTGCGGATGAGGGCAATCCTTTTCATATTGGTAACAGTACGAATGTTCAAGATGGTGTTGTAATTCATGGTCTTGAACAAGGTCGTGTGGTTGGCGATGACGGCAAAGAATATTCCGTCTGGATTGGCAATAGCACTTCCATTACGCACATGGCTCTGATTCATGGGCCAGCCTATGTTGGGAACAACTGCTTTATTGGGTTCCGCTCGACAGTATTTAATGCGCGAGTTGGTGATGGCTGCATTATCTCCTTACATGCTCTTGTCCAAGATGTAGAAATTCCTGCGGGTAAGTATGTTCCTTCTGGTGCAGTGATTACAACGCAGCAACAAGCAGATCTGCTACCGAATGT
Source organism: Pseudanabaena sp. UWO311 (assembly GCA_943371975.1). Taxonomy (GTDB): domain Bacteria; phylum Cyanobacteriota; class Cyanobacteriia; order Pseudanabaenales; family Pseudanabaenaceae; genus Pseudanabaena. The sequence goes on along the minus strand of CALRWX020000008.1, from coordinate 16,363 downwards.
GCGCGAATCAGATCAAAATTTTGCAAACCATGTTGTCGGCATCAACGATTCCCTGCGACAGGGTTATCGTTGTGCTGCTGATATTGCCTGTATTACACCGATTCGCCAACAACAAGAGAAAACACCACAACCAAGCAGAAATTCTGCCTCAGGTTTTAATAAACAGCTTAATACAAAAATTAACAAGCAAAATTCTAATCAAATTAATCACAACCTTACCGATATAAACGCAGAGAGGAATGGATCTATGGCTGGGGATTTAGCGCAGCAAATACGACAATTTTTAGGTCAGGGCTACCATATTGCGGTTGAATACGCAGATGTGCGGCGCTTCCGTAGTGGATCTTGGCAATCTCATGCTATTCCACATACATCTGAAGCTATAACAGTAATTTCTGCTGTACAAGCTGCCTTGGTAGAAAATGAAGGCGATTATGTCCGATTAGTGGCGGTTGACCCCAAAGCAAAGCGTCGTGTTTCCGAAACAATTATTCAACGTCCCACTGATAAGGCGGCTGTGATCAGCAATGCGGCTCCTAGCTCATCTAGTCATGGCACTGCACATAAGTCAGCCTTTAATGCTACTACTGGCGCAGCCAGTGCCGATATTGTTGGTCAGGTGCGCCAACTTTTAGCGCAAGGCTATCGCATTAGTACAGAATATGCCGATGCCCGCCGTTTTCGTTCCGCAGCATGGCTAACTGGTCCTGCGATCGACGCATCTAATGAATCTACTGTAATTTCTGCCTTAAATAGCATTCTTGCTGAACATCAAGGCGAATATGTGCGTTTGGTCGGTGTTGACTCTAAAGCTAAGCGTCGCGTAGTCGAAACTGTCATTCAACGTCCCGATAGCCAAGCCGTAAGTATTGGTCAGTCTAATGGTAGTGGTGCAACGGCAAGTTATACTGCTCCTCGCGTCAATGGTAATGGTGTTGCGAGTAGTGATGTTGCATCTACTGTCGGGCAACTATTGGCTCAAGGTCATCGCATTAGTGTAGAACATGCTGATGAGCGCCATTTTCGTACTACTTCTTGGCAAACCCTTCCAGCGATTACTGCTAACAACCCATCGGCGGCGATCGCTGCTTTAGAAAACTACATTTCTGAATATAGTAATGAATATGTACGTCTTGTTGGTGTTGACCCCAAGGTAAAGCGCCGCGTAGTCGAACTGCTGATACATCGTCCCGGAGGTCAGCCCGTAACTGCTTCTCGCACTGCGGTTAAGGTCAGTAACTCCAGCAATAGCTCCTATGGTGGTAGCAGCGCTGGCAAAATTAGTGGCGATATGTTGTCGCGTATTCGTCAACTTTTGGCTCAGGGCTACCGTATTGGTACTGAACATGCCGATGAGCGTCATTTCCGTACTAGTTCTTGGTTTAGCTGCTCACCGATCGCCACCTCTAATGAGTCTGAAGTCATTCGGGCTTTGGAAGTTTGTTTAGATGAGCATGGTGATGAATATGTGCGCTTGCTAGGCATTGATCCTAAAGCTAAGCGTCGTGTATTTGAAGGCATCATTCAACGTCCCGTCAAGTAATTGACCAGTAAGTGATTTTTAGAGAGCCTCGCTTTGCGAGGTTCTCTATTTAGAGAGTAAAAAGTATAAAAATCATGCAATCGAACTACCTACCACCCTTAGAACCCATTGGAGATTTTCGCTCCTATGTTAGTGGGGATGTAGTGATCGATGAAACAGCAGCGATCGCCTCTGGTGTGCTGCTCCAAGCTGACCAAGGCGGCAGAATTATCATCGCGGCGGGTGTATGTATTGGCATGGGAGCAGTACTCCATGCTCAAGGGGGATTATTAGAAATTGGTGCGGGTGCGAATTTAGGGGCGGGAGTTTTAGTTTATGGCTCTAGCAAGATTGGTGAGGGGGCTTGTATTGGCGCTTCTAGTTCGATTGTGCGGGCAGTAATTGCTACGGGCGCGATCGTGCCGCCATGTTCTTTGATTAGCGGTTTGGAACAGAGTCCAGTTGAGAAGGAGATTAGTCCTGCGATCGCTCAAGATTTAGAAACAAGTTTAGAAACAAATAAAATTCCTTCCCCTACAAATTATTCGTTTACCCATACCTATTCTGCTGCTCAACCTTTAAAAAATAAATTTGTATCAGCAAGCTTTGCCCAGTCGCCTACATCTCTGGATCAAGCTGAAACTCCCGACAGTATTATTGAGCGATCGACTACGGAAACCTATGTGCATACCAGTGTCACGGCTACACCTGAGAGCGTAATTGCTAACTCTGTCGAGCGCACAGTTACAGAAACTCAAGTCGAAATTCCGAATGAGCCTATTGCCGAGCAGTCTGAGGAATCGGTGCAAATTTCTGATCATGCTTTAGGGAACGAGCAAAGTGATCAAGTTAACCCAGAGTCAACGGGTTCTGATTTGACCACCATCAATGCAGCAAATTCAGCCCAGGCTAAGGCTTATGCTCAGTCACAAATTAATCGTTTCATCAAAAGGCTTTATCCCAATAATTAGACTATGCTAAGCCAAAAGCTGCATCCCTCAGATCCTCGCCTCTAAAATCTGCTCCTGAGAGGTCTTGCCCCTTAAAAGACTTCCAACGCAAGTTTTGACCTGCAAAGTTTTTCGCCGTAGAGGTCATAGCTGTGATTCCCAGAAATTTGGATTGTTTTTACGAAGATCCTCCAAACTTGTCTATCAAATTTACAACCTGTAGCTTGCTAAATCAATAATAAATCACCCAACTGGAGCTTGGTAATTTTTGTTATAGCCGCTAGATTGAGGAAAATTATTTTGCGATTCTCTTAGCTTGAATATCTGAGTAGCGATCGCTACTCAGATATTCAAGTGATGAAGATCACTCAAGGTTTGATACTTAAACTACATACTTGACTAGATTTAGTGAGTATTATTGAGTATCACAAAAATGATTTTTTGTGGCTATACTGAGAGCCTAGATATGTATATTGGAATTTCGTGGAACAGATGCTCCTTAGAAAAACAAAAAAACTAGTCTTTACACGCAGATCAAATTAGGGTTCAGGAAACATAAAGACGCAAATTTCAGTCATTCAGACCCATTGAGACAACTTTGTTGGAGGAATATGAAGATGAATAGCACTTTTAGCCTTAAATCTAGTATTGCCTTACTAGTTCTTGGTCTTGCCATCATGGCAACTCCTAAACAACCAGAACAATCAACATCAGATGCACTCATTTCTTATCAACCAAAGATAGCCGCTTCTGCGGTTGGAGTGATAGCTAATGCTATGCAGAATGAAATTGCTTAGATTGCTAAGTATTGATAGATTCAAAAATAAAGGCGGCGCATTGCGCCGCCTTTATTTTTGAAAACCAAGTTTAAAAAGGTAGAATATTAAAGAAAATTTTTGGCTTTGGTGGACAAGGGGCTATTTTGGAAAAAGGTACGCTAGTCGAAGTGAAATTGCATGGCGATCGCCGCCTTGTCGTGATTGATCGTCCTGAAGGGAAAAAACACTTCCAAGCGATCGATGAAAATGGCAATAATCACACCATCCATCCACGCGAGATTAATTACAGTATTAAGTCCAGTGGTGAAAACACTAGTTTCACCTATACTCAAATCCCTTCATTTTTGAAAAAAGTAGACAACTTTCTCGACCCTTCGAGCCTCGAAGTTGCTTGGGAAATTTTGATCGAAGACAATCAACCCACCAACCCTAACGATCTCGCCAATCTCCTATTCTCAGAAATTTCTGCGGTTACTTCCTATGCTTCCTATTGCCTCCTAAGTAATGACAAAATTTATTTCAAGCAAAAGGGGGATCTTTATGAACCGCGCTCAAATTCACAAGTTTCAGAATTAAAACATCAAGCGGAAGCCGCCGCTCAACGCGCTAAATTAATTGAAGAATTTCAGAATAAGCTAACGACGAAGCTATCGGGTGGTGAAGTCACATGGTCTACTAGCGATCGCAGTCGGTTAGATTTTCTAGAACGCTATGCTATTAATGGGGATGAGGCTTCAGATAAAGCCGCCGCCCAAGAGTTACTCAGCTTTGCCAAACGTCCCAAAAACGAACAGGCTGCCTTCCAACTGCTAGTTGATCTCGGTATTTGGAGCGAACATGAAAATCTGAATTTACTGCGTAGCCAGATTCCGATTCGCTTTGCCAATGAATTGCTTGCCGCCGCTCAGGAATGTTTTACCGCGCCAATTCCTGATCATATGGGAGATTTGCGGCGCGATCTCACCCATTTGCATGTCTATACGATTGACGATATCAGCACCACCGAAATCGATGATGGTTTGAGCATTGAGACATTGGCAGATGGCAGTAAGCGCATCTGGGTTCACATTGCCGATCCCACACGCTGGCTTGATCCCGATAGTCCTTTAGATAAGGATGCGCGTAAGCGTGGTACAAGCGTCTATTTACCCACGGGCGTAATCCCGATGTTCCCCATCGAGTTAGCGGCGGGCCCCATGAGCTTGATCGAGAATAAGGTCTGTCATGCTGTCTCTTTTTCGGTCGATCTTGATGAGGTGGGCGCAATTAGCCATTATGAAATTGTGACAAGTTTGGTGAAGCCAAACTATCGCCTTACCTATGAAGATGTCGAAGAAATGCTGCAACTCGGTGTAGAGGATGATCTTGATCGCCTTGCCGCCTTTGCCCGCCTTCGCAAAAAATGGCGCGTTGATCAGGGCGCGATCGAAATTCATTTACCTGATACCAGCGTCAAGGTTGACTCGAAATCTGATCCTAAGTGGGGTGATCGCCTGACCTTAGAACTGATGGAAGACACCTTCTCGCGCCAACTGGTCGCCGAGATGATGATCCTCGCTGGAGAGGTCGCCGCTAAATTTGCTCAGACTAATAATATTCCCATTCCCTATCGCTACCAAGAACAGCCCGAATTGCCACCCCTCGATACCTTGATGCAGTTGCCATCAGGTCCTGTGCGCGAATTTGCGATCTGTCGCTGTATGACCAAAGGTTCACTAGGGCTATATGCTTCTCGTCATGCAGGTTTAGGCCTTGATGCATATGCACAGGTAACATCACCAATTCGGCGCTATAGCGATTTATTGGCTCATTGGCAAATTAAGGCTTTCTTGCGTGCTGAGCCTTTGCCCTTTACGGCGGAAATGCTGACGGCAATTTTACAGGCGATCGATCCTGCGATTTGGGATGCCAATCAGGTTGAGCGGCAATCGGTAAAATATTGGAGCTTAGAATATCTGCGTCGTAATAAGGATGTGGTGTGGGAAGCGCTGATGCTGGATTGGTTACGCGAAAATGAAAAGTTAGCTCTAGTCCTAATCGAAGATTTAGGGCTGAAGTTACCGATGCGAATTAATCGCCAGATTCAAGTTGGTGACAATCTACGAATTAAAACTGGTGAAGTCGATCCGCGCAAAGATATTATTTATTTCCAAGAAGCTCAACAGTCTACTTCTATTTTGGAAATAGAAATGGAACGAGATAGCGATCGCCTCGAATCTGAGTACGTAACTCTCTAGTTATAGCCATAGCCACTTGTATTAGTACAAATCAAAACCGAAATAAAGTGGGGCGGAGCTTTGCGCCGCCCCACTTTATTTCGGTTTTATGTCCTAACAAGACTGATTACGGCTATACGAAAAAAACAATAAAAGCTACGTATCGTGCCAACTTTATTGTTTATTTAACTGCAAGCTACAGGTGCGCCAATCTCCTTAGGAGTTGCAAAGGAAGTTCCACAACTGCAAGACTTGCTAGCGTTAGGATTACGAAAACGAAAGCCGCCGCCTAATAAATCTTCGGTGTAATCGAGTTCTAACCCTTGTAACTGAGGTAAATTGCCATTATTGATCACAATTTTTACGCCATTGTACTCATACTCATTGTCCTCAGATTCTAATTGTTCGGCAAAGTCCATCAGATAGGACAACCCAGAGCAACCACCTTGCTTAATACCCAATCGTAGAGGTGCAGAAGTTGCACGCTGGCTTTGGAGATTTCTTACGCGAGTAATCGCTGCTTCAGTCAATGTAATCATGTGAAATTTTCCTATGTGTGAATCATGCTAATTGCCATCTTAGTCTTCTAGCAAGACAAGTGCAATACTCGCTAGGGAAACATTGGTGTAACCTACAACCTTGGCTGCCTTATAAAGTGGTTTGGTAAGAGGACATTTATGCACACCAAACAAACGAACACCTTGATCAAGTAGTAGCCCAGTTTTGAAATGAAAATTGCGATGTAATTTTACAGCCTTTGCGAGTGTGGATTTTGCACTAAAACAAACCATTGGGTTTCTCCAAAGAATTTCGACAACTGCTTCTATGTTATCGCAAGCATCTAAAAGTTTGGGCGATTATATAAAGGTCGGCGGCGCAAAGTGCTGCCGACCTTTATCCCAAAACTAAAAATGGCGTAGCCATTTTTAGTTTTGAAAACCATTTTTGGGTTTGGTTTTTAATTCACTAATTAGTATTCTTCGGGTATAAGTTCAGTTGGCGTAAAATTGGTTATACCGTGATTTCCCCTAGTACTATGCAATTTGCCGATCGCCTTCAGCCGCTACAGTCCAATGTGTTTGCTGATATGGACAATGCCAAAAGTCGGGTCAAAGCCACAGGAATACCCGTAATTGATCTATCCCTTGGCTCGTCCGATTTGCCTACCGATACCTTCATTTTGGAGGCGATCGCCGAAGCATTAAATGATACTGGGACGCACGGATATTCTCTCTTTGGCAGCACCCTTGATTTTCGTGAAGCAGTAGCAACATGGATCAAGCAACGATTTGATATCGAGGTTGATCCTGAGACAGAAGTACTACCCCTGATTGGCTCACAAGAAGGTACAGCTCATTTACCACTAGCTCTACTTAACCCCAAGGATTTTGCCCTGTTGCAAGATCCCGGATATCCCTCCCATTATGGCGGTATTCACTTAGCAGGAGGGCAGATCTATGGCATGCCATTGCTTGCAGAAAACAACTTTCTGCCCATATTTACTGACATTCCATCGGCGGTATTAGCACAGGCAAAAATGATGGTACTGAGTTATCCCCACAACCCTACGACAGCAACTGCTTCTTTAGAATTCTTCCAGTCTGCTGTTAAATTTTGTCAAGCTCATGACCTTACCCTAGTTCATGATTTTCCCTATCTCGATTTGGTCTTTGATGGTTCGCATCCACCTTCAGTCTTGCAAGTTGATCGCGATCGCCAAGTCTCTATCGAATTTTTCACCATGTCCAAGTCCTATAACATGGGTGGTTTCCGCGTCGGTTTTGCCGTTGGCAATCGCGAACTAATTAAGGCTCTACGCCAAGTTAAAGCCGCCGTTGATTTCAACCAATATCAAGGCATTATGCGGGGAGCAATTAAAGCGCTTGCAGGCGATCGCACATCGATTGATCGTGTAGTTGCCATATTTCAAGAGCGCCGCGATGTGATGATTTCCGCACTAAAGGTGATCGGCTGGGAAATTCCTACCCCCGATGCCACCATGTATCTCTGGGCAAAGTTGCCCGATCACTATGCCCATGATTCGGTTAAATTTTGCTTAGATTTGATTAACGCTACTGGTATCGCCCTATCTCCTGGCTCAGGATTTGGCAAACATGGTGAGGGTTATGTAAGGTTCGCATTAGTTTATCCACCTGCAATTTTGCAAAAGGCTGCCATAAAAATTGGTGAATTTCTTAATTAATTAATCTGGAAATTATATTTATAGCAATGCAAGTTTGACGAGGAAAAGCCCAATAGATGAGATTAGGATGCGTTACTTTGGCACTGGTTAGCTAAAGCGTGATCGACGTATTTGGGTCTTTTTTGTCGCTACGAAATGAACGTTTCAACACTCATCCCTGATTAGCTGACCAGTGACGTATATTAGCGTAGAGATTAAACATCATGTAATTCTATAGTTTAAACCAAACCCAAATTATTGGGATGCCCGCGTAGTCGGCGACAAGATAATTTTGAATTTAGGTTTACTTATGCTTAACTACTTAATACGAATCGCTGTTAAGTTTGTTGAAATCACATTAGTATTGTTGATAAGCTATAGTTGGTGGAACTATACTGCATAGCCAATAATTTGCAGTCTAAAGCAAAAAAGTACCGTTAGGTGCAAGCTCGAAAATAATGGCGAGGATTGATTCATGGCATACAATAATAACAACCCTCAAAAAGGTTCAGAGCCTAACCAGCCAGATAAAAAGCAATCAATAGATTCTCATACTTCTATTGTCGATTCGATGATTATGCCTGATCATAGTAAGCGAATTGGTGGATATGAAGAGCAAAAAAAAGAAATAAAAAATTCAACAACAACTGTATCTCCTCAATTTGACAATGATCAGTCTGATGATGATTTAGAAGATTTAGAATGGCTGCGATCGCTAGGCTTAGATGAACCAATTGAGATTCTCTCTTCCAAAATGAATAGCGTATCTTCAAGTCGAAATAGTGATACTGCTAATAGTGACTGGTTGATTGTTAGTGATATTAAGACAACAGTGGACAGTTCAGAAAATACTAAATCTAGTTCTAGATCTCAAGATACAAATCCGTCAAATCAATCATTCCAAATTTCTGAAGATAATAGATTTAATGAGTTAGACAAGCTGCTAGATGAAGATTTAGGACTATATAGTTTAGGTTTTGATGGAGAAGTGGATTTCGCCGAGTTAAGTTCCTTTGTATTTGACAATTCAGAAAATATCAGCAGTAATGAGTTGCAAAACGATCTTGATATTTCTGAAGATAAAATTCAAAAACCACCTGAATTACTAGAAGATAGTTTTGATGTGAATAACACCAGTAGTAATGATTGGGATAATGATTTTGGCGGCATGGAGCAGTCTTCAGAATGGAGTAAATTTAGTGAATCTTTTGCTGAGCAAATTACTGATTCAGATTTTGATGATGACTTTAATAACTATGAAACGAAGTCTGTAGAAACCATTGATTCAGGTAATTCAGAAAAAAACAATAAGGTTGTTTCGCAGGATACTGGCAATTATGAAAATGCTGCTAATTTTAATGATTTAGAAAGCATTATTGATGAAGATTTTGATCTAGATGATTTTGATGAAGAGGATCTCCCAGTCTCTCTCCTTAACGACACTAGCAATAATAATTTTTCTACAACATTGACTCCTAATCGAGCAATCCTAGATCTAACACCTGCGACCAAAAATCTAACCTCAGACATTACGCATCCTCCTTTAAGTGATTATAAAAACAGCTTAATTTCTCCAGATCTCTTAACAAGAGATCCATTTGAAGAAGCATTGACCAATGACTTGCAAAATAACGAATTAATTGATGAGTATGATTTAGAAGTCAATTTGCATGAAGAGGCTTTAGCTAGTGACCTATTAAATGGTGATATGTCAGATTCAGAAGTATTAAATCATATTCCTGAAAGAGAGAACTTTTTATCTCCGCCACCACAAACACCGCTAATTTTGCCATTGTCTGAAAATTTTAATATGGATGCTAATGGTCATGATTTTTTAGATGATTTTGATTTAGATAGTTTAGATACGCAGCTAACTGGGGATGATTTTGGCTCTGCTTTTTTACCTCCTGCCATATCTACTGGCTTGACTCCTCCATCTCTACCGATCGCTCCATTGCCTCAATCTATGAATACTCAGGATGTGCTTGCTCCTGCGGTTAATAATCCGCCACCGCCTTTTCTCCCCCCACTACCTCCCAGACGAAATCCTGCTCAAGCAAAACCACCATCTGTAGCACCTTCTATTCAGAATAAATCTGCTAGTAAACCGATGGGCTCCACTGATGAGGGGTGGTCAGAATTGCTAGATACAGTTCTATCTGATGTGTTGCGATCGCCAACGGATGGAACTCCATATTCAGAACCGAGAGAATCAAGACCATTTCATATAGCAGGTAGGACGGGAGATAGTGCGGAAAATAATATAGGGACTAATCCAGCGAGACAATCACAGGGTAGAGAGGGTGACTATAAAGCCTTTAATCCTCCAAACAAAAAAGATACAGGATTACCTGATTTTAATGATCTTGGATTAGAAATTCATGACGATAGTACTGATTGGTCTTTATTGCTAGATAGTAAAGATCTGTCTGACAGTATCACCTCTATTAGTAAAAGGTCTCAATCTACGTCGCGCACTCCTCCTCTTGCCTCCCGATCTGAACTGATGGGCATTAGTGAAACTAGGGAAATTTCCCGCGATCACCGTAAATCAATTTCTGGATTTGATGCGACGCAAGCACGCATGGCAGCCATATCCGATCAAATAGACTTCAGCCGATTTACCGAAGATAAATACAGCTATGAGCCACCATCAATACCGCCAGAAGTAGCCGCTCCTGTAAAGAAGTCCCCCAAAATATCCATATCCAGTGTCAGCTTAGAATCACTGTGGCTAGATTATCTCAAAATTCCTGTAATTGGATTAGGGGTGATCGGTGGTGCATTCATTCTTTATAGTCTTCTCAATCGACCTGTTTTTGATGTCGGTTTACGATGGGGAATCTTCAAAGATGCAAGTGGTAAGGACTTCACTAATGCTGATTTTAAGGGGGCTAAGCTGAATAATGTAGACTTTAGTAAGGCAACTCTTACAGGCGCAAAGATGCAGAATGCGAGTCTGGTTGGAGCAAACTTTACTAATGCTAATTTAGATGGAGTCAACTTTACTAACGCTAATTTAAATAGAGCGAGGTTAATTCAATCAAGTGTAGTTTGGGCGGAGTTTAACAAAGCACAAATGAATCTTGCCGATTTTGAGGGCGCAGATTTAACTCTTTCTAATTTTGCCAATGCAAAAATGGAAGGAACTAATTTATTAAAGACTAAGATTGGCGCTCAAGGAACCGATAAAGCTACAAAATTTAGTTCAACAATGCTCTTAGCTTGGCAAATTGTGAATGAGCAGCGCGAAGGACGAAACCTCGCCGAAAAAGATCTGTCAGGGCTAAATCTTAGCTTTACTAGTCTCAAACGAGCTAATCTTTCAAATGCTAAGCTCAACTATGCAGATTTAACTGGGACAGATTTGAGCGGCGCAAATTTAACAGGAAGTCAGGTGAATGGAGCTAATTGGAATGGAGCCAAATTGGCTGGAGTTAATCTTGCGGATGTAAATTTTGATCAAAGTAAGCTACCAAAAACTGATGAAGAAACAATTTGTCCTAACGGTAAAAAAGGTCCTTGTAAATTTTAAATAATGTAAATTAGAATTGACGCTTTGTATCGACTCTAATTTCATATTTGTAAAGTGCTATCTATGACCTACGCTGTAATTTATGACGGTAATTGTAATCTCTGTGCTAATTTTGTCAGCATTTTAGAGAAGTATGATCGCGGTCGTCTATTTTCTTATATCCCAATGCAAGATACTAAAGTGTTGATGCAATTTAGTATTACCCCTGAGGATTGTGAAATGGGGATGATTTTAATCGATCGCACTAATATTAATCAAAGATGGCAAGGCAGTGATGCTGCTGAAGAAATTGGGCGATTATTGCCCTTGGGAAAATCTTTAATTGAGGCTTATCGGGCAATCACTCCGCTCAAAGCTATTGGGGATGCAGCTTATATTCAGACTCGAGACCATCGTTATCAATTATTTGGAAAACGCGATCGCATTTACCATACGGCCTATCCTGTCGGATGTATAGCTAGAGAAGATAGTACACAATGCCAAAATTAACGGTAAACTTGGGATGAATTTCCAAAAGGTGATGGTATGTCGAGCTTTGTGCGTGCCCCCATCACCTCGAAACATAACTTGTTTTTCTAAACTTGCAGGACAAAATTTGTGTATAAAGTTTCCTCTCAACAAAAGCAATACAATACCTATATCTTGTCTGATGACAGTATCAATTCACAAATAGAAGTTGTGCCAGAACGTGGCGGCATTGTAACGAGTTGGCGCATCAATGGACAAGAAGTTTTTTATCTTGATACTGAGCGTTTTACCCATCCTGATTTGAGTGTGAGGGGTGGAAATCCAATTTTGTTTCCTCTCTGTGGCAACTTACCCAATGAAACCTACAGTCTTGACGGTAAGGAATACAAAATTAAACAGCATGGCTTTGCCCGTGAGTTACCTTGGACGGCAACAACACTGAGTAATGATGGCAAAGCAGCGCTGACAATTGAGTTGTCTAGCAATGAACAAACTAAAGTTTCTTATCCCTTTGATTTTCATTTAAATTTTACCTATACACTGTGTGGTAATACCCTAGAGATTCACCAAGAATACAAAAATCTCTCATCTACACCAATGCCTTTTTCCTCTGGATTCCATCCCTATTTTCTCTGTGGCGATAAAAATCAGATTGAAGTCGATATTCCTTCTACAAGTTATGAAGATAATCGCACAAAAGAGAATTTTGCCTTTGATGGTAAGTTTAACTTTGATCAAGATGAGATTGATTCGGTATTTGGGCAACTTGCGAGTCGTTCTACTTCAGTAATTGATCGCGATCGCAAACTCAAGATTGAGATTGAGTATGATGATTTTTATACTTATCTTGTTTTTTGGACAGTTAAGGGCAAAGACTTCTATTGCCTAGAACCTTGGAGCGCAACTCGTAATTCTCTGAATACGAAAGAGTATCTGACTGTATTGGCTCCTAATGATAGTCGGACTTCCGTAGTAAAAATCACTGCTAACTTTTTTTAGTTAGCAATCAAGGCGGCGCATTGCCGCCTTGATCTTTGAAAAAGAAATTCAGCTAGTTTCATGAAGTTCCCTAAAATTATGTATAAAAACGACCTAGCACTCGTTTTTGCCCTTCACATCTAATATGCTACCCAAATTGATCAAGAACAGCACATATTGATTTTTCCTGCTCTTATCGTCTTCTCTTTTTACTCAATAATCCTATAATCCTTGCAGTTTTTATTAATTGTTGGTAGTTATGACAAAATCTTCATCATCTCGCACTGAACTCATCGAAAGTTTAATATCAGAATTAATTGAGATTTTGCGCGATCGCCAAGGTGATACATGGGCAGCAACTGTTCGCATTGCTTCGGGGAAATCTGCGACTATTGCGATTGATGATACTCGTTTGTATCTACAAGCAGAAGGTGGTCAAGATCTCAATTTACAAATTACTACCGCCGAGGATGAAGCTAATAATTCCTTTGAGAGTACAGGTAAAGCTTTAATAGACATTATGTTTGGGCGATCTTCCCTCGATAAAGCCGTTGCATCTGGTAAGATCTTTATCCGTGCCAGCTTTGGTGATTTATTAAAGATTCGTGCGGTAGTAGCTTCTGTTTTGGCAGATGCCGCGAACGAGCCAAGATTACAAAGTCTTTGGGAAAGATTTGAGCGTGAATGGTATACCAAATAAATGGTGGCGCTTAGCGCCACCATTTATTTGGGTTTTGCATTGCTATGTTTGAGGAAGGAATAGTTATGCAATCTTACTTAAAATGGAAAGAGTTCCAAATCCAATTAGAATGAGGCCGCTTCCCCAGTTGAGCCAACTTGACCAACGGCGAATTTCTAAAAACTGTTTGATGATGCCCGTAAATGTCCCCGCGATCGCTAGGGGTAACACCGAGCCAATCGCATAGGCTAATAAGAACTCCGTACCGACAAGCAAGTTACCTGAGCCTGAAACCCAAGCCAAAAGTGTGACTAATACTGGTGTACTGCAAGGTGAGGCTACAAAACCAAAGGATAAACCGATTAATAGTGATCGCAATCCCTTAGGTAAATTTTGTGATACTTCCCAATTACCAAGGCTGGGTAATCGCAAAGAAATTACTTCTAATAGTTGCAATCCCATCGCGATCGCTATGATACCCATTACTACTGACCAGCCCCAAGCTGTTTGTCCATAGATTTTACCGAGCAAAGCCGCAGCCAGTCCAAAACCTGTAAGGGCGATCGCAAATCCTAAACAGAACCAAGCAGATTGTAGTGCCGCTTTCCATGTGCTTTTTGACTCATAGCCACCAATATAGCCGATAGTTAGAGGTAGCATCGAGAGGGTACAGGGGGTGAGACTAGTCACTAGTCCTGCTAAAAATACGACACCGACACTCGTCCATGATGCTTGATTAAGTTGGCTATTTACCAAAGCATCTGCCCATTGTTCGAGATGGTAAAACCAGTTGGATAAAATATTGAGAAATTGCATCATAGAAATTGATGGTACAAGATTTAGCTACCCAATCAGAGTAAGTGGTGGCGGCGCTTTACGCCGCCACTTACTCTGATTTTTTAATTACTTAAAACAAATTTGGCGATCGCGGCGGCAACTCCATCCTCTTCAACACTTGGCGCTACCCAGTCCCCTAGAGGCTTTAATCCTTCAGGGCCATTACCCATCACTACGCCAATACCCGCGTATTCAATCATTTCCAAGTCATTAAAGTTATCACCAATCGCTAAAACCTGAGAACGATCAAATCCCAAAATATTTTCTGCCAAATGCTTTACGGCTGTACCTTTATTTGCGATCGGGTTGGTAGCCTCAAAAAATGTTGCTACGGACTTGGTGAGATATAGTTGCTGCGGCGTATAGCGACCTTTAAGCACTCGTAGCATTTCCGTTACTAGCTCAGCTGTATCACTCAAAGCTAAAATCTTGGTTGGTGGATGATCGGTACTTGCCTTAGTCAAAAATTCTCGTAAATCTCCCACTACCTTAACTCCCACCTTCGAGCGTTCTGCATAGGCTTCCGTTTGGGCAGTCATTTTCCGAACGTAGAGTTCATCATTCACATAGATATGAATCGAAAGCTGATCATTAGTCGCAAATTCGCCGAGATCATCTAGTAAAGAAAGCGCCTGCTCTAGTTCTACTGGCCAATGCCCCACAAGCTCATCAGTTTTTGGGTCTTTGATAAATGCACCTTGATAGGAAATTAAGGGCATATCCGATGCTATTAATTCATGAAATCGGACTGCTGAACGGTACATTCGACCTGTGGCGATCGCTACCTTAACTCCCTTCGCTTGAGCCGCTTTTATCGCCTCTTTGACTGCATCATTAACTTGATTGGCATCACCGCTAATCGTACCATCAATATCTACCACGACCAGTTTAATGTCTTGTGCCATGAGTTTTGTTTTTAGATAGTATTATACCCCGCCTTCGGCGGGGTATAATACTATCTAAAAAAGAGGTAGTGCTTTGCACCACCTCTCTTTTTTATTACTTCTCGGCACAGATCGCACCTGGTAATCTGCGACATTCTTGACGAATTTCATTCAACATACTTGGATTAATTTGACTAGCTTTACTCAAAGCAATTTCAAATTGTTTAACGGCAACAGGCAAACTGCTACCACCTTGAATCGATAGTATTTGACCTTTAAGATAGTACAGATCTGGATTATTGGGGGCAGAGGCAAGCGCTTTATTGACGGCATCTAAAGCGGAATCAACTTGACGCGCATCACGATATGCCATCGCCACGCCACGCCATTTCAGGTAGTCAGGAGAGGAATACTGACGCAGACTGGTCAAGGCTGACTCAAGGTCAGAGAGAGGTAATACTGACGCAATTAGAATGTCGATATAACCCTTGATCAAATTCAGTTCAGGATCGCTGGCATCAATGTCTTGAGCTTTTTTAATATTGTCAAACACATTTTGCACTAGAGGTAAAACCTTAGGCGCACTGGAAACTCCCTCTGTCTTAATGATGTAACCTGCTTCAATGAGGTCACTTATCGCTAGATAGGTATAGGCTCTGATGGGATCTTTACCTCTCAAGGCTTCTGCGTTACTCCGAACCCGTTTATTCGCAACTTGCATTCCTATATAGTCTTCTGTCGCATAAAAGGTTGAAGCCCGCAAAGCAAATACCAATGGATCATCAGCTTCAGATCTTACAGCTTGGTCTAGTTGCTTGACGGCTGCCACATAATTTCCTTCTTTGAACATTAATTCAAAGGCTTTTTGAGTTTCATTGCCGATCGCCCTAGGATTTGCAGAGCGAAACGGATCGGCAGCGAAGCTAGGCATCGCTGTAGCGACGCTGACTAACACTGTCAGTAGAGATGCAGTTAAAGACGTAGATATCAGTTTCAAAGAATGTTTCATGATATTTCCCCGAAGATCTCAGGCTATAAGGGCTATAACTATAATTTAGGTAGCAGATTTTATTGGAATCGTATGTTTAAACATTCTGACAAATTCAACTCAGACTTGACCTAAATACTATAGCAATCCTAAGTCATTTGTGGCTTCGGCTTCGCTCAGCCAGCTTGGCCTGATAGCTGAGCGAAGCCTCTCTCAACTCATTTCGGATTGCTATATATCTAAATTTAGGTCTGAATTTTGAGTCAATTGCTATATATTACGTCGATACCATAGAAGACTATTTTAGTTTACAAAAAGTTTCTTAACCAAAACATAGTTTGTGGG
>CALRWX020000007.1:0-68449 GCA_943371975.1 Pseudanabaena sp. UWO311 | reverse complement strand
CTTTGTTCGTCCATTTCGCGGTATCCATAAAAAGTATTTGTATCTCTATGTAGCCATGTTCGAGTGGTCTTACAATTTGCGTTGGATTGATTTTGATTTCCTCCGCCGTCTTCTTTTCCCTCCTTTCACCTATTTACCCACATGAGCGTTTTGGGTTTGAGTAGGATGTGGGAAGTTACGATCGCGTAAATCATTTGGTCAGCGATAGCTCTGCTATTTCAAATTATCTATCCAATACAAAATTAAACAGTGTAATGATTTTCCTAGGCTCACTGCATGATTATTTCGATTAATGCTCAGTTGCCTCCAGCTTTGGCAAATTGGATAAATAGTAACTTTGATGTTGAGGCTATGTTTTTAAGTATCTTTCACTGCGAGATACGAAGGATATCGAAATCTTTGAGGCGGCAAGATTAGCTAATGCGGTGATTATGACGAAGGATAGCGATTTTATTGATTTGGTCTGTCGATTGGGATCGCCTCCTCGAATTTTATGGCTGACTTGTGGCAATGTCACCAATCGTAATTTACAGAAACTTCTCACTGCCAATCGACGAATGTAGTTCTCAATTTCTCCAACTAGGATAAATGGTTCAGCAAGTTGACGAAATTGTAAACTTAAATCGGTTGTTGTTACTATTCCAGAGATTTTTTGTCTGTTTGACGAACAAGTGCATACGCATATTTAACAATTATGTCAATGGCTGAAAGTAGGGAGGAGTTATAACGTACTTCTGGCACTTCAATTTCTATACAATCTCGAACTTCTTTACATTGACGACCGAGAGATTGGCATTTGCCTATGGATTCCCAACTAATTACGCCCTTTACATCTCGCTCACCTTGCATTACAGGAAGTTGGGAGAAGTCCTGAAGTATCATTAATGTTGTAGCTTCATCTAACGTTGTATTTGGTGTGACTGCTGTAGGAGATTTATTAGCTGATGCTAGTTTCTGAATGCGAAAAGTTGGATCTCCAATCGCACTAGTGACAAGTTCAGATGGAGTGATTTTCCATGTTGCAGATGAAAATTCTATAAACCGAAACTGTTTTCATTTTGAGATGGTTTTGAATCTAAAATTTCAGTATTTAATTGTCGATTAGGAATAAAACGAACCTGAGCGTCTATATATTGACTGGTAAAATCTGGCTCAGTAGTCAAATGAACTTCTGCAAGAGCTTTCTGAATTAAATTGACAACAGAAATACCCCTTCTCTTCGCTCCAAACCAACTCAATATAGTCCTTACAGTTTCTACTTCAGTTTTACCCTCATGCACCAATTGGGATATGTCCTTTAGCTTGTTCAGAATTGGATCAGTAAGTTCAATATTTTCTTTAATTGATTCTTGTGGGATATCTGATTCAGACTACATTTCAGAAATAGTAGAAAGTTCTGTGCAATTATTATCTTCAAGGTTAGTCGTAATCATCACTTTGGGGCTTCATAAAAAATCGATATTGGCATAAAAAATTTAAGCTATGTTACTTGAGGTTGTTTAGTTACACTACTGAAATATTTCTTGCTATTGATAAAAACTTAATTTTATTGCCAAGAGCCGGCTTGGGCAAAAATGCAATCAGTTAATCGCCAAGGCGATCACCTAGAAACCCCAAAAGCTTTTTCGCATTAGCCGCACTCACTTCAGCTGTCAGCAAAACCACCACAAAACCACCTATGGATTTATTACCCTCTGGCGGATTTGGATCAATAACGCGATTCACCTCAGCGACCTCATCTATTTGCTTCAACTCAGACACAAGCCGTTGAGCCTATTCATATAGTTCCTCTGAGTCGAGGTCGGGATCGTTAAAGGTGATCGTAAATTTAATGCTGGAGTTAGATGCCATACTGATGTGCTGAGTTTTTACTTTATATACTCAATTAGTTCAACATTATATCAGGTATAAACTTGATATTTTTAGAATTGAAGTCTCTTCAGGTAATCGCACCATCTATCAAACATTGCGTTCATTGCGTTAAAGTTAAACTTAATGCTCAAAGCCCGATCGCAGATATTATCTATGAATATTACCGTCAAGCTTCGCCGCCAAACATCGCGCACCAGCGACCCCACCTATCAAACCTTCCAAATCGAAGTCGATCCTGATCGCACTACAGTATTAGATGCATTAATCAAAATTCAAAGTGAACAGGATGGTTCTGTTGGGTTT
Organism: Pseudanabaena sp. UWO311; assembly: GCA_943371975.1. GTDB lineage: Bacteria > Cyanobacteriota > Cyanobacteriia > Pseudanabaenales > Pseudanabaenaceae > Pseudanabaena. Next base: position 66,274 of record CALRWX020000007.1, on the reverse strand, counting down.
CGGCGTAACTGTCGCAATGCTATTTGTGGGTCTTGTTCAATGCGAATTAATGGGCGATCGGGCTTAGCTTGTCAGAAGCATGTCAGTGAAGTGATGGGCGATCATGATAAGGAATTAGTGATCGAGCCTATGCAAAATCTACCTGTGATCAAAGATTTAATCGTAGACATGACCAAATTTTGGGATAACCTGCACAAGGTCGATCCCTATGTCTCCACCGCATCACGACAAATTAGTAAAACTGAGTATCTACAAACTCCAGCCCAACGCGCTAAACTCCAAGCTGCTGCTAACTGTATTCTTTGTGGTTCTTGCTATTCCGAATGTAACTCTGCAGCAGTAAGCGATCGCTTTGTTGGCCCCCATGCCCTAGCTAAGGCATATCGCGTCATAGCAGATAATCGTGACGATCGCACTGAGGAACGGGTCGAAAAATATAATGAATCAGGATTTGTCTGGGACTGCACACGCTGCTATAACTGCAATGAAGTTTGTCCAGTGGAAGTCCAACCCCTAGATCGGATTTCCCAAATAAAGCATGAAATTCTTGCTAATCGTGATCTACCAGAATCTATGCCGCAGCGTCATCGCCATACTCTGCTCGATTTAGTCAAAGAAGATGGTTGGATCGATGAAAGTAAATTTGCGGTGCGACTAGTCAGTGCCGATTTTAAAGATTTAAAAGCATTGCTGAGTATTTTTCCCGTTGGTATTCGGATGGTGCTAAGCGGCAAAATTCCCTATCCTTGGCAATTCAAAAAATCGGAAGGAGCCTCTGAAGCTAAAGCTCTTATTGAAGCGATCGCCTCTGCCAAAAATCAAAAAATCCCTGCGGATTCGTAGAGGCGGCGGATGAGGGCGATGATTTTGCAATCATAGAGAGGATCGATCGCCCATCGTCCTGTGAGTTGGCTTAAAACTGGGGCAACACCTCTCGCTACCAAATGGAATCGCGGTGCAACTAAGGGTTGGAATAGAGGGGCATTGCTCGCATAGGCTTTGAGATGTTGGATATGCGCCCTCACCCCTGTCCGTTGATCGGGAAAACTTGCACCTGTTCCTTTTGTGGTCGAACTATTTGCAGAACCAAGACTGGCAAAATTATTTTGCTCAGGTTCAACACCTCTACCAAATCTGAGAAATCCTGTCTCGATGCACATTTGGCAAAAAGCAACATCATGATTTACGCCTTCAATCTCGGATTCTTCACGATAAAAATTGGGGAGATTGCCATAGTTTGTGAGGGCTGTCTCATTATTGTTTTTGAGAAACATCAACAACTGTACTGCGGAAGCATTGCCTACGCCCATAATCTGATCGATTTGTCCAGTAAACACTTTGAAAATTGTTTTCAGATAAAGAGTGCGGGTGGTGCTATCCCAAGATACGGAAGTATTTAATTCGCGTAGGGTGATCGCCTGTACATAGACAATACTTTGATAACGCAAACGACAAGTAAGTGGAATTTGACTTAGATCATAACCGAGGCGATCGACTAAATCGGCTGGCACTAAAACATTTCCTGAAACCAAAATTCCTTTTTCTTCATAACTCTGTCCATTGAGATTGATATTAATCTCTGGATAGGTGACTGGCTTAATAGCAGGTAAACTATTTGCTGGTGTATAGACAGGAATCGTCGTAGCAGTTTCATTAATCCAAGCCTGTACACCATCAGCAAGTCCGATCGCATAGTCACGCCTTCTTATTTGGATTAGTAAGCGATCCTGTGAATTATTGGCAAATACTAATTCCAGCAAAATAGAAGGAATGATGATTTGACGACAGAAGCTTAAATTGCCAATACTTGCGACTGTATCAGCCTTTGCACCACGATTTGGGATTTCGGGGACACGCTTAGTGAGCGCATTGGTGATAATTTCCCCTTGACGTTTGCGAATTGCGTTATTAGCAATGTAATAAGCCGTTGCTCCCCTTAACTCTGGTGAGATGACCGTATCAAGATTGAGCGACAGAGCGACATCTTGACTGGTTGCTCGTGAGTTAATCCATGCGATCGTTTCATCTAAATTCAAATCATCGCTGGGGACTGCGATCGCAATGCCCCGCGAACGTAATTCTGCGATTAATAGATCTCTGGTTGCTACCAACTCAGCAATTTCGCTCGTTCCACCTATCCCCTCACTGAGATCGCGAAACGAACCTTCAAAAGAACTATGACCTGCGGAAATAAATATTTTGCCCATATTCCTATCTGCTAGTCAATTTCAGAAAGCAAAAAAGTATCCGTGAGTGTATCAGCTTTTGTGCTGTTTGACTATTTATTTCTAAAGTAGAGAAGCGGCGCAAAGGGCAGCCTCTGTACTTTAGAAATCGTGAACAAGGGACTTAGCCCCTTGTCTGAATTAAGACCTACAACCCATTCATTAGAGTTCTGCCGCAACAATTACCAAAACCCGTAAAATTGTGCCCCTTCGGGGCGCAATTTTACGGGTTTTGGCTTGTAATTTATTATGCTTAGCTACTTAATGAATGGGTTGACAGTAAAACTGCAATAATTATTAATGCCGATTGATATGGGCGGGAACTACCCAAAAATTACCAATTATGAAAAAAAGAGTTAATCTGACCTTCCCTAAACGGGCGATCAACATTCCCCTCACCTATCGGCTTGCCAAGGATTTTAATATTGCTGCCAATATCATCCGCGCCCAAGTTGCCCCTAATAAAGTTGGCAAAATGGTGTTAGAGCTGTCGGGCGACATTGATCAACTGGAAGAAGGCATTGACTGGATGCGATCGCAAGATATTGAGGTTTCATTACATGGACGGGAAATTGTGATTGATGATACTGTATGTGTAGATTGTGGCTTATGCACAGGTGTCTGTCCGACCGAAGCTTTAACCCTCGATCCTAAAAGTTTTCAACTTACGTTTACGCGATCGCGTTGTGTGGTTTGCGAACAATGTATTACGGCTTGTCCCGTTAATGCCATCTCTATTAACCTGTAATATGTAAGTTGGTATTTGCGATCAGTCAAATTTATCAGTTAAAACAGTCACAGCACTTCTTAATTCATCTATTTTTGACTTGTAAGCGACTATAATGATACAAAAGTTAACACTTTTATCAAACGTTTTTACTAAACGATTTTACCAAATACTTTTATTAAACACTTTAGCCCACTAGACTTTGAGTTATAACTCATGCATTTTGAGTTTTTTTCGTTAGAAATTATTCAAGAATGGACGCAACAGTATGGATACTGGATCATTTTCCTAGGCATCATGCTTGAAAATGCTGGCATACCATTACCTGGTGAAACGATTACTTTGGTAGGCGGTTTCCTCTCAGGCAATGGTGAATTGCGCTATCCATTGGTTTTAATCTGTACGGTCGCAGGCGCGATTTTAGGAGACAGTGCAGGCTATTGGCTCGGACGTTGGGGAGGTTTGCCAGCATTAGAGAAAATTGGCAAACTATTTCGGATGCCAACTGATGAAATTGTGATCGCCCGTGAAAAATTTCGCGGCAGTGCTGATCGTGCAGTTTTCTTTGGTCGTTTTATTGCCATATTGCGAATTTTTGCAGGACCAATGGCAGGACTATCGGGAATGCCCTACTCCAGATTTCTATTTTTTAATGCCACTGGTGCTTTAGTGTGGGGAGCAGTTACCACAGGGGTTGCCTACTATGCAGGTACTTTAATCCCTCTCGAAATTCTAGTATCGGGAGTGGTCAAAGTTAGCTCCATCATTCTAAGTGCGGTGGTACTGTGGTTTGGCGCTCCGCTAGTGTTCCGTTGGCTTAAACCTAGATTTGTCACTTGGCTTAACTCCCGTAAGCATCAAGAGTCACATCCTACCCATTCAAATTTACCAGCAGCACAAGAGTCAGCAGTATTACTACCGCTTACCGAGGATAAGGTAATGGTTAAACAGGCGATCGAAAGTGACTAAATAATTAATGAAGTGCTGCGCTGTGTGCGGCACTTCATTACAAAAAAAGCTACCTTGCGGTAGCTTTTTTTGTATTTACGGAGAGAGAGGGATTCGAACCCTCGGTTGCTTTCACAACATTCGATTTCAAGTCGAACGCATTCGACCACTCTGCCATCTCTCCCGACGTACATTCTAAAGCATCAATACGCACAAACACAAGTAAAAAATAAAGGCTCGCATTGCGAGCCTTTATTTTTTACTTGTCAATCATCAAAAAGAATTTATGGCTTAATCAAAGAAATCGACAGGGTGTAGTAGCCTAGCTGATTAGGAACTCTTTCCCACTTACCGTCTAGCTTACCCTTAGACAAATTTTTGGTAACACGATCCTTAGCTTGGCGGAAATTCTCAGCGGAAAGATCTCCATACAGCGCCTTTACAACACTATCAGCATTGACAAATTCACCCTTGCGCTCTTGTAAAACCTTCTCGATCGCATCGGTTAAAGTATTGCCCTGATAGAGAGGACGAAAAGCCAAAGAACTCAAACGCCCAGACTTTTTAGGAGCAGATTTGGAAATGGCTGGCTCAGCTTTTTTTGATAGCTTAGCTGCGGTTGCTACTGCCTTTGCTGTAACCTTGGGAGCCTTAGCTACTTTAGAAGCCTTAGCCGCTTTAGGAGCCTTAGCCGCTTTAGGAGTTGCTTTAGGAGCCTTAATAGTTGCTTTAGGAGCCTCAGTAGTGGCAGCTTTAGCAGCCCTACCTCTCTTTATAGTTGACGTTGGAACTGTTTTCAGACTTTCGAGAGAGAGGGTGTAGTATCCAAGTTGGGTAGGAACCCGCTTCCATCTATTTTCGCCTTTGCCCTTGGAAAGATTTTTGGTAACACGTTCTTTTGCGACTCTAAACACAGTCTCAGGTAGATCACCGTAGAGAATATTGACTACATCATCAGCATTAACTGCTTGACCTTGTCTTTCATTCAAAATCTTTTCGATCGCTTCTGTCAGGGTCAGACCATCGTAAGAGGGACGTGTTGTCAAAGAACCTCGTCGATGTCCTCTTCCTCTCCCTTTAGCAGCAGGTGTAGTGGCAGGAGCTACTTCAGGCTTTGCGATCGCTTTAGGTTTACGACCTTTAGTAGGAGTTGGCGGAATTTCAGCAATTACGGGAACAACAGCAACAGGTGTAGGAACGGCTACGGTTTCTTTCTTCTTAACTTTAACCTTAGGAGTCTCAGCAGGCAAGCTTCCTAAGAGGGCTTCAACGTGAGCGAGTTGAGCGCGAGCTTGAGCGACTTTATCTTCATATTCCGAGAGAAACCCTTGCAAATGGGATTGCAAAGCTTGTAAAGACGCACCAAAGCCATCTGACTGTAGGTTTACAGATAGATCTATACTCATATTATGGGAACCAAAGAGATAATAGTGATTGATTGTTGTTATTAGCTTTTCCCCTCATACTTTTGCTTATGATGGAATAAACTTATCATTCCGTTCTATCACGTTTTGAGAGAACTCGCAATAGTTTAGAAAGAATTCTCACCATTACTTTTTTTTAAGGGAGAGAGAGCAGCACAAATCTCTCCTCTTTTTTCTTTAGACAATTCTACTAAATCTATCTGTGGCAGCCCATTCTTGGCTAAAAAGTTAAGGATACGAGGTACAAAGCACCGACTATCCTTAACTTTTTAGCACTACCCCTTATTAAGATTGATCAGAAACTTAGCTTCAGCAGCGCGATCGTTTTGAGGATATCGATCCAGTAATCTTTGTAAATAGGTGGTTCGCTCGCTGAGAAAGAAACTAGAAAATAGCAAGTCGTCAATATATTTACTCTGAGGGAACTTTACCTGTAATTCAGTGATAATGCCATCTATCCGTCTCTGATAGTCAGATCGCATACTCTTTTCGCGCTGTTCGTAATCTTGGTAAGTATAGCTACGTCGATTACTACTGAGTTGGCGATATTGCCCACTAGCAGTCAATCCTGCGGGGGGATGGATACGTTGGGTTTCTGTGAAAGTGTGGTTTTCCCACTGGGCAAGGAGGGTCATGGCAACCATGTATAAAGATTTTTCGCGGAGTGCAAGAGAGAGATTTTTGTCTTCGAGTAAATTTTGATAGAGGGAAAGGGCGATCGCATTTTGACTACCGCTTTGATATTTAGCTAAAATCTCAGTACTACTACGTTTAGATTGATCACATACCCACCACTTGTCGCAATCCCAATCCGTAGGAAGACGATAAGCACGAATGCCATCCCAGATTGCTAAATAACCATTTTTCCATCCTCCGATTCCTGCCCAATCGGAGGCGATTTGATAGCGAGATTCGGGAGTATTTTCAATTTGCCATTGCCGCAATTTCTTCCAGCGTAGTTTTTGTTCGCTCAGCACTTCCTGAGCTTCTTTCTTAAAATCGGCAACTCGATTATCCTCGCGCCACGAAAGACCTTGAGGGTAATAGTAGTCTGCGAGGATACGGTCGGGAATTAATTCTAGATTGATATTGCTGGCAATTTCTAGGGCTTTCGCATAATCGTGCGATCGAGCATATTGAATAGCGATCGCATATTGTAGGAGCGGCGCAAGGATTTGATTTTCTGGCTCTTGCAAGAGGATTTGCATTTGTTCGATAGACAAACCAACATCGAGGAGCGTCCGCACATGGGGAAACGCGAGATAAAGGGCATCACGATCGCCCATAGGTTGTGCCATGATTTTAATCCAGAGCCGCATTGCCCCCAGAATATCGTTGTTATCTTGCAGACCGAGCGCGAGAAAATAACTAGCATCATCGGCTCCCGAATGATTGGGATATTTCTTCAGCCAGTCTTGCCATGAGTTGAGGCGTTCTTTTTCGGTGCGGTTAGCATTGCGGGCGAGGATCGCTTGCGGACGTTCCTCGCCGTTAAAATAGGAGCGTCCTGTTAAATCTCCATATTCGCGACAGGCGATCGCAAATTTTGATTCGGGATATTTTGTCACCATTCCTAAAAGTAAGTAATAGGCATAGTCACCTTTATTCGTGAAATTCTCGTAACCAACAATTTTCGAGAGGGAATGAAGTTGAGATAGGTCATTACTCAAAATATTTTGAAGGAGTTCTGTCCCTCTAGCATCACCATGCCGATCTAATTCCGCGATCGCCCAGATTCCATCATTAGAATTTAGTTCATTAATCAAAGAATAGAAGAAGGAGCGAACGAATGGTGTAATTTCTCCTGCTTTGATCGATCCAAGACGTTCGACCAAGATATATTCTTGGGCATCGCTAGGTAATTTCTGATAAAGGGCGATCGCGGCTTTAATCTGGCTGTCTGTTGGTTTGGATAACTGCTCATAGTTCAGCCATTCCGATAGCCCTGCGAAATTCTTATCTTTTTCGTATGGCGACTTACCATATACGGCTTCATAGCCTAATAGCCTTGTCAAAAACTCTAAGTTGAATTGACTATAATATTGTGGAGAATTTTTTGGTTCGAGATTTGATTTTGCTAAATTGATTAGCTCTTGTCTGATTTTAGGATCATCTAGACCAAATTCTGTCTCCCAGTCCCTTTGCTTAGCCTCGGAAATATAGGGAGCGACATCATAAAAACTGGGATAGGTCAAACGTCGTTGAATTTGTCCACGTAACCAGACAGTTGTGTAGGGTTTGCCGAGATTGCGAATACCTTCAAGCCCGTACTTCTGTCTAGTTTCATCGCGGGAACGCGCATAATAACTTAATAATGGATATGCCTTAGCTCCATATTTTTCCCAGACAGGATTAGACACAGGATCTTTTCCCCATTTGGCAACAATAATATCTTGCCGAACTGCTTGCACGATTTCTTGCCATTGAGGATCGAAGCGTAGGCGATCGCGTAGAACATCATCGATTTCTAGTTGAGAAATTTCTTGAGCGCTGAAGGAGTCAGCAAGTTTTGATATTGCCTCAGGGCTGGGTATTTTGACGGTTCGTGATTGAAATATTTCTGCTGCTTTGAGTGCTGCTCCGCAAGAAGCGATCACGATGAATATAGACAATACATATAGATGAGGCTTTTGCATATTTCTCTCCAAGCTCTAAGCTATAGGACTACTTTCCCTAAAAAAAGTGTCTATCTATCATTAAAGGTGATTTAGGTGAGATAGAAAGACTTCTCAGCAATTTGCAACAAATTATAAAAATTTTAGCTATTAAGGGCGGCTTAAAAATGAAATGATTTATATGCTACTTAGAGATGCGAAGTGCTTAGTTCTTTGTTTGATATCGCTTATAGCAATCCGTAATGTGTTGAGACAGGCTTTGGCTTCGCTCAGCCATCGTGGATTGATGGCTGAGCGAAACCGAAGCCACAAATGACTTAGGATTGCCATAGTAATGGGATTATTTTTATTGACTGGTTCAGCAATTGGGTTCCTTTACTGAGAACATATATCTCTATTCTTTAAAACAAAAAAAGAAGCGGCGCTTTGCGCCGCTTCTTTTTTTGTTTTAAAAGAATAAATGACTTTCAGGTTGGATGTTGATCTCCATCGGTACGGCGTGAGGATCGGCGGCAAGTGCGAATATGATCGCATTTGCCGCAGTTTCAGCAGTTAGCATCTTACTGCGATCAACTTTCAGGCTAACATTATCCCAGAAAGGTGAATCAATTCCCCCAAAGTAAAAGAGAGTCACCTTAATCCCAAAGCGGCGCAATTCATCCGCCATACATTTGCTAAAACCGACAGCTCCAAACTTAGAAGCACAATAGGCGGATGCCATTGCCATCGGATGTTTACCTAAAATCCCAATCACATTACAGATATGACCAATCTTACGTTCCTTCATCGCATTGGCAACTAGCTGACTCGTATAAAAATTCCCCTTGAGATTGAGGTCAAGCAAATAATCGAGTTCCTGTGGCTCAATGTGATTGAATTGTTTGAGAATACCTGCTCCTGCGGCATTCACTAAAACATCAATCTGTCCAAACTGGGCGATCGCTTTTTGCACCATACCTTCAACTTGCTCATATTTAGTGATATCTGTAGGAATTGCGATCGCCTCAGCATCATAATCATCTTCGAGATTGTTAACGAGTTCCTCTAATTTATGGATATCTCTCGCTACAAGTACTAGCTTTGCCCCTGCTTCCGCTAATTTTGGCACAAGCGCTGAACCAATGCCACCTGTTGCACCGACAACGACAACAACTTTATTTTGCATCTTAATTTTGAGTAAATTTCAAGTATTTATTTGTATTTCTCTTTACAATACTTTACTTTTGTTTACATATGGATAAGATAAATCCCAAACCCAAAATAGAGTTGCGGCGCAACTCTATTTTGGGTTTGGGATTCTAACTCAAAGAGAATGGTGGCGATTCACGCCGCCATTCTCTTTGAGTTTTAGGTTGAAAGTTTACTTCTTTTTTTTTCTTTATAGTATAAACTATGAAATGATTATGAAATCTTTTGCCTTTTAATGATTAAGTAATTGATGTCGCTAAAATCTGAAACTCAACATAAAAACATATCCCTAAGACAATTGCCGTCAATGATACAACCAACTCCTCAACTTAAATCTGAGCATTGGCAAATTATAAGTACAACATTTATTACAGTGTTCTTGGCAGAACTTGGTGACAAAACACAGTTAACTACTTTGATGATTGCCGCCCAATCTCATCAGCCTTGGATTGTATTTATCGGTGCAGCGATCGCCTTGGTCTCCACAAGCTTATTAGGCGTACTTGCTGGTAAATGGCTTGCTAGAACTTTATCCCCTAGTTTGTTAAATACCTTGGCAGGGCTAAGTTTTTTGATTTTATCGATTAGTTTACTGTGGGACGCGATCGCTTAAAAATTTAAAAGAACCAATTTTTGTGGACACTGCGAAGCCGCGCTATAAAAAATCAATTACATTTAGTGAGTAAACAAGATGGACTGGCAATTATTATTTCTCAGCTTCAGTACAATTTTTTTGTCCGAATTAGGTGACAAAAGCCAATTAGCGACCATGAGCTTAAGCGGTAATTCAGCTGCACCAAGATTTGTATTTATCGGTTCTGCGATGGCTTTATTACTTGCAAGTGCTATAGGCGTATTTCTTGGTGATCGCATTTCTATATTTTTACCCACCAGATTACTCAAAGCGATCGCGGCGGGTTTGTTTGCAATTATGGCAATGCGTTTATTTATGGACAAGGCCGTATGATCCGAATAAAGTTTCGCCAGTAAGCGGCAATTGGGAACTTTGTATAGTCAAAGATGAAGGATAACAGTACAGCTAAGTGACCGCAAAATGTCGCGATCGCCCAAAATTTGGGGAACCATGATAAGGGAACATCGGGGGCAGGAGCAAAGAAATAGGCCGCAAGTGAAGTAATCGCTGTGGGAATAATTACCAATAAAACACCTAAAATGCTTAGCCAACGGGCTATCTGCGCTTGTGCTACGTCAGCATTTTCCCATCTTTCGCCATTCCAAATCCAGCGCAATGTGGATATTGTATCTACCATTCTCAGGACTTGCAGCATTGATTTATTCTCTTTCTCGATCATAAAAATGTGATTGCAAAAATTGCAACCGAGAGATTCCATCATCGGCATTTCGACAATCACACCATTCATGCAGATAGGGCATGGTGCAGAAATAAAGGAAATAGGCGATCGCGAGCCAAAATATTGCATTGAAAAATATTGCATTGATTGTTAGTGTGTCTCATTAATAAAGAAACAATTTTTATATGGCGCGGCTTTGCCGCACCGTATAAAAATTGTTTCTTTGATTTATTGGTCGGCAAGTTCTAAAATCTTTTGCCAATGCGCCTCTGATACAGGTACAACTGACAGACGACTAATCCGAATCAGATCAAAGCCGTCAAAATCAGGATCTTGTTTAATTTGAGCAAGAGTTACAGGATGGGCTAGCGATCGCACTGCTTTTACATCAACGACAGCGCGTTTCGGATCGTCCAACTTTGGGTCAACATAGGAAAAGCTAATTACTTCGGCAATACCAATTGCTTTCCGTTCATCACCTGTATGATAGATCAGCGCTAGATCCTTAGGCTGCATTGTGCGGATATGTTTGAGTGCTAGATTATTATTCACACCATCCCAAATTGTTTGGCGATCGCGTTCTAGATCAGAGTAGGAATAAACGTGGGGTTCACTTTTGAGAAGCCAATAAGCCATTGTGCAAGTCACTGAAACTCTTTGATAATTATAAAGTGTCACAAAGCTCAACAGCTCTCTTACTGGAAACCACATCATGAAACTGTAGTAACTCGTACATAAGAAAAATATTTGTGGCTTATAATTCAATCATGCCCCACTTTAAAAACAACAGAAAATATCTGCTTACCACCTATACACAGAGCTAAGTAAAGAGTTATGATTATAGGTCTGCCTGCATATCCATACTCAAATGCAAGCCTAATTTAACCTGATCGAAATAGTGAATTTGGCTCAAATCCAAAGCCATAGCTACGCTTGAAAGCGCTAATTTATAGCGCTTTCAAGTAATCTCTTTTAGTTTAAAGCAAATTACAGTAAGCCAGATATTAGCAGTTTTGCATCTGTTAATAAAAAGCTTAATTTAGAAATAACAAAGTTTAAGGCAGTGCGAGATGTTCAGTAATGCACGGCGATCGTTACATTACCCATCTTCAAAGATCTCATAATTTCAACTTATTTTTTTTGATAGCAACAGATAAGCCGATGGAAGTTAGTCGCGTGAATACAAGTCAGTCTAATCAGTGTGGAACTACTAATTTGATCCAAGGGCCTACTTGGCTAGTGGAAGAGCGTGATGCTTGTGGGGTAGGCTTTATTGCTGACAAAGAAGGTCGTGCCAGCCATAAAATTGTCAGTAATGCTCTCAAGGCTCTGACTTGTATGGAGCATCGGGGCGGCTGTAGCGCTGATCAAGATTCGGGCGATGGAGCAGGGGTAATGACCGCAATTCCTTGGTCATTGTTGCAAAAGGATTTTCCTGAAATCGATGTAAAACATACGGCAGTAGGGATGTTTTTCTTGCCACAGGATCATGATCGCACTGCTAAGTTTAAGGAAATCACCTCTAAAATTGCCGCCGAGGAAGGGCTGAATCTGATTGGTTGGCGTGTCGTTCCAGTGAAGCCAGAAGTCTTGGGTATTCAAGCGCGAGAAAACCAGCCCTACATCGAGCAGGCAGCTTTCTTAGCTGATGCCGAGCATCAGAATCTTGATCAGATTGAACGTGCAATCTACATTACGCGCCGTCGAGTCAAATTAGCGATCGAAAAGCTATATCCACAAGGTGGTAGCGACTTTTATATTGTGTCACTTTCCAACCAAACCATCGTCTATAAAGGTATGGTGCGATCGGCGATTCTTGATGCCTTTTATGAAGATCTCCAGAATCCTGAATATGTCTCCGCCTACGCGATTTATCACCGACGCTTTAGTACCAATACTTTACCGAAATGGCCCCTTGCCCAGCCAATGCGTTTCCTTGGTCACAATGGTGAAATTAACACGATGCAAGGGAATACTAATTGGTTCCTTGCTCGCCAAGGTGATCTCTCCCATCCGAATTGGGTTGATGCAAAAGGAGATCGCATTAAAGATCTATTACCAATTCTTAAGCCTAATGAAAGTGATTCGGCAACCTTGGATCACGTTTTTGAATTGCTAATTGAGACAGGACATAGTCCTCTAGAAGCAATCATGATCCTTGTACCAGAAGCCTATGAGAATCAACCAGATTTAAGCGATCGCCCCAAAATTGTTGATTTCTATGAGTATTACAGTGGCTTACAAGAAGCATGGGATGGTCCTGCCCTATTAGCTTTCAGCGATGGCAAGATTGTCGGCGCAGCCTTAGATCGTAATGGCTTACGTCCTGCCCGTTACACGATTACTAACGATGGCATGGTAATCGTTAGCTCGGAAGCAGGAACTGTGGATATTCCTGAAACCGATATTATCGAAAAAGGTCGTCTTGGTCCTGGACAAACCATTGCCGTTGATTTACAGACCCATGAAATTCTCCACAACTGGGAAATTAAAGAACGAGTCGCTAAAGCACATCCCTATGGCGAATGGATTAAAAAATATCGCAAGAATCTTGAATCAAAGCCATTCCAAGAAGCCGTAACCCTTGATGAGCAGAAGGCTCTGACCTATCAAACTGCTTTTGGCTACACCCTCGAAGATGTGGAGATGGTGATTGAAGCGATGGCTCAAGATGGTAAGGAGCCAGTATTTTGTATGGGTGATGATGCTCCACTTGCTTTTCTATCGCAACGTCCTCACCTACTCTATGACTACTTCAAACAACGCTTCGCACAGGTGACAAATCCTCCAATCGACCCTCTGCGTGAAGGAATGGTCATGTCACTGTCGATGTTCTTGGGCGAAAAAGCAAATTTACTTTTGCCCAAGCCTGAATCTGCGAATCAAATTAAAATTAGCAGTCCTATCATCAATGAAACAGAACTTGAGGAATTACAAAGTCTTGGTTTTGCCTCAACTAAGCTCGATATTCTATTTGCAGTATCCTCTGGGGCTGATGGTCTAAAAAATGCGATCGCTAAGCTTAGTGATGCTGCTGTGGATGCGGTTCGTAATGGTTCAAAACTGGTAATTTTAAGCGATCGCAATCTTAATACTGAAAACGCCTATATTCCACCACTACTAGCTGTGGGCGCAGTTCATCATCGCCTCAGTGCTGAGGGGATTCGCATGAAGGCTTCAATTGTGTTGGATACGGCTCAATGCTGGAGTACTCATCATTTTGCTTGTTTGATCGGTTATGGAGCTAGTGCAATTTGTCCTTATTTGGCCTTGGAAACTACGCGCCAATGGTGGGGTAAACCTAAGACTCAAACCCAGATGCTAACTGGCAAGATTAAGGCTTTAACAATTACCCAAGTTCAAGATAGTTACCGTAAAGCTGTCGAAGGTGGTTTATTGAAGATTCTCTCTAAGATGGGGATTTCGCTCCTGTCTAGCTATAGCGGCGCACAGATTTTTGAAGCGATCGGTATTGGAGCAGAAGTAATTAATACTTCCTTTAAAGGAACAGTTTCCCGTGTTGGTGGTGTTAACTTTGCTGATATTGCTTCTGAAATTCTAAGCTTCCATTCTCAAGCCTTCCCAGAATTACAAATCAAGAAATTAGAGAACTATGGTTTTGTGCAGTATCGCCCCACAGGTGAATACCACATGAACAGTCCCGAAATGGCAAAGGCTTTGCACAAAGCAGTTGCTGGAGAAGGCTACGATCACTACGAAGTCTATCGCACACAGCTAGAAACTCGTACACCAACTGCTCTACGCGACTTACTAGAATTTAAGGGCGATCGCCCCAGTATCTCCATTGATGAAGTTGAGTCAGCCTCGGAAATTCTCAGCCGTTTCTGTACTGGAGCAATGTCCTTAGGTGCATTAAGTCGTGAAGCCCATGAAGTTCTGGCGATCGCCATGAATCGTATTGGCGGCAAATCTAACTGTGGTGAAGGTGGCGAAGATCCGATTCGCTATCTACCCATTAATGATGTCGATTCTAATGGCATTTCCGCTACATTCCCTCACCTCAAGGGTTTAAAGAATGGGGATACAGCTAACTCGGCAATTAAACAAATTGCTTCAGGACGCTTCGGAGTCACTCCTTCCTACTTGGTCAGTTCCAATCAATTGGAAATCAAGATGGCGCAAGGCGCGAAACCGGGGGAAGGCGGACAGTTGCCTGGCCCCAAGGTCAGCAGCTACATTGCAATGTTGCGAAATTCTAAAGCGGGAGTATCGCTAATTTCCCCACCGCCTCATCATGATATCTATTCCATTGAGGATCTCGCTCAGCTAATCTTCGATCTGCACCAAATCAATCCCACCGCCAAAGTTTCCGTAAAACTGGTATCAGAAATTGGCATTGGTACGATTGCTGCGGGTGTTGCTAAAGCTAATGCTGATATTATTCAAATCTCTGGCTACGATGGCGGCACAGGTGCATCGCCATTGAGTTCGATTAAGCACGCTGGTTCACCTTGGGAACTTGGTTTGGCTGAAGTCCACACAACGCTAATGGTTAATAAACTGCGCGATCGCGTATTATTGCGGGTCGATGGCGGTTTTAAGACTGGCTGGGATGTGGCGATCGCCGCGCTCCTTGGTGGTGAAGAATATGGATTTGGTACGGCGGCGATGATTGCTGAAGGTTGCATCATGGCGCGTGTCTGTCATACCAACAAATGTCCTGTTGGCGTAACTTCCCAATTAGAACAGTTCCGCAAGCGTTTCCCTGGTACGCCTGAAAATGTGGTGAACTTCCTTTGCTTTGTCGCTGAAGAAGTACGTCAAATCCTTGCTAAACTTGGCTACAAGTCTCTCAAGGAGATCATTGGACGCTCTGACCTCTTGGCGCAGCGTCAAGACCTAAAGCTTGCGAAACTAGATCTCAATCAAGTTGATTTAGGTTGCCTGATCAATCTGCCTAACACAAAGGGCGATCGCAGTTGGTTAGAACATTCGCCAACTCCCCATAGCAATGGAGCCGTTCTCGACGATCAAATTTTGGCAGACATCGAAGTACAAAAAGCGATCGCTAATCAGGCTGATTTAACGAAAACCTATGCGATTATTAATACAGATCGCTCAGTCCCTGCTCGAGTATCAGGCGCGATTGCCAAGCAATATGGCAACTCAGGACTTGCCAGCAACCTCAATCTGGAGTTTGTCGGCGCAGCAGGTCAAAGCTTTGGTGCGTTTAATATCAATGGTCTAAATCTCTCCCTCATTGGTGAAGCCAATGACTATATCGGAAAGGGTATGAATGGCGGCAGCATCAGCATCAAACCCAAGCCTGATTGCACCTTCAATCCTGCTGATAATTCTATCGTTGGTAATACCTGTCTCTATGGAGCAACGGGAGGCTATCTCTTCGTTAACGGACGTGCTGGCGAACGTTTTGGTGTGCGTAACTCTGGAGCAAAGGCTGTTGTAGAAGGCACAGGCGATCACTGTTGTGAATATATGACAGGTGGCGTTGTCGTAGTTCTGGGAACCACAGGACGCAACGTGGGCGCGGGTATGACAGGTGGGATTGCTTACTTCCTCGATATTGATGGCAAATTCAAAGAACGTCTCAGCCAAGAAGTGCTCAAAGTCCAGAATGTAGTCACTGCCGCAGGTGAGAGTCAGTTAAAGGAATTGATTCAATCTAGCTATGAGAACACTGGTAGTTCTAGAGCAAAGGAAATTCTCGATAACTGGTCAACCTATTTACTGAAGTTCTGGCAAGTCGTTCCTCCATCAGAACAAAATAGCCCTGAAGCGATAGATGTAGTTTCCATAGCGGCGATAGTTTAAAAAATAACAAATAAGAAAAGAGGGCAGATGCTCTCTTTTCTTATTTGTTATTCCAGCCTAGAGCGATCTCTAAGGTTTGGCGATCGCGATATAATCAGAGATAGTCAATTTACAAATCTTAAAGATTTAAAAAGCTACTTATGAGCGAAGCTACTAATCCCCTCCTGATTGGCAAAGGTTTACCGCCATTCCCAGAAATTAAACCTGAACATGTTATCCCGGCAATTACCCAATTGCTGGAAGAAACTAGTACAGGACTAGCTAACCTCGAAGCAAATATCCAGCCCACATGGTCTGGCTTAGTCGAGCCGCTAGACCATCTGACTGAGCGGATTGGTTGGGCTTGGGGCGCGATCGAGCATTTGCTAAGTGTCAAAAACAATGCTGAATTGCGCGAAGCTCACAAAGTTGTGCAACCCAAAGTTATTGAGTTTTTTAATCGTTTTAGTCAAAGCCAGCCAGTTTATAAGGCTTATAAAGCAATTTATGGATCATCGCAGTGGGATAGTCTTGAACCTGCTCAGAAGCGCATTGTGGAAGCTGCCATTCGTGATGCAGAGCTTTCAGGGGTTGGCTTAGAAGGTAAAGCCAAAGAAAAGTTCAACGCAATTCAAATGGAACTTGCAGAACTCTCGACCAACTTTTCTAATCATGTGCTAGACGCGACCAAAGCCTTTAGTATGACTTTGACCCTGCCCGAAGAAATTGTAGGTTTGCCACCAAGCTTATTAGGTCAAGCCGCCCAAGCTGCAAGACTCGATGGTGACGACAGAGCCACTCCTGAAAAGGGGGCTTGGTGTATTACCCTTGATTACCCTAGCTATGTTCCCTTTATGCAGCATAGCCGCCGCCGCGATTTGCGTGAAAAGCTATACCGCGCCTTTGTCAGTCGTGCTGCTAGTGGTGAATTTGACAATTCTCCATTAATTGATCGCATTCTCGAATTGCGTCAACAAAAAGCGAACTTACTCGGCTATTCCACCTATGCAGAATTGAGCCTCGCTCGTAAGATGGCTCCTGATGTCAATGCAGTAGAGAAACTGCTCGAAGAATTGCGTCAATCTAGCTATACTGCTGCGGTTGCAGAATTTAATGAATTAAAAGAATTTGCTAAGTCTCAAGGCGAAACTAACGAACTCAAGCATTGGGATACGGCTTACTGGGCAGAACGTCAACGCGAAACTAAGTTTAATTTCACCGTTGAGGAATTACGCCCCTATTTCCCATTACCTCAAGTCCTCGAAGGGCTATTTGCTCTTGTGAAGCGTTTATTTGGGATAACAGTAGTTCCTGCGGATGGAAAAGCTCCCATTTGGCATGAAAGCGTCCGCTTCTTTGAAATACAAAATGAGAGTAATCAGGCGATCGCCTATTTCTATCTTGACCCCTACAGTCGCCCAGCAGAAAAGCGAGGCGGTGCATGGATGAACGACTGCATCGGACGCGCCAAAATCGTTGAGGATGGTCAACCGATTACCCGATTACCCGTTGCCTATCTGATTTGTAATCAATCGCCTCCTGTCGATGGTAAGCCTAGCCTGATGACCTTTGGAGAAGTGGAAACCCTCTTCCATGAATTTGGACATGGCTTGCAGCATATGTTGACCAAAGTAGATTATGCAGGTGCTTCAGGCATTAACAATGTCGAATGGGATGCAGTAGAACTACCCAGTCAATTCATGGAAAACTGGTGCTACGATCGCGCTACTTTGTTCGGCATTGCCAAGCATTACGAAACAGGTGAAACTCTACCTGAAAGCTATTACGAAAAGCTCGTTGATTCTAAAAACTACATGAGTGGTTCAGGAATGCTGCGTCAATTGCATTTTAGCCTTGTGGATATCGAGTTACACCATCGTCATCAGGTTGGCGGCGATGAGACGACGCTGCAATTGCGATCGCGCCTTGCGGAAACCTCGATGGTAATCCCCCCCTTGCCCGAAGATAATTTTCTCTGTTCCTTTGGTCATATTTTTGCGGGAGGCTATGCCGCAGGGTACTACAGCTATAAGTGGGCGGAAGTCCTGAGTGCTGATGCCTTTGCTGCCTTTGAGGAAGCAGGACTAGAAGATGAAGATGCGATCGCTTCAACAGGTAGACTCTATCGCGATACCGTGTTGGCTCTTGGTGGCAGTAAGCACCCGATGGAAATCTTCAAAACCTTCCGAGGACGTGAACCGATCACTGCGCCATTATTGCGTCACAGTGGATTAGTCAAAGTGTAGCTAAAAGGGACAGCGCTTTGCACTATCAAAAGTTGTAACATCCTTCCATAATCACAAACTAGCTCAGCCTCATAAAATTGATGCCATTTTTTTATAACTGGCGTTACGTGGAAGCTTTCAAGAACCTCATCCCTAGCCCCTCTCCCCTTTTGGGAGAGGGGGCTGGGGGTGATATTCGTTCCACGTAACATCAGTTAATAAGCGATCTTAATCACTTAATTTGGCTATATAAATCTAATGCCACATCCAGAGCGGCATTCCACTTGTTTCAGCTTCAAATTGCAGACGGTTGAAACTCATTTCTGAGCCACTGGGTAGAAACTTACTGGCAAAGGTTTTAGGAGGCTTGATTGTAAATACCTTAGTATTTTTAGGATCGAGTCCTGCTAACTCTGTCGCCCAGATTCTCGCGTCTTCTTCTGTGCCGAGGCGATCGACTAGACCAAGGGAAAGTGCTTGCTCACCTGTAAATACACGCCCATCGGCAAATGATCGCACTGTGGCGGGGCTAAGCTTACGACCTTCGGCGACAGTTTCCACAAACTGATGGTAGCTAGAATCAATGAGAGATTGGAGAATTTCTCTCTCTTCAATAGTGATTTCGCGATCAAAGGAGAGAATATCTTTATAAGTACCTGATTTGATCACCTTGAAAGAAACGCCAATTTTGTCGAGCAATTTCTCAATATTATTACCGCGCAAAATTACACCGATGCTGCCTGTAATCGTGCCAGGGTTGGAAACAATGTAATCTGCCCCTACACCAATATAAACGCCACCACTAGCGGAAATATTGCCGAAACTAGCTACCACTTTAACCTTTGACTTTTCTCTGAGTCGCTTGAGGGCAGCATAAATTTCTTGGGAGTCACCAACGGTTCCCCCAGGACTATCAATGCGAAGTAAGAGGGCAGGAAACTTGTTTTCTTCAACAAATTCAAGGGCTTCAAGAACACGGGTTCTAGTACTTGATCCGATCGCCCCCGTGATTTCGATACGTGCGATCTTTTTGCGGAATTTGCGTTTGAGGAAGCCGAACATTAAGTTATAAGTTTGAATTTTGGATTGACTCTTATCATTTTAGTCGTTAGCCATAGAAATTAATGTTAAAATGAGATATCCGACATTTGACGGTAAGTATTATACAAAAATGTCGGTTTTAATAACGTACGGTAATGGGTTTGCCTGACTTACAGAAGTCATGTTGCACTTCATTATGTAAACTCTTTCGGAGATTAAAATGGCTTCATTGAAAACTTTGGGATTATGCGCGATCGCTGGCAGCGTATTTTCTGTAAATGTGGCAAATCTCAATGCTCAAGTAACAATTGGTAATGGACAATCCGGCAGCCTATCTCCTGCTCAGCAAATACTATTAGAGACGCAACAAACTAATGCACCTGCGATCGGTTCGGGAAGTATGCAGTTGCTAAGATTTACTGATAAAAATGTCTCGTTTGCCCCTCTAGAGGGATTAGATAGACTTTTAAATTGGCAAGTATCTCAGAATGCTGGGATTGCAACTGAGAAAACAATGGGCGATCGCGTTGAACAATTTAAACGAGATCAACGTCGGCAGATAGTTTCTGAAAGTCAGATATTTGAAGCCATAAACCGTATTTATCGACTGAATAGTAACTAACTGGGCGCACACAACAAGCTATAGGGCATGCTGCGTGTGTCCTATAGCTTGTTGTGTTTAATTACGCCTGCGTAGTGGGAAGCATAATATTTTTAGAAACATCCGCAAGGATTCGGAGCTACTTTTACAAATACTGGTGCTGAGGGAAGAGGAATAATAAAACTTGAATTAGGGCTTGTCGTTGCTATCTCAACAATATTGATATTACCTTGGGAATCAAAATACTCATTAATAATTTGTAAAGGAACTTCCTCAAGTTGCTTTTGATTTCTTTCGTATACAACTTTTGAGATCCCTATTTTATTAATGCATCTTAAGGGTTACTGGTCTAAGTACAGGACAAAAATCTGCAAACAATTTTGATGAAGGGGGAGAGCATTTGCGCCACAATTCCGATTCGCAAATGCTCTCCCCTTTCCGCAGTTGAGGATTAGCTACAGGTTGCCATATTTATTGGTAATTCTGTTGCTCGGGGAAGAGAAATAGCGAAATTAGAATTTGGACTTGGTGTTTGAATTGCAACGTTACTTATATTTCCCTCGCCATCAAAAGATACATTAATTATTTGTAAAGGAATTTCACCATCTTGATTGCTAGTCTTTTCATAGACGACTTCTGAAACTCCTGTTTTGTCTGTTTCAGCTTGAGCAGATGGAGCTAGTAAGAGCGTTGAGGGAGTAAAACTCAAACCCAACAAAGAAAACGCTACCAATAGTTTTTTTAAACTTTTAAACATGACAATAAGACTCCATGGTAATTAGGTTAGAAAGTGAAAGTTGTTCTGAGAACACCAATTGTAGTTGTGTCGCTACCTAGACGGTTTCCAGGATTAAACAGAAAAATCAAACCAGGAGTGATGCTAATATTTTTGGAAAATCGGTGGCGATAAAATAGTTCAACTTGGGTTGAGCTAGCGGCTTGACCAACAGAATTCGTTCCAGATGTAGCTGATTCAGGATTATTGAGATAGTCGGGAACATTGCTACTGCCGCTCAAGTTGCTGCTTGTGATTTTAGGTAGTTGACCCACATAAAAACCAGCTAAATTACCTTCCTTAAATAGATCAGGGAAAGTAAGGTAAGACATCCAGTTAAATGTCTGAACACTACCTGTCAATCCATTAACTGTAGAAGTGGTAAAACCAACCCATCCACCTAAATTCAGTTTCGGTGAAATTTTCCAGTTAACAGTGCTACCAAAAGCATCGGTACTAACTGGTAGAGAGCCACCTGCGGCATTAATTGCCACAATATCATCACCAACACCTGTCAGCAAACGACCAAATAGGGGATTGTTAGTGTCTGAGTTTTTTGTGTAGGAACGGAGATAATACAAAGCAACATCTACTGGTTCGGCAGGTGCAAAAATAAATTGTGCGCCTAAAGTATAATTACCACCAAACAAACCACCACTTCCAGAAGCTGCTTGTGGTGTACCTGCGGAATAAACACCTTGCAAACTAGTTCTCTTAGCAATTTGCCAGTCAAACCCAACCCCGCCTGAGGTGTTGCCAAGATTTAAAATGGGATTGCGCTGAGCAAAGAGAGAAACTGCGCCTTGTCCTGCACTCTGGTATCGATCTGGCCCACGAAAAATGGTAACTGGACTAACACCCAAAGGTCCAGCAATGATGGCCAGATTATTTGTCACAAGGGAACGATAGGTAAGATCGCTAAGTACGGCGATGTTTCCGCTTTCACCTGTCAATGCATCATACCCTAGACGGGTGAAAGTATTGTTGAGGCCAGTGACTCCAGTTGCGGCTTGGGATATGTTGCCAAGAGTAATTCCTGTAAGCAGTACGCTACGGGGGCTAAGCTCTGTTATCAAACCGAGTTGAACATTGCCGCCAAAGGTTAAATTTGTGCCTGTGTCAGGAGTTTTTACGCCAAATACGCTGAGGGAATTATTGGCGCGACCTTGCAATCCGAAGATCGCCTGGCCAAATAACTTAGTCGTTGTTGAAAATTGTTGAGCTTCAAGCTTAGTAGTCTTAGCATCAAGGGCATCAACCCGAGTTCGCAGAGTCGCCAACTCAACCGCAAACTCTTCTTGCAGTTTTTGCAAGGTTGCCAGATCATCCCTACTGACTTTATCTGCTAAACCTGCGGAAACGATTTCGTTAACTTTATCTAGACAAGCATTTAAGCCTGCCGCGAATTCATAGCGACTGGTTGCTTGTTTGCCGCGAAAAGTGCGTTCAGGATAACCCGCAATGCAGCCATAGCGTTCAACCAAAGACTGTAATGCTGTAAAAGCCCATTCCGTGGGTCGTACATCACTTAGCTGAGAAACTGAAGTAACATTTTGCGCTGTTGTCTCCAAATATTCAGATGCTATAGGAGTGAGTAAAGCGTCTTGCCCCATTTTCTGAGCGATCGCCGCTTCATCTGATTGAGATACAATTTGTTTTTGCAAACTTAGTGAAGATGTTGGATTAGTTTTATTAGCTACTGTTTCTGCCTGGATAGATTCTGCTACAGATATACTCGTTGTTAAACCAACAGTTGCTACTAAAAATGTCGATGATAATGAGAGCCTAGTAATTCGCTTCAATATAATATTTAACCTTTGAATCATATTACTATTCTTTGTAGAAATAACCGTATGAGGTTTAACCTTAACACTCAACTGTCAAAACATTGAAACATTTCTTCAGTATTTTGTGGGATGTTTCATCAAAAGCTAAAAGCTAATACCTAAGGGCTATAATTACCAAACGGACAAAATTTTGAATAGTCTAGGTAGTCATTGAGCGTGCCAAAAGTCGGTATTGTCTATAACGACGCAAAACCAGTCGCTGAGCAGGTAGCATTGGATATGAAGTTGTGGCTAGAAAAGCGCAATATCCAAACGGTTCTAGCGACAGGCAACGGCGGTATTTTGGGTTATGGTAAGCCAGATGCCCCCGTTTGCCATACACCGATCGAAAGCTTAGTACCTATAGGATTTGATCGCGACATCATGTTTGTTGTGGCCTTAGGGGGCGACGGCACAGTCTTGTCGGCTTGTCGACAAATTGCGCCCTTAGGCTTGCCAGTTCTAAATGTGAATACAGGACATATGGGTTTCTTGACGGAAACTTATTTAACAGACTGGGAATATGCGATCGCCCAAATCGTCGATGGGCAATATGTTGTCGAGCAGCGATCGATGATGGCAGTGCGCGTCTATGATAACAAAGGCTTGCTATGGGAAGCTTTGTCCCTTAATGAGATGGTACTGCACCGAGAACCCTTGACCAGTATGTGTCATTTTGAAGTGCAGATTGGTCATCATATTCCTGTAGACATTGCGGCGGATGGTGTGATTATTTCTACTCCTACAGGCTCAACTGCCTATGCTCTCTCCGCAGGTGGTCCCGTGATTGAGCCAGGGATTCCTGTATTTCAACTGATTCCTATTTGCGCTCACTCGATGGCATCGCGAGCGTTAGTATTTGCGAATACTGAAAAAGCAGTGGTCACTCCTGCCAATCGTCATCGTTTGGTGTTAGTGGTTGATGGTAATGCAGGATGCTATGTATATCCTGACTATCGTGTTGAGGTAGAGCGATCGAAATATCCCGCAAGGTTTATCCGTTTACAAAAAAGTGAATTTTTCAAAGTCTTGCGCGAGAAACTAGGATGGGGGTCGGCGCATATTTCTAAGCCAACTTCGGGCGAATTAGCTTAAAATCACCTACTATTTGATAGCTACGCAAAAAGAACTAGTATTTTTTGTGTCTTGGCTTCACAACAAAAAATTGCTTCTTTAACTCAAAGCCTATCCGAGAATGCTATGAGGCAAGGTATAAACTTTGCAAATCAAGATTTGCGTGATCGCTCCTTTAAAGGTAGAAATCTAATCGGTGCTGACTTTAGTGGCGCTGACCTTCGTGGTTGCAACTTTTTTCGCTCGCAACTACAATCTGCTAGTTTCGCCAATGTGCGGACTGGCAAAAGCCAACGACAAATTGCGATCGCCAATATTAACTCCTTTGTAATGGCGCTCATGTTTGCAGGTACGACTATGATCGCGATGATATTGCTGATCACCTTTGTTTTTACCTTTATTTTTAGCCCTGAACTTGTCAATCGAGATACGATCTATTGGGTGGCAATTGTGGTGATCGTGGTTTTTGTCGTTAGCTTTTCGACTGCCTTTACCAGTAGATTTGCGATCGCTAATAGTAAATGGCTTTTTACGGCGATAGCTATTTCCTTCGTTATAGCCTTTGGGTCAGGATATTTCGGCTCAACATTTACTAAAATCCTAGTGTCTGGTGCATTTAATGCGGCCGCCAACTCTATCAAATTCAATAGCTTTATAGCTTTACTAATATTTTTAGTGATCGAGCCACTTCAAATTTTTGGTAGTCTCTACCTATTTCGTCTTGCTATCAAATCCACACACACGAATATAGGTACAAAATTTCAATATACCAATCTTACTAAAGCCTCATTTCAAAATGCTCTCGTAATTGGCTGTGATTTTACTAATGCGATTACTGATGATGTTGATTGGGAAAAAGCACAGATATCACAATGCAAGTTTTGACCCTCCTTGTGCCGGTGATTTTGCCGTAAGCATCAAGAACTGCAGCGCACGCGTGCGCTACAGTTCTTGATGCTTTAATTTACTGAAAGAGATTTTTCGTTTTTAAATGAGTGCATGCTCAGTTGAAAACGGCTATAAAGCTTAAGGCTTGTTGATTGTGGCATAATTTAGAAGAAGAAAGTGAATAAATTTGCTCGTCTGATTTTCATCTCGGCGACTAAGATACTGAGATGTAAATTTCTCGGATTATTTTTGTAATTAGGTAAAAAAGATTTGTCCTTAGCAGTCTCACAACGCATTAGCGATCGCATAGTGTTACCCAATGGCATTGTCGTTTTAGTAACTGAAAATCTTACGGCTGATATTATTGCGGCGCGTTGCTTTTTTGCAGGTGGTGAGCGCGTAGAAACCCTTGCCAAATCTGGACTGACCCATTTAGCATCCTCATTACTAACCCGTGGCACTGAGCGCTATTCCTCCTTAGAAATTGCCGAACAAGTCGAATCTATTGGTGCATCATTGGGAACTGAGGCTTCTAGTGATTATTTCGTATTGTCACTGAAAACCATCACTTCAGATTTTCATGACATGTTGCGCTTGGGAGCAGAAATTTTGCGATCGCCTAGTTTTCCCAACAGCGAACTTGAGCTAGAAAGAAGGCTAACAATTCAATCAATCCGATCGCAGCAGGAGCGTCCATTTACCATTGCCTACGATCGCCTACAGAAGCTGATGTATGGCGATCATCCCTATGGTTTTTCTAGTTTGGGAACAGAAGCTAGTGTAAGTGCGATTACCCGTGATGATTTGGCAGACTTTCATCAAAAGCATTTGCGCCCCGATCAAATGGTGGTAAGCATTTCTGGTAAGATTTCGACTGAAAAAGCGATCACCCTTATCGAAGAAGCTTTTGGCGATTGGCAATCTCCTCAACCAAGCGAGATTACTACGCCTGAACCCAAATTTCATCCCCTATTAGTCACCCATGAACAGGACACGCAACAGGCGATCGTGATGATCGGTTATCCTGCTCCATCGGTACATTCACCTGACTATGCAGCACTTAAAATCATTTCGACCTATTTGGGCAATGGTTTATCGAGCCGCCTATTTGTGGAATTACGAGAAAAACGGGGACTTGCCTATGAAGTCTCAGCATTTTATCCCACACGCTTAGAAGCTTCGCAATTTATTGCCTATATGGGAACTGCCTCGCAAAATACGGGAGTAGCCCTAGCAGGGTTACGCCATGAATGCGAGAGATTAGCATCGGTTGCACTTACTGCCGAAGATTTGAAAATCTGCAAGAGCAAGCTGCTTGGACAATATGCCCTTGGTAAGCAAACCAATAGCCAAATCGCCCAAGTTTATGGCTGGTACGAGGTTATGGGCTTAGGCTTAGAATTTGATCGCCAATTTATAGAATTGATCGAAGCAGTGACAGAAGCGGATGTCCAAAATGTTGCCCAAAAGTATTTTACGGCTCCCGCAATTTCGGTAGTTGGTTCTGCTGAGGCTCTAAAACAATTGATTTAAATAGGTATTGCGGCAAAGCCGCAATACCTATTTGTAATGTTATGAAAAGACCAATTTATCTAGATTGCCATGCAGCAACACCCGTCGATGAACGGGTATTGCAAGCCATGCTGCCCTATTTTCGCGAGTCCTTTGGCAATCCTGCAAGTGTTGGTCACTTGTATGGATGGGAAGCAGAAGCGGCGGTGAAGTTAGCGCGTGAGGCGATCGCTACTTCTATTAATGCCACACCCGAAGAAATCATCTTTACCAGTGGCGCGACGGAAGCCAATAATCTTGCCATTAAAGGCGTTGCCGAGTCCTATCATCACAAGGGACGGCATATCATCACCGTTAAAACAGAACATAGCGCCGTTCTCGATCCCTGTGCTTACCTGCAATCCCTTGGCTTTGAGATTACCTATTTACCCGTTAAATCCGATGGCTTAATTGATTTACAGGAACTAGAGACAGCCATTCGTCCCGATACAATCTTAGTTTCAGTAATGGCAGCTAATAACGAGATTGGCGTACTGCAACCGATCGCTGATATTGGTCAAATCTGCCGCGATCGCCAAGTTTTCTTTCATAGCGATGCGGCTCAAGCGATCGGCAAAATCCCTCTCGATGTTAATGCGATGCAGATTGATCTAATGTCGCTTACCGCCCATAAAATTTATGGAGCTAAGGGAATTGGAGCCTTATATGTCCGTCGTCGCAACCCTAGAGTAAATCTTGTACCACAGCTACATGGTGGTGGACATGAGCGAGGAATGCGCTCTGGCACACTCTATACGCCGCAAATTGTGGGCTTTGCCAAGGCTCTGGAAATTGCGATCGCTTCTCAAACCGATGAGCAGCAACAAGCTCTATCGCTACGTCAACATCTATGGAATCGATTAAGTGAGCTTGACAACATTCTACTCAATGGTCATCCTACCCAACGCCTCGCAGGAAACCTCAATATAAGTTTTGCAAATATTAATGGAGCCGCCTTAATGTTAGCCTTGCAGCCCATTGTGGCA
Source organism: Pseudanabaena sp. UWO311 (assembly GCA_943371975.1). Classification (GTDB taxonomy): domain Bacteria; phylum Cyanobacteriota; class Cyanobacteriia; order Pseudanabaenales; family Pseudanabaenaceae; genus Pseudanabaena. The sequence goes on along the minus strand of CALRWX020000007.1, from coordinate 39,095 downwards.
ATTTCTTCAGGTTCTGCTTGTAGTTTCACAAAAACTGCACCTTCCCATGTTCTAACAGCATTAGGACATTCTAAAGACTTAGCCTATGCTTCCATTCGTTTTGGCATTGGTAGATTTAATACTCTTAATGAAATAGAAACAGTTGCTGATCATGTGTTGGCTTCAGTCCGATAAACCGAAATAAGTGAAGGTGGCGCGAAGCATTACCTTCACTTATTTTGGTTTAATAGGTTCCTGCTTTGTTTGCAGTATCCTTAAGATTGCCATTAAAGAACATAGGTATAAATTTCTCCACAAAAGAAGCAGGATCTTTGTCCCATGCCTTTTTGACTAGATCAATTCTAGTTTTTTGCAACTCAGAAGAGAATAGAGTCTGAGGAAGTTGATCGATTAAGTACTGCGGACGTTGCCACAGAGGCAGTGTATCGGCAATCTTCATCAAATTCTCTACGCGGCGGACTTCTGCTCCTGCAAGAACATCCATTCCCGACTCATAGGCAGCCTGTTCGATCGCGGCATATTTGCGCTTAGCGGTATCGACCTTTGCATGGAGTTCTTCACTCTTTTTGGCAATTTCCGCAAGCTTGCGATTACCCCAGCGAACATGGGCTACTTCTTCAGGCAAGATTTTTTCGATGGTTTCACGAATTTTGATGTTTTCGGGGGTTTGTTCCGAATTTTGCAAAGCGCGAACATGGGCGGAAAAGTATTCACAACCTCGCTTTTCGGTAACGTTGATGGCAGCGAGAGATTCGATGATGCCATCTTCAGCAGTAATAATTGTGTCATGACTGATGAAGCGCTCAAATTCATCGATATAGGAAGTTCCAGGAGGAGTACCGATATCTTCACCAAGTTCATAAAGCAAGTCAGTCAACCAGAGCGCATGACGAGCCTCATCAGCAACGTGATGGGATAAATCTTTAATCAAATCGCGAGGCTTGCCATCAAGCTTTTCGATCAGGTCGGTCAAGTCTTTACAGCTCCGTTGCTCATTAAAACGGTAGCGATTGAGCGTGACCATATGGATTTCGCGCTGACGGACTACTTGATTGAGAATGTCTTGGGCGCTTAGTTGTCCACGAAGTTTACGAGGGTAGGCGACAGTCATTTTTTTAAACCCAGATAATAAAAGTGATGTAGTTAGCGGCGAGATGCGCTATTAACTATCATGTAAGATTTTAAACTTATTTGTAAAGAAGTGTGAAGACTGAACCTATATCTACTCCCTATGACTGGCTCGATCGCTCCTTAGACTCTATCCACAAGGCTAATTGGTATCGCTCTACGCAAACGATTAGCAGTAAGGCAGGGACGATCGCTACAATTGATGGGCGCGAAATGTTGATGTTTGCTAGCAATAACTATCTGGGGCTAGCTGGCGATCGCCGTTTAATCGATGCTGCAATTTGGGCGACAGAAATGTATGGAACGGGTTCAACGGGATCGCGTCTGGTGACGGGACATTTAGCTTTGCATGGGGAGTTAGAACAGGCGATCGCTGATCTAAAAAACACGGAAGCAGCTTTAGTCTTTAGTTCTGGCTACTTGGCAAATTTGGGAGCGATATCTGCGATCGCAGGACAACGAGATTTAATTTTAGGTGATGAATATAATCATTCCTGTTTGAAAAAAGGATCGTTGATGAGTGGTGCAACTGCTATTGATTATCAACATCTTAATCTAGCTGACCTTACCGCCAAACTAGAAAAACATCGCGCCAAATATCGCCGATGCTTGATTACTACAGATAGCGTGTTTAGTATGGATGGCGACCTCGCACCTTTACGGGAAATTATGGATTTAGCTACCAAGTATGACTGCATGGTGCTGGTAGATGAGGCGCATGGAACGGGAGTATTTGGCGATCGCGGTGGTGGTTTGACTAATGCTGTTGGTATTCAGCAAGATTTAATCCAAGTTGGGACTCTGAGCAAAGCTTTGGGAAGTTTGGGCGGCTATGTCGCGGGTTCGGCAAAGCTGATAGACTTTTTACGCAATCGGGCTGCAACTTGGATCTATACAACGGCGCTTTCGCCTGCGGATACAGGCGCAGCGATCGCCGCTATTAATATCGTCAAGGGAGAAAACACTCTCCGTGAGAAGCTTTGGCAAAATGTGGGATTCTTTAAAAAAGGGCTACAAGATTTAGGCATTCAAGCGATTTCGTTTGATTCACCAATAATTGCGATCGAAGTTGGCGATATTCCCCAAACTCTACAAATGACAAAACACTTACGAGATCACGGCATTTTTGCTCCTGCCATTCGTCCACCGACTGTGCCGACTCCAAGAATCAGGATCACTCTGATGGCAACTCATACGATCGAACAAATTAAATCTTTATTGGCAGGTATTGCACGTAATTAGGGAATTGCTATTAATTAGAGTTTCGGCTTCGACTACGCTCAGTGAACGTTAGCTGAGCGTAGTCGAAGCTATATAGCAATCCGAAATGAGTTAAGATAGGGTTCGACTCTGCTCACCCAGGGTAGACTGATGGCTGAGCGGAGTCGAAGCCACAAATGATTCAGGGTTGCTAACTTGGTGGGACATTTTTTGTCCGCAACAAGCTGTCAGATTAATGGAGAAAGTCGCTTGAAGGCGAGTCGCTCATTTTCGATATCCACAAAGATTGTGTCACCATCGGTATAATCACCACGCAAAATCCCCTTGGCAATTTGGGTTTCTAGTTGACGCTGAATGATGCGTTTTAATGGACGCGCACCGTACACAGGGTCATAACCAACTTCCGCAATAAAGTCTAGAGCAGCATCGGCGAGTTTGAGAGTTATGCGGCGATCGCCTAAACGTTGTTCTAAACGTTTAACTTGTAACTTCACAATACGGCGCAATTCGTCACGGCGGAGGGCATGGAAGATCACAATTTCATCAATACGGTTAAGGAACTCTGGACGGAAACTGGAGCGCATTGATTCCATTACGCGATCGCGCATTTCTTCGTATTTAGAATCATCGCCAGCAATATCGAGAATGAACTGAGAACCGACATTGCTAGTCATAATAATGATCGAATTCTTAAAGTCAACCGTGCGACCTTGTGAATCTGTCACGCGACCATCATCAAGAATTTGCAACATGATGTTAAATACATCGGGATGTGCTTTCTCGATTTCGTCAAAGAGAATCACGGCATAGGGGCGGCGGCGCACGGCTTCGGTGAGTTGTCCGCCTTCTTCATAGCCGACATAGCCAGGAGGTGCGCCGACTAAACGGGAAACGCTGTGTTTCTCCATATATTCGGACATGTCGATTCGCACCATCGAGTCTTCGGTGTCAAAGAGATAGGCGGCAAGGGCTTTAGCTAGTTCTGTTTTACCAACTCCTGTGGGACCTAAGAAAATAAAGCTCGCAATCGGACGGTTAGGATCAGCAAGTCCAGCACGAGAACGCTGAATCGCATCAGCGATCGCCGTTACTGCCTCTTCCTGACCAACTACGCGATCGTGTAGGACATCTTCGAGGTGTAACAGTTTTTCTTTCTCTGACTCAACGAGTTTACTGATGGGAATACCTGACCATTTGGAAATGATTTCGGCAATATCTTCTTCAGTAACTTCTTGACGCAATAGCGATCGCCCAGAAGTTTGAGCTTCCTTAAGATTGACTTCACCAACTTCTAACTGACGTTGTAAATCTGTAAGTTTGCCATACTTGAGTTCAGCAGCTTTATTTAGATCATAGTCACGTTCAGCCTGTTGAATTTCTACATTGACATGCTCGATCTCTTCTTTGAGTTTGCGAATATTATCGATCACCTGTTTCTCAGCTTCCCACTGAGCCTTGAGGGTAGTTTGTTCTTCCTTCAAGTCACTCAGTTCTCTGTTCAACTTTTCGAGACGATCTAGGGATTCGCGATCAGTCTCCTTTTTTAGAGATAGGCACTCCATCTCTAGCTGAATCACCTTACGATTGATTTCATCAAGGGTTTCAGGTTGCGATGTAATTTCCATTTTTAACTTAGCCGCAGCTTCATCGACGAGATCGATTGCTTTGTCTGGCAAAAAGCGATCGCTAATATAGCGATTGGAAAGCGTTGCCGCAGCTACTAGCGCTGTATCTGAAATTTTTACGCCATGATGCAATTCGTAGCGATCGCGTAAACCACGCAAAATCGAGATCGTATCTTCAACATTAGGCTGATCGACATATACCTGTTGGAAACGACGCTCAAGGGCGGCATCTTTTTCTATATATTTGCGGTATTCGTCCAAAGTAGTCGCACCGATACAACGCAACTCACCGCGAGCTAACATAGGCTTCAGCAAGTTACCTGCATCCATCGCGCCCTGTGTGGCTCCTGCCCCAACGACAGTATGTATTTCATCAATAAAGAGAATAAATTGACCGTTTGATTCGGTAACTTCCTTGAGAACTGCCTTTAGCCTTTCCTCAAATTCACCACGATATTTTGCCCCCGCAATCAGTCCACCCATATCAAGGGCGATCAGCTTACGTCCTTGCAGCGATTCTGGCACATCACCACTGAGAATGCGTTGAGCTAGTCCTTCAGCGATCGCGGTTTTACCTACCCCTGGTTCACCAATTAATACGGGATTATTTTTAGTACGGCGTGACAAAATCTGGATTGTGCGCCGAATTTCATCATCACGTCCGATGACGGGATCAAGCTTACCTTCACGAGCTAATTCCGTAAGATCGCGTCCATATTTGGTTAACGCTTCATATTTATTTTCAGGATTTTGATCTGTCACTTTTTGATTGCCTCGAACTTGCTGAATAATGTTGCGGAGTTTGGTTTCATCGAGCCCCATTTCTTGATAAAGGGGTTTCCCGAAGCGATCGTCTTTGCAATAGGGCAGCAAAATATGTTCGATGGAAATAAACTCATCGCCAAAACCTTTACGTTCATTATCAGCACGATCTAGTAATACATCTAAGTTTTTGCCTAAGTAAACTGCACTATTAGAACTCGATACTTTGGGCTGTCGATTAATAAACTCATCGGTGCGATCTCGCAAACGCTGAATATTGATCCCCGCTTTACTAAAAATACTTGCTGCTAGTCCTTCCTCCTCCAGCAATGCCTTTAATAAATGTTCTGGCTCGATCTGCTGTTGTTGGGCTGCTTTCACCAAATCGGGAGTTCTTGCGATCGCAGCCCATGCTTTCTCGGTAAATTGATTAGGATTAGTAGGTTGCATCGCGAGTTACCTGCTGTGGTTTAAACGTCTGTGAATATCTTAAAGTGTCTATTTTTTGATTAGGATCGGTTCTACCTTGCCAAAGAGTGTGTGTTTCCGTACCTAGGGCAATATGTAGGGGTTTAGTTAGGTGTTTGATATATATCAATACAAAAAGTGATAAAAATATATAAAAAATAATGTTTGGAATACTTTAAATTAAATTTTAAGTACTCATAAAAACGCTACTTAAATCAACTTATTTATTAAAAGTTAACGAATTGACATCACTAAAGAATCAGAAAAAACATCTTGAGTACAAACAACAAAACTAAGTATTTATACTTAGTTTTGTATTCGTTAATACTAACTGTAAAGAAAATATTAAGTGATCCCCAAAGTGTCAAATTTTCGATCACAATAGATTTGTTCAAACGGAGCCAGCTTATTTAAAGGCTCTGAATTTAAATACAAACTTAATAAACCCCTAAAAAAACAAGTGGTTTTTCAAGGCAGTCGGTAATTTTACCTAGTCTTAAAGAATCACTTGTTTTATATTTTTTTATGTACTACTCTATCCCAATACCTAAAAATATCATGCTATATCGCCAGATATAGGTGGATTGTGAGAAATTTGGGGTGAAAGACAAGTGTTTTTGTTTATGAATATCGAACCCCAACTTAGTCTGGGCTTTCAAAACAAGAAATTATACTTAGGCTAAGTCTCTAAATCTGATTATAAAGAAAATATTAAGCGATCCCAGTTTTTGTGCAACTTCTTGCAGAATGTGATCATTCAAACGGAATCGGCTTATTTAAAGATTCTGAATTTCAATACCTAATTTAAAAACAATTTATATAAATAAATGGGTTGGTTATATGAGTAGTAATACTTATCTAGCCAGCCCATTTGTTATTTTAAGACTCTGAGATGCGATCATTAAACACACTTAAAAAAATCACATCTTTTTAGTCTGATCGACTAAAGTATTTAGTCAATTTTTAGATAGAGATCTGCTGAGAGATTTCTAAAATCATCATAAAATTGTGTCAACTCATTAAGATAATTTAAAATAAGTTACAAGTAAGCATTTTGCGAATATTTGCATACTCTGGTAAACATGCTTAAAGCAAATCTACAAGTTCAGGGTTTAAGAAAATATAAATCGCTGTAAATCTACTGCATATTAAGCTTTGATCCAACATTGTGATAGCATTACTAAGGCAAAAAACACAGCTTTGGAGTTTTGATTCATTCAATGAATACAGAAATTGCGGAAGATTTATTCACTCAAGGTTTAGAGCGCTATAAGCAAGGTGAATCTGCGGCAACTTTAATTCCTGTGTTTGAAAAAGTGTGCGATCGCCAACCTAAAGTTGCAAGCGGTTGGATTTGCTTATCTTGGTTATATTTGTTAGACAATAACGCTAAACTTGCAGTCAAGGCTGCTCAAAAAGCAGTCAAAATCGCTCCCGAAGATCCGCAAGGACATATTAATTTTGCGATCGCTTTGCTGGAATTATCGCAGAAGGGTGTCCGAGAACAAGTCGAAGCAGCGCAAAATTGGCTGCTAATTTTAAAAGATATCAAACCAGAGATTGTTGAGAATTTTGAAGAAGGTTTACGCCGTCGTCCAAACTGGAAAGCCCTTGAAAAGGTTAGGGATTGGGTACTTAGCTGAAATTTAAGTAATAATTCACTACTACTGTTAATATTTGTTAAACTTTATTGATCCCGATTGGTATATAACTTTACCTAAACTCATATAACTTCATAACTATTGCTACTTTGTCAGAAAAACTTAACGCAGTTTTTTTGTCAAGGGTGTTAGGCTACCTAAATATAAGTAACTAAATCACTAATTAACTGGTTAATTAGTGATTTAGTTACTAAATTTTTTATTTATAAGGAAGCTAAAAAAATGATCTTAGAAAATGTCAAAGTTAAGCCCGATACTCGTAACCACAAAGGCTTTTTTGTGTTGGAAGCTTCTTACAAACTGATTAATATTGATGGTAATGGTTGGGCTTTGATTTGTTTGGATGATTATGCTTGTCATTACGTCGATCCCGACGATCTAAAATTACCCAGAGGATGGAAAAAGTCTACTAGTAAACAAGCTGTGAATGCTTAGCGATCTATTTCTGTTTTATCCTATACTTCTCGATATTAAAAAACATTCATTTATAAAGATAATTCAATCAAAAAAGAGCAAACCTTGGTTTGCTCTTTTTTATTTGGAATATTTTCTTGAAACTTTGAACATTTTTAGAAAATAACAAAAAATTCCAGAGATAAAATGTCACCTCTGGAAGATGTAATAAAAAATTTCAACAGTTAATATCTGTATTATTCAATATGTTCCCCACTTAGCGGTCACATTAATAACCATTAAATTTCTAGAAATACATAATCTAAAACCTATTTCTATTAGTTGTCGCGTTAAGCACCAATTTTCAATAGAAATAAGTATTTATGATTAGTATCAAAATGCTAGGAAATTGACAAAGACCTAAAGTGAGGCTTTTTATTGCCTTAATAAATCGATAAAAATTTATCTAGATACAGCAAGTGCAACTTCTCTTTCTTCAGGCGGTTTTAGACTGGGAAACAAGAAGTGATTTTCCTCAACATACTGTGCTCCAAATAGTCCTTTTTCTGCCCAAAAGTATCGATCTGTTGTATGTTCGTTGCGTCTTACAAGCAACAGCGCTGGAGGAAGAATGCCATGTGTATGGATGTACTTACGTGCAGCCGTCACAGGCTTATCTTCACCGCTATCGATACTAAATTGAGGAATATGTTCTAGGATTTTGCGCCCTTCTTGGCGACGTCTACTTTTGCGCTTACGTCTCCTTGCCAAATCGATACCTCCTAATTTAGACCCTGAAATGCGATCGGGATTACAAAACATAGCTATTATAGCTAGGGTAAATAAAAAATTTCAACTTTTCTTTACAAATTTTTGTTGTATGTCATTTAGTATGCTCTAGTCTAATCGGTCTTAGAGCCTGAAAAGCACTCAAAAAGCTAAAAACTATCAATATTACTTAGCATCGAAATGATTTAAGGCTTCGGCAAAATCTCGTACCCCACGAAACTGTCGATATACTGAAGCGAATCTTACATAGGCAACTTCGTTAATATCTTGCAAATATTGCAAAATCATCTCGCCAATTTCGACGCTAGTAACTTGATGGCGCTCGCGTACTTGGAGTTGTGCTTCGATTTCATCAATGATCGATTCGAGTGTTGTTTGAGTCACCCCAGTTTTTTCACAGGCGCGAATCATGCCGCGCAAAAGCTTAGAGCGATCGAAGGATTCACTGACACCATCGCGCTTTAATACGGTAATTGGTACAAACTCGATGCGCTCGTAGGTGGTAAAGCGGCGCTGACAACTGAGACATTCACGTCTACGTCGAATACTGCTGCCCGCCTCTGCCGAACGAGATTCTAAAACACGGCTATCGGTATGCTGACAAAACGGGCAGAGCATGACATATCTCAAATTTATGAATTATTGCTAGCTTAGGCTTTGTTTTGGTCTGTGCCAGCTATTTATTAACTGTAAATTATAGTGAGTCATTCCTAAATAATTTTTGTTGAAAGTGTTGCAAAGAGACACTTTCAACATTAAAGACAAGAGGCTTAAGCCCCTTGCCTATCCTGCATAGGGATGCAAAACGACGGCTTTGAGGATGCGATCGCCTTTCCATAGTGGTAAAGATAGCCATAATTTCCCTGCATCAATCCATTGCTGCCGCAGGATCTCACTACTAAGGTGTGGATTATTAGATTTCAAACAGATAATATTTAGAGTTGGTTCGCAGACTAGTTCTAAATCAGGGGATGCTTCTACCCATTGCCGCAAGTTATCGGAGAGATCAAGCGATCGCTCAACTAGATAGCGACAACCTGAAATTCCCATCGCTTTAAGCGCCATCCATAGCTTAAGGCTATCTGTACGTCTGGTTCCCTGTAGGTTAAGATTTCCAAAATTGAGAGTGCGATCGTCCATATAGGGAAGTTCGCCATCAAAGCCATCGACGAGATGCTGTTTATCTTTGACGATGAGCATCGCACAGGTTCGCGCTACCCATAGCCATTTTTGCGGATTAAAGGTAATCGAGTCCGCCAGTTCACAGCCTTTAAATAGCGGTTGCAATTTTGGTAAAAAAATCCCTGCACCACCGTAAGCGGCATCGACATGAAACCAACAGTCATAACGTTTAGCGATTTCTCCCACGGCATGAATCGCGTCCACTGCCCCTGTAACTGTTGTCCCTGCGATCGCTGCCACGAAAAAAGGTTGCTTGCCTTCCCTAATCGCTTTTTGGATTTCTAGTTCTAATTCTTCAATAATAATTTCTCCTCGAACATTAGTTGCTACACGCACTAAGTTCTCTTTTCCAATGCCAAGCACATTCATCGCTTTCTCAAAGGAAGTATGAGCAGCATCAGAAACAAAAGCAACTAAATCTTGAGTATTACCTAAAGTCTTGCTCTGTGGCTGTTTCCAGTTTCTTGCTAATAATAATCCCGAAATATTGGCAAGACTTCCCCCTGCGGTCAATGTGCCGAAACAATCAGTTCCCATTCCAAAAAGATTCCCAAACCATTGCATCAGTTGTGCTTCCATTTCGGTAAATACGGGAGCGAGTTCATAACTGAGCATATTGTTGTTAATTGCCGATATAAGCGCATCCGCCCAGATCGTAATCGCAGTAGGCACACTGTCCATATGTCCCATGTAACGAGGATTCTGGAAATTGACAGTACGCGGTAAAATCTGCGATTGCACTTCAGCTAATAATTCTGCAAGTTTATCGCCATGTTCGGGAATATTGATCTTAAAAGAGGATTTATCCTGAACGAAGGCTTGATTTTGTGTGTCTAGAACCGAATCAACAATGAGATCGACAAAGTCATAACCCAACTTGCGGATGTCTTCAAGATTAGAGCGATCGGGATTGAGAAAATGGGAATCAAGAAAATTCTGCGATGGAAAATCGGGAGGGAAGTCGGGCATTGGTCGCGGTTAATGAGTTATATGCGCTATGGAAATATGCTTCACATCTTTTCATAGCTTAATTGTTGACATAGGGAATACGTGGAATCGAAGCGATTAAAGACTTGGTGTATTCATGTTGGGGATTGGTTAACACTGCCTCAGTACTGCCCTGCTCTACAATTTTACCCCTACTCATCACTGCAATGCGATCACAGAAAAATTGAGCAACGGCGAGGTCGTGAGTAATAAAAATATAAGTTAGCTTAAATTCCTGTTTGAGATCGCGCATTAATTGCAAAACTTGGCTCTGGATCGACGCATCAAGCATACTCACAGGTTCATCACAAATAATAAATTTAGGGTTTGTAATCAAGGCTCGGGCGATCGCTACCCGTTGCAATTGACCACCCGATAAGTCCGAGGGATAGCGATCGGCAAGTTGCGAATTAAGTCCGACCTTTTCTAGAATTGCATAGACTTTCTCTTTAGCGGCTTCGAGATTGGGAACAATTTTGTGAATTAATAGGGGGTCAGCAACGCTGTGAAATACAGTCATATAGGGGCTAAAGCAAGCGCGAGGATCTTGGAAGATCATTTGCATTTGCGATCGCATTTGGCGCAATTGTTCACCCTTGAGTTTCGTTAGTTCCACACCATTAAATCGAATGGAACTGCCGCGATCGGGCTTGATTAATTGCAAAATCGCCCGACCCGTCGTACTCTTACCAGAGCCACTTTCGCCAATAATGCCAAAGGTTTCCCCTGAAGTTATTTCTAGATTGATACCATCAACGGCTCTGACTAAACCACTAAATGGATCAACAAAGCGTGTTAGTAGATTTCCCCCTGTGACATAATGCTTTTGTAGATGAGTGACACGAAGAATCACTCTAGAAAATGATTGAGAAGTAACTGACTTCTCAATCATTGTGAATTCTGGTGTTGTATCTGCAAGATTATGCTGTTTTTGATGCTCTTCCACAACACTTTCATTAGAATCTACAGAAATATTCTCTGCAACTTCTTGGGGAGAGCTTTCTAGAATTTCTTGGAAAATATTTCCCTCAGCATCTCGATCTTGACTTTTATCTTCAACCGTAGGATCGGTAACAGGAATTAGTGCTTCTGGATTAAAATGAAGAACTGAAGCTAGCAAACTTTTGGTATAGGGATGTTGGGGATCGCGGAAAATCTGCTCCACATAGCCAGTTTCCACGATATTCCCGTTATACATTACGGCAATGCGATCGCAATATTCCGCAACCATACCGAGGTCATGGGTAACTAACAATAATCCCATTGAGCGAGTTTTGCGGAGTATAGTTAGCTCTTTGAGAATATCCGTAGCAACGGTGACATCGAGGCTCGTACTTGGCTCATCGGCAATTAACAAAACTGGATTTAGCAATAGCGATAGGGCGATCGCCACTCGTTGACGCATCCCGCCGCTAAATTCGTGGGGATATTGCTTAGCGCGACTAGAATCGATGCGAACTGCTTTAAGTGCGTCATGTATCCGTTGTTTTGCTGACTGAGATGAAAGTTTAGGATAGTGGGAAGACAATACTTCTAAACCATGATCTTCGATGCTCATCAAGGGATCGAGCCTTGTCATGGGATCTTGGAAAATTAAGCCGACCTTCTCACCCCGCCATGTTCCATCTTTTTTCTCAGCAATTTCTTCCCCATCAACACAAATTGACCCTTCGACATTGGCATATTTGGGTAACAGCTTGATCAGCGATCGCCCAATCGTCGATTTACCACAGCCACTTTCACCAATTAATCCGAGCGCTTCACCTGCTTGCAAATGAAAAGTCACGCGATCGACCGCAGGCGTTGCTCCGCCATAATGAACAGTCAAGTTGTCAACTTCAAGCAGCATGATTTTTTAGGGCTTTCTGAGAATTAATTTATAAGCATCTGAAGCTAAAATATCACGCTATTGCTATTTAGTCCCCTTTAATACCTGCTATGGATGCCCCAACCAAACCATATACCGATGATTTATTTTATTTAGGACAAAACTAAAGTTTTAGAGTTTGTGTAACTAATCGTATGCTGAGATCGCAATTTTAATGATTAAAAAGTAAAAGTAAAACGACTTTCATTTGTTTGCTAATAAATTTCATTAAAAATTTTGATAGAACAGTGAATAACTTAGGTACGTTTTTTCGGTATCATAAACATCAGATTAATGTTAAATGTTAAATTTATATAAAGGGCGATAAGCAGTGACTATCAGGGTAGCGATTAACGGTTTTGGACGCATCGGACGTAACTTTCTCAGATGCTGGGCGGGCCGTAAAGAAACAAACATAGAAGTAGTTGGACTTAATGATACTTCTGATCCTAGAACTAACGCTCATTTGCTGAAGTATGACTCCATGCTAGGCAAGTTTGATGCTGATGTTAGTGCTGATGACACTACTATTACTGTCAATGGCAAAACCATCAAAACTGTTTCCGATCGCAATCCGGACAATCTACCTTGGAAAGATTGGGGAATCGATCTAATTATCGAATCTACAGGCGTATTTATCGACAAAGTTGGCGCTAGCAGGCATATTAAAGCAGGTGCAAAGAAAGTTCTGATCACTGCGCCTGGGAAAAATGAAGATGGTACGTTTGTGGTTGGTGTAAACGATGATCAGTACAACCACGACATCCATAACATCATTAGTAATGCTAGCTGTACCACCAACTGTTTAGCCCCTGTAGCTAAGGTCATTTTAGAAAATTTTGGCATCGTCAAGGGTGTAATGACCACTACCCACAGCTACACTGGCGACCAACGTTTACTTGATGCCAGTCATCGCGATTTGCGTCGTGCTAGAGCTGCTGCTTTGAGCATTGTGCCAACCTCAACTGGTGCAGCTAAGGCTGTTGCCCTTGTATTACCTCAGTTGGCTGGAAAGCTAAACGGAATTGCTTTACGTGTACCAACTCCTAACGTTTCCGTAGTTGACTTTGTTGTTGAAGTTGAAAAGCACACGATCGCTCAAGAAGTAAATGAAGCTTTCCGTGTTGCTTCTGAAACCTCTTTGAAAGGCATTTTAGATTACAACGAATTACCTCTTGTATCTATCGACTATCGCGGTACTGACGCTTCCTCGATTATTGATGCTCCTCTAACAATGGTATTAGGCGGTAACTTGCTTAAGGTTGTAGCTTGGTACGATAACGAATGGGGCTATAGCCAACGGGTTGTTGACTTAGCTGAAGTTGTTGCTAAGAACTGGAAGTAAATCATTAATCACAGAAAGAGGGTGGTGCAACGCACCACCCTCTTTCTTATTGAGCTATTTCGCTGATGTATGGATATAGAAAGATGCCGTAAATCCTTGCAGATGTCGCTTATCATTTGGCTTGAGTAATTGACGCAGTTGTTGTTGTAGAGATATGGGTGGGGCATAGATGTAAGATCTTTTGTTGAGGAAATTGAGTATCTCATCTCTTGTCTCATTTTGAGATTCTATGCCTAGCAAACTTCTCCAGACTTTTCTGCACCACTAAGCAGATGGCGTGGGTTTTACCTTCTGCGGCTTCACCAGAACTCAGCTTTTTTAGCCCGAAGAGGATAACCAGAAAGCTTTCTCAGAAAATCAATAAAAAAGGCGACACTCTGTGTCGCCTTTTTTATTGATTATTTGTCAGCTTTAGTTAACACTTTAATCGGTGTTGATGTTGTAGTAAATAGTTCGGTTAATACTGGAGTATTATCTGTCGATTTAGCCTCTAGCTTAGTTTCTAAGGTGGTAATAGGGGCTACCACAGGTTTAACCTTTAAAGTTTCCACTACTACAGGTCTGACTACGGGAGCATATTTTCTAATTGTCTCTACAACAGGCGAAGGTTTAACCACAGGTATAACTTTGATCGGTTCAACAGCCTTGGCTTTGATAGGGGCTACTTTGGCTGGTTCAGTTACAGGGACAACCCTATTGATAGCTGGTGCAACCTTCATAGGGGCGATCGCTTCTGGAGTTACTTTAATTGGTACAGGCACTACAACAGGAATTACCGAAGTGGGGGTAGACTTAACTTCTTCTTTTTTGACTGTAGCTGAAGTTGTGCTTGTGGGGCTAGGAGATACAGTTTGAGTAGTTTGTTCGACTTTAGCCGCCGTAGGAGTTAGCTCAGGTATTGGGCTAACCAGCTCAACAGCCGTAGGATTTGGCTCAGGTGTCGGAGGTATATAGTTAGGATCAGTGACCGCTTCGATATTAGCTATCTTTTCACCGCGCACTAGACGAGCTAGGGTATCCGTGCCATTAGGTTGGAAGTTGATGACATGAGCGGTGCTGTTGAATACGTTGGGAATCACATCGCCATCATCTTCGAGCAGTTCCAATTTGACCCAGTTTTTGCCTTGCTTGAATCCCTTGAGATAAATTGGCTCCCAGCGATCGAAGGTAAAAATTTGACCATTGACGGTAGCGCGTACTTGCCAATCGTCAATGCTTGCCTCTTCTTTACCGAGTAAATGCAAAGGCGCATTTTGTAGATAGAAATCTAACAGAACTGGTTCAGCGCCATAGGTTCCGACAGGACGGCTATAGGTAAGTAAGGGTGTTTTGGGATCAGGAGTATTTTCGCCAGTCTTAGTTAAGACATTAAAGGAAACCTGTGCGTAGGCTCCTTGATTTTTAAAACTTTCATGCCAAGGACGAGAGGCAAAAGCGCGAATTGTATGCGTACCTGGGGAGAGATTCTCAAATGTTGCGGTTTGGCTGAGATCGTAAATAGCTTTGTATTCTTGGTTATCCAAGGTCACATGGATATGAGGTCCTAACCCAAGGTCAGCATTTTTGAAAATCGGCAAATCTTTAACATCAAATTTCACCGCTATTTGGTCACTATTAAGTACCTCATCAGGTTTGGGGCTAACTATGCTCACCTGTGGCTCGTAGCGGTCTAGAAGACGACTTAAACGCTGAATTTCTGTGGGTGGTGAAACTTCGACTATATTAGTAGCCACACTTTCAACTTTTTCGACAGTAGCCTTTGCAGATTTATTATCGCCGCCGCAAGCTGTGAGGTAAAAGCACAGGGCGATCGCCATTATCAAACTAGTTAACTTTTTCCAAGGGATATTTCGCCAATAAGATTGAACTCGCGAAGTTTTTGGCTTGTCTTCGGGTTGGTTAGAGTTTGCGATCGCGCTCATAAAAACTATGCTCAACTCACATTACAAAGGCAAATATACCTAAAAACGAGCGCTTTGCTTATAAATAAACTGCATAATTTACAAAGTTAAGCACTTTACACAACTAAAAAGTTGAGAGAAACTAGCAAAAGTGATGCTTTGCAGCACTTTTGCTAGTTTCTCTGGTTCTAGAAAGAGTCTTGATCGCTAGTATCAGCTCATCACTTCAAAATCGGTTTATTCTAAAAGCTGTGTCCTTTTATATATCTAGAGTTGTTTTTGTCAATGCAAGTACGCCGCCAGTCTGAATTTGCTCGTCACAAAGGCTATGCGATCGCCACTATGACTGATGCGCCCCAAAATATTTTAGAGAAAATTGTCTGGGAAAAAGAGCGTGAGGTGGCGCAAATGTACAATAACGAGTCCTTAGATTCAGTTAAATCTAAGCTGGCAAATGTACAGCCAGCAAGAAATTTTTATGATAGCTTACAAAATCCCCAGACCAAACCCGCATTGATCGCTGAAGTCAAAAAAGCATCGCCCAGCAAAGGCGTATTTCGTGAAGATTTTGATCCTCAAGCGATCGCGAAGTCATATGAACTCGGTGGCGCAAGTTGTCTCTCGGTATTGACGGACTCAGAATTTTTTCAAGGCGGCTTTGAAAATTTACAATTGGTGCGCCAAGTCGTTGATTTACCTTTGCTTTGCAAAGAATTTATTATCGACCCCTATCAAATCTATTGGGGGCGATCGCATGGTGCGGATGCCGTTTTATTAATTGCGGCTATTCTCACTGATGCCGATTTGACTGAGTTACAAGCATTGATTCATCAGTTGGGGATGACAGCTTTGGTTGAGGTACATACTCAAGAGGAATTAGATCGGGTTTTACAAATCCCTGATGTGCGCTTAATCGGGATCAATAATCGCAATTTAGAAAATTTTGTCGTCGAGCTTGCACAGACCAAAGTTTTAATGGATAGACTAGATCCAGAAACTAGAAATAAATATCTCTGGGTGAGTGAATCTGGTATTTATACCCGTCAAGATTTAGATTTTGTGCAAAATTGTGGAGCAAGTGCAGTACTAGTAGGTGAGTCTTTAATCAAGCAAGAAAATATTAAAAAAGCAGTTAAAAGTCTAATCAAAGCCTAGATCCAAACTTAGTATATAACTGATGTTACGTGAAAGAAATTCCTGCAATTTCCAAGTTTTTGGTCTGGTAAGGAGGCTCAGCCCCTACAATGTCTAGAAATTATAAAGGTAATGGCAATCCCCCCATGCTCGCCCTATCATGCCTAGCGGCAAGAGATTCATCATCTGGTTTCCACGTAACATCAGTATAGAAATAAGAGCTAGAGATGATAGTAACGACATTAGTAATTTCTAAATACGTTAATAGATTACTAGAAGTATAAACTCAGTTTTTGGCACAGCAAGCTATTAGCAATCACTTAATTACTCACTGTATAACTGCAAGAATAATAAATTTTACCCTGTATTTATGTTCCTTAAAAAAATCTCTAAATTATTTTAAAAAACTTGATGGTTTATCGCTAATGATAGAGGCAATATGAGTTGGAATTCGCAATCAGCATTTCTAATATTTCAGAAGTTTTTGCTGCCAGTGATTCGGGTGCTTGTTCTTGCTTATATTGGCTTAGTGATCGCTTTATATTTTGGACAGTCAAACATGGTATTTATGCCTAGGAAAGATGTCCTAGAAACACCGAAATCTATTGGATTAAAATTTGAAGATATTCAAATAAGGACAAAAGATAATGTCAATTTATCTGCTTGGTTTGTACCCGCAAAAGATAAAGACCCTATTGGCAAAGGCGTAATTTTGTTTTGTCATGGCAATGGCGGCAATATTGGTAATCGTGTTAGCTATTTACCAATATTTAAAGACTTAGGACTTGCCACATTTTTATTTGACTATCGCGGTTATGGCAAAAGTGAAGGTCAGCCGAGTGAAGAGGGAACCTATAAAGACGTTGAGGCAGCATGGCAATACCTCACCCAAGAACGCAAAATCCCACCTCAAAAAATCATGATTTATGGTGAATCTCTAGGTGGGGCGATCGCCTCTTACATTGCCCAAACTACTACGCAACAAAACCCTCAAAATTCCGCAGCAGGGCTGATTCTCACGTCTACATTTACATCAATTAGCGATCGCGCCGCCGAGATTTACCCATTTCTACCGATTCGCCTCTTGTCGCGATTTTCCTACAACTCGATTGATCGTTTACCGAATATCAAAATTCCTGTGTTAATCATTCACAGCACCGAGGATGAGATTATCCCGTTTCATCATGGAGAAAAAAACTTTCAAGTGGCTAATTCGCCAAAAAAACTAGTCAAACTACGCGGCAGTCATAATGAAGGATTTCTAGATTCTCTCGAAACTTACCGCAATGGCATCAATGAATTTATTCAAAA
Organism: Pseudanabaena sp. UWO311; assembly: GCA_943371975.1. Classification (GTDB taxonomy): domain Bacteria; phylum Cyanobacteriota; class Cyanobacteriia; order Pseudanabaenales; family Pseudanabaenaceae; genus Pseudanabaena. Next base: position 21,321 of record CALRWX020000007.1, on the reverse strand, counting down.
GATATAATCATGATCGGCGTAACCATCAATCACTAAATTCAGGAATATCCGTGCTGCTAGGTTTCGATCCAGGAAAACAAAAATGTGGTGTCGCTGTTATGGGCTTAGATCGGAAACTGCATTTTCAGGCAGTTATACCGAGCGCAGAAGCGATCGCCAAAGTCGGTAACTTGTTAGATAGCTACCCCATATCTCTACTGATAATGGGCGATCAAACCGCATCTAAACAATGGAAATCTAAATTGCAATCCTCATTCTCAGATTTACGGATTATTACCGTAGACGAGCGTTATAGCAGCGAAGAGGCTCGACAAAGATTTTGGGACATTTATCCTGCAACGGGATTAATGAAATTAGTCCCTCGTGGAATGCGATCGCCTAATCGCCCGATTGATGACATTGTGGCTGCCATATTAATCGAGCGATATTTGAGTCGATTAATTAGCTCCTGATTAAAAAAAAGCTCAAGTTTCTTGTGAGTTTTTTTCTAAAAGTTTTGTCAAGCTTCGTAAAGTAACGTTAAGTAAGCTTGAAGCAGGGGTATGGAAAAATGATATCTTTGCACTTGATATCAAAAGCATATACGCAATTTGGGAGAACATCTCAATGTCTGAAGAAAAAGCACAAGTGGTAGCAACCTTCACTGCTCCTAAGCCCACTGGCAAAACCCCAATTTGGGGCGGTAGCACTGGTGGTTTGCTCAACTCAGCCTTCACCGAAGAAAAATACCTAATTACTTGGAACACTCCTAAAGAGTTTGTATTTGAACTTCCTACAGGCGGCGCTGCAACTGCTGTTAAAGGCGATAATTTACTTTACTTAGCTAAGAAAGAGCAAGCTCTTGCTTTGGGTACACAGTTGCGTAAATTTAAGATCACCAATTACAAAATTTGGCGCGAATTTCCAAATGGCGATCAAGTGTATCTCCATCCTAAAGATGGTGTATTCCCTGAGAAGGTGAATGCTGGTCGCGTTGCTGCTAATAGCGTTGGACGCAAGATTGGTGACAACCCTAACCCTGTAAGCGTTAAGTTTACTGGTAAGGCTACTTACGATGCTTAAATAATAGCCAAAGCTATTATTTATTACTGCTCTCATTTATTTTTTATTTTTATAAAAGCTACTGCGATCGCTTGATCTCGGTAGCTTTTATGTTAGGGGAGACTCGCGCTGCGAGTCATCTGTGATCAACTGATTTCATTAGCTTTTGAGCTTTAACCTAAACAAGGGGCTTAAGCTCCTTGTTTACCATTGACTTCTGTAATGAGTCTCATAGTTTTGTCGAATCTACCCTAAGTGGTATGGTCTGTTAAGAAATATAAAGTATTATTAATTCAAGGAAAGATTTTAAAAGTCTTGAAGTCACAGAACAAAGGAGATAATTGCAATGTCTGACACTAATACGGATCCTAAATTTGGTTTTAACAATTTCGCTGAAACTTGGAACGGTCGTCTTGCAATGCTTGGCTTCGTCATCGGTTTAGCGACAGAGTTGCTCACTGGTCAAGGTATTCTTTCTCAAATTGGCTTGCTATAGGTTTAGTTAAAAAAGGGTCGGCGCTTAGCGCCGACCCTTTTTTTATGGGTTTAAATATTTGAGGATTTTTTGAAAAAGCTGCACGATCGCTTCTTCACCATTATCCCGAATGAAAATATCAAAATTCGGATGCGAGTTCGCCTCAATCAACCAATATTGTCCCTGATCATCTAAGGCAACATCTAAGCCCACATAGGCGATCGCCATTTTCTGAAAAATTGGTTGAATGAATTGATTGATCGCCTGAATCATTTGAGCATCATTTACTTGTTTAGCGATCGCGCCCTCCCAATGTAATGGACTAAGATTTCCCGTAAACTTTGCTTTTGAGATATCTTTTTCGTATAAAACTATTTGCTCTTGATTAAGACATACAGACCGATATTCCTTAACGATATTAATAGGCTCTTGTACTAGAGCAACATAGTCATAGTTTTTACTATTAGTATTAAAAATACGCTCTAAAGCATTACGAGTTTCCAGTAAATCAGCGCATTTAAAAACATTATTCCCACCCGATCCGCGATTTCTTTTGATAATTATTGGTAACGCAAAACTTCTTTCTATTTCGGCAATGATACTATCGATAGAAGGAAATTCTAAATACTCTAAATACTTCACATCGCAATAAGGGGAAATAAAAGAGATTGTGCGAGGCATCTGCACGACATCTTGAAAGATTTGATAAAAATACTGTTTATCTTTAAAAAACTCAGCAATAGATTGCGGCGTTAAAGGCGTTGAGTAGTTAGTGAAATAATATTCGTGATCGCCAAATTTAACCTTCACCACATTCTGATTCGGATGCAAAATCTCATGGTCAATAGATGACTTTTTGCAAGCTTCAATTAGTATCTTAATATTTGTAAGCATAGTATCCTTTAATCCTCTAAATAGCTATGTGTAGAAATTAGAAAGTGAACAGAGTGACTATTACTCACTCTAAAATCTCCCTATCTTTTTCTAAATAAGGTGATAGTAATTTGTTGATCTGAGAAACTAAAATTGATTCTTTACGATTTTCTAAATCTCTAAGAATACGCTCTTTCAATCTATTCTCATTGAGATGATAAATTTTGAATTCATTTGATAAGTAGTTAAGGAGGTTTACAAATGCTTCTTTACCACGGAAATATTGTTTGCCATCCTCTAACGATAAAGACTGAGGAAATTCAATCCAATTTTTCCAGTTATATTCTCCTAATACCTGATCAAAAATATCAGAGCAATTTTTTATTTTAGTTTTAGATTGTTGAGATTTTTCATCTATTTGCAATATATACCATTTTCTTAAATCGTCTATACCTGTAATATTTTTGGGTGCTTCCAATTTAGAATATGACTTATCTGAATGTAGAAATCTAAATCTAATACATTCTATAAATTCTGTCTGAATTTGACTTTGAAAATACTGTAATAAGAAATTATTGATAAATTCTTCTGTTACCTGAGTTATAACTTGCTTTGTAGGTTTATTGTTTGATGACTTATCTAGTAATTGATTCAAGAAAGACGTAATTACATCTAATTCATCAAGTAAAAAGTTTTCCCACTCATGTCTTTCCCAATAAATAATTTTTGCTTTATTTCTTTCAATTAAAAGATTATCTGCAATCTCGTCATCTGATGAATATTTGCGAAAGTCACGATCTGCGATCGCTAATACAGGAATTACTTTATGAATAGAATTTTCTCTGTTTTTTACTTTGTTATATATTAATTTCGCGACTGTATTAAAATTGCCACTACCACCAATTTCAATAAATTCATAATTTACTGTATTAATGTCTGACGATAAAAGCCTACCAAATGACTCAACTTCAGGACTATTTGGTTCTCCTTCAACTAGGATATATAGGGTGTCATCTTTAATATTCATTATTAACTACTCTGATAAATTCCCAAGATGAATAATTTCTGAGTCATAGAAAAGACCGATCACATCAGGTGAATGAGTTGTGAAAATATATTGATTATTATCTGTGTCGTCTCTCAATGCTCTAATTAATCTTTTTTGCCAAGTAGGGTGTAAGTTAAGTTCAATTTCATCAATTAAAACAATTGAATTTTTAGCTATTGCTGAAGTTAAGCCAACTAAGATTCGTAAAATTTGATGCTCTCCAGAACTCATTTGGTATAGATCATATTCAAGTTCATTTTTTCTAAAAATAAGTGTGTCTGAATCTGGTCCAGATTCAAAACGAACTAGTTCTGCTGGATAACAAATCTTGTTAAATAATCGCTTGATTCTAGTCCAATATGATTCACCAAATTTTTCTTCATTCCATGTGATATGCCTAGAATAGTATTTATACAGCAGTGAAAGAACCTCATTATGTTCTAAATCTTCATGATTTTTATTGTTAAAAATACTATGTTCTAACTTTACTGAGCGTCTTTGATCTAAATAACAAACACTACCAACTTTATCAAAAATACTCTCAGATTCTAACTTTCTCTCAATAGACTTTTGTGCTTTTCCTCTTGCGCCTAAAATATTATGCAAATCAGTTTGTTCATTACAATCAAAAGTCTTAAATCGCTCCATAATTTGTGATGGAGGAAAAAACCAAGTGAATTTCAGACTATCCTGCACGGGAAATTTTTTTCCCTCTTCTAAAAAGGCAGAAATGCCAAGATCGGCATAAATTTTTTTAATTACTTCTGCTTCATCCTTATTTATTGAATATTCAAAGCCTATATTTGCAACATATCCTTTTCCTCTTACAATTTGCTGAGGAGAAAAAATCAGCCCATCTCTGAGTTGAGGATTTTGTGGATTCTCAAAGGTTTTAACAACAATATCAATAGCGTCAAAGATAGAAGTTTTACCAGAACCATTAGGACCAACAATTAAAGTCATTAATCTTGGTCTTGATAATTCGTCCGTAAAATCTAATTTGAGATGTTTAATGGCTCGAAAATTTTCAATTTCTAACGAGTGTAGTTTCATGATTAGACTTCTATCTTGACTTAAGGAGATTTCTAAGATTTGCCAAGAGCGTGTTTTAGCTGGGTTTCAGCAGCTTCTAGAGCTTCTGGTAACTTACTGGCATCCTTACCCCCTGCTTGAGCGAGGTTCGGACGACCGCCGCCGCCGCCGCCGCAAATTTTGGCGATCGCCCCGATAAATTTGCCAGCTTGTAAACCCTTCGCGATTACTTCTTTACTGAAGGAAGCAACTAGCGTCACTTTATCATCGGCGCTAAAGGAACCAAGTACAACTGCACTATGTCCCAACTTTGCCGAGAGTTTTTCGGCAGCCGCTTTGAGGGCTTCAGCTTCGATATCAGGAAGTTGGGCAACCAGAATTTTAAATTCGCCTACAGCTTCGGCTTCGTGGATTAGGGTGTCGGCTTTAACCAAAGCTAGTTGCTGCTTGAGAGTTTCGATTTCTTTTTGAGAATTTTTTAACTCATGTTGCAAACCTGTAATCCGATCGCTAATTTCTTCAGGCTTAATTTTAAAGCGATCGCTCAAATCTTTGGTGATATTGTCGCGTACTGTTAGATATTCAAGAACTGCTTGACCTGCGATCGCCTCAACCCTTCGTACACCAGAGGCAACTCCAGATTCAGAAATGATTTTAAATAAACCAATTTCGCTAGTGTTCTTAACATGAGTACCGCCGCAAAGTTCCATTGATACATTGGGGATATCAATTACACGCACTTCAGCGCCATACTTTTCCCCGAACATCGCGATCGCCCCTTTAGCTTTGGCTTGGCTGATGGGTAATACTTCAATTAGGGAGTCATGGGCTTCGGCGATCCAGTTATTGATTTGGAGTTCAATTTGCTGGATTTCTGAACCAGTGACTGCACGATTGAGATTAAAGTCAAAGCGGAGGCGATCGCTATCTACAAGAGAACCTGCTTGAGATATGTTAAAGTCAACGATTTTTTTCAGGGCTGCTTGCAAAAGGTGCGTGGCAGTGTGATGCGATTGAATACGGCGGCGTTCGGATACAGAGATTTGAGCATTAACGCTATCACCAACGGCAATTTCGCCGCGTTCGATCTGTCCAATGTGAATGAATAGATCGGCTTGTTTCTGGACATCACTAATTTTCGCGATCGCCTCACCAATGGCGAGATAACCTGTATCGCCAACCTGTCCGCCAGACTCAGCATAGAAAGGGGTGCGATCTAAAACGATTTGAACTTTACTACCAGCGATCGCCTTTTGCGTCAGTTCACCATTGACGAGAATTGCTTTAACATTAGTGGTGCTACTGAGTTCTGTATAACCGAGAAATTCCGTCTTCCCAATTTCTTTCGCAATATTTACCCAGTTATCTTTAGCTAATAAATCAATATCTTCATGGGCAGCTTGGGATCGCTCTTGTTGCTTCTTCATTTCTGACTCAAAGCCGTCGGCATCAACGTCAAAGCCAACCTCTTCAGCAATTTCTTGAGTTAGTTCTAGAGGGAATCCATAGGTGTCATAGAGAGTGAAAGCATCAACCCCTGAAATAGTCTTGCTAGATTGCACTTCAGGCTTTGCCAGAATCTCTTCTAATAACTTCTCTCCGCGCTCTAGGGTTTGTAAGAAGCGAGTCTCTTCGATTTTGATTTCATCTTTGATGACCTGTTCTCTTTCGCGAGTATTAGGATAAATCGACTCGGAAAGGGCGATCGCAACCTCGGCAACTTCGGAGGCAAATGTTCCTGAAATACCAATCAAACGACCGTGACGGACGACTCGACGCAGGAGGCGACGCAAAATATAACCACGTCCGACGTTAGAGGCATTAATTCCATCGGCAATCATATGGACTACTGAGCGTACATGATCGCCAATCACCTTGAGCGAAGTTTTCACCTTCTCATCGCTCTTGTGATAATCAAGCCCTGCAATATCAGCAGCTTTTTTGATGATTGGGAAGATTAAATCGGTTTCGTAATTATTAGGAACGCTCTGCAAAACCTGTGCCATTCGTTCCAAGCCTAAGCCCGTATCAATATTCTGCTTCGTCAACTTTGTAAGATTACCTTGAGCATCTCGATTCAATTCCATGAATACAAGGTTATAAATTTCTAGGAAGCGCGAATCATCTTCTAAATCAATTGCATCATCACCTAGTTCTGGATGAAAGTCATAATAGATCTCCGAGCAAGGTCCACAGGGTCCCGTCGCGCCCGATGCCCAGAAGTTATCATCACCCATGCGTTGAATCCGATGGGCAGGAATACCGATCGCATCGCGCCAAATCGCAAAGGCATCTTCATCGGTGTGATAGACACTGACCACAAGGCGATCGGGTGGTAGTTGAAATACTTTAGTTACTAATTCCCATCCCCATGCGATCGCTTCTTTTTTGAAATAATCACCAAAGCTGAAATTCCCTAACATTTCAAAAAAGGTATGGTGACGCGCTGTTCTACCGACATTCTCGATGTCATTGGTGCGAATACATTTCTGAGATGTGGTGGCGCGAGGTACTTCAGCCTCTTGCTGTCCTAAAAAAATTGGCTTAAATGGTAGCATTCCCGCAATGGTGAGTAATACGGTGGGATCGGCGGGGACGAGGGAGGCGCTAGGTAGTACTTTGTGATTACGCTCTTCAAAGAATTTGAGGAATTTCGTGCGAATTTCAGCACCAGTGAGGGAGGGAATGCTAGCCATGAACTTATGATTTAGGGTTTGGTTTCAAGATTTGGGTAAAAAGCGATCGGTCGCTAAAAAATCCGTAAACAATATTACGAATTGGCATAATTTGTCCATCTAGCATTATGCCACTAAGTTCAGACCGTCGGGGCAACTCATGAATTGCTTCTATGGTTAAGCAAAAATTAGTAAAACTGTTAGGATCGACTACGATAAGTTTTGAAAATTGGTGACTATCGTGGACGCGATCGCTGTTAGCTCTTTAGCGCTCAATATTGTGTTGGGACTATTCATCCTCCTTTATATATTTCGCATTGTGATGACATGGTATCCCCAGATTCCCCTCAAGCAATTTCCCTATAGCCTAATTACTTTCCCCACTGAGCCTTTACTATTCGTGCTACGTAAGCTGATCCCACCCATCGGCGGCATTGATATTTCCCCTGTGATTGGTGTCGGTATTTTCAGTCTTTTGCGAGAAATGTTATTAGGTCAGCAAGGTATTTTAACGATGCTTCAATAGAAAGGCGGCGCATTGCGCCACCTTTCTGTTTTTATATCTTTGGCTATAGCTAATAATATTTGCTATAATTAAAAATTGTGATTATTTCAAGAGCGTGAGTTTTGATAGAACGCTATACGTTACCCGAAATGGGTCGGTTATGGACGGATCGCCATAAATACCAAACTTGGTTGCAAGTTGAGATCGCCGTTTGCGAGGCACAGGCAGAACTAGGATATATTCCTGCCGATGCCGTCGAAGAAATTAAGGCGAAAGCAAACTTTGATGCTGATCGCGTCAATGAAATTGAGTTAACGGTCAAGCACGACATGATCGCGTTTTTGACCAACGTAAATGAATATGTAGGTGATGCAGGGCGCTACATCCACCTCGGTTTGACTAGTTCCGATGTGCTAGATACGGCTCTTGCCGTGCAATTAGTAGATAGCTTAGAAATTATTCAAGCCCAGTTAGAAGAAGCCATCCAAGCAGTTCGCTACCAAGCCCAACAACATCGCTACACGATTATGTCGGGTCGGACGCATGGTATTCATGCCGAGCCAATTACCTTTGGATTTAAGCTGGCTGGTTGGTTAGCAGAACTACTGCGCCATCGCGATCGCCTATTGAACTTAAGTAAAACGATTGCTGTCGGTAAAATTTCGGGTGCAGTTGGTACTTATGCCAATGTTGACCCGCGCATTGAAGCGATCGCTTGCCAAAAATTGGGACTTCAGCCCGACTGTGCATCGACGCAGGTAATTTCTCGCGATCGCCATGCCGAGTTTTCTCAGGTATTAGCTCTAATCGGCGCATCGATCGAACGCTTTGCCGTCGAAATTCGCAACTTGCAGCGTACCGATGTCCTCGAAGTTGAAGAACATTTCACCAAAGGACAAAAAGGCTCGTCAGCAATGCCTCACAAACGCAATCCGATCCGTTCGGAACGTCTAACAGGTATGGCGCGGTTGTTGCGCGGCTATGCGACGACGGCTTTAGAAAATGTTGCCCTATGGCATGAACGCGATATTTCCCACAGTGCGGCGGAACGGGTATTGCTACCTGATAGCTGCATTCTCACTCACTTCATGCTCAGAGAAATCACGGATTTGACCAAAAATCTGTTGGTGCATACCCACAATATGGAGCGCAATCTCTACTGTTATGGTGGTGTGGTGTTCAGTCAGCAGGTGTTGCTGGGACTAGTCTCCAAGGGATTGAGCCGTGAAGAGAGCTATGTGATCGTTCAGAAAGCTGCCCACCTTGCATGGAATAAGACCGACGGTGATTTCCGCAAGTTGATCAGCGAAGATGAAACTGTGCAGAAAACTTTCTCTGAAGAAGAGTTAGCCGCTTGTTTTGATCCGAATAAGCATCTGAAGAATCTTGATCAGATTTACCAAAGATTAGGTATATAATCGCTAGCTTGGACTAGAAGGGTAGCTTTTCCGCTACCTTTTTAGTTTGTTTTTTTATTGTTTGTGATATTTGCTAAGGTTTATACAGCCTGAATCAGGCTATGATCGCAGTATAACTTTAGACATACAACAAGTCATCGTTAAATCAATTTAGCAAATATACCTGTCTTAAAAAAAACATGTCAAGAGCCAAGTTCGCAAAATCACCACTAACAGAGGTAATTTGTGGAGTTGAGTTCAATGCCACAGAATTTTCATCTGTTCATTTTGGTTTATATTGGCAAACCATCCGAAATAAGTTTCCCAACCCACCATTAGATCGTCCCCCCATAGGCACAATTGAATTTTTATCTATCCTTCCAAATCTTCGTAGAGTTTGGTTTGAATCTGAAGATAGAAGACAACTAGTTCAGTTGCAAGCAAACCGTTTTCATTACAATTGGCGACGGCAAGATGAGAAAGATCAGTATCCTCATTTTCAAGAAATTTATCCGAGATTTGCTCAAGAGTGGCAAGATTTTCAAGACTGGTGGATAAATACTGAAAGTATACCATTACAACCAATCCGTTATGAACTTTCGTACATTAATCAAATAGATCAAAACTTTGGTTGGAATAATGTTAATGATCATCAAAAGATATTTAGATTTCTTGCTAACAGATTTGATGATCTGTCGTTAAAGACTAGAGTATTTGACTTTAATTTAGAACTTGAACTAAAAGAAAATAATGGGAAATTATCTGTTGGATTACATCAAGGTGTTAAGCCAAATGATAACCTTCCAGTTATTATTTTGGAATTAACTGCTAGCACTATGGGTATAAATGCTGTAGATAGTCAAACATGGTTTGACTTAGCGCATAGATCCACAGTAGAAACTTTTTTAGGCTTGGTTACTGATGAAATTAAAAAAGAATGGGGTTTTAAATGGCTGGATTAAGTACTAGTTCAAAGGATTACAAGCTAGAGAATATTCAAAATTCTTCCAAAACGGGTTCTGTTGCTTATTGGAGTGATCCAGATCTACTTGTTAGAGAGTATTTTTTGTCATCTTCATTGCAAAGATCTAAATCAAGAAAGGTTGTTTCTCAATATATTAATTCATGGCAATCTGGTTTAGATGTTTTAAAATGGGGAGCGAATAGTAAAGCTAATGATAGCTACGATGGCGCAGTTAACTTATTGGCTGAAACTGATAGTTTTTCTATTTTAGAAACACTTGGATTAATCGTTAAAAAGCTATATATTCCAATGTTAGAAAATGAATCTCATAGAGGTGTTGCAGAAACTTTCTTGGAAATATTGATTAAAGCGATCGCTTGTGCTTATAAAGTTGATCCTATACAAAGATATAGGTTGATTTTTGATGTTATTCCTCCAACTAATAGACGAACAATTAAAGCATCGGTTATAGATGCCTTGTTAATTATTGCTGATGAAATTGATATAAATATTATTAAAAATGCTATAGACCGTTATACCTTTGACAAAGATCAATATATTTGTGACTATGCAAAAGAAGCTTTGCAAGAGCTTGACCTAGATTAGTTTTAATTGCTTATGCTTCCTACTCTTGCAGATTTTGATATTCATTCTGGCGTTTTTATCAGAAAACTAAATAAGCGTACTCATTGGTATCCACAGGAAGGAGATAATGACTTATCTTTGCGTGTCAAATTAGGCTCAGAGAAAATTTTTCCTGATGAGCGCAAACACAGTCTTTTGTATGTCAGCACCGAGAGCGAATTTTATGGTGTAGTAGCTTCACTGACTGCTACAGCAACACCCAAAAATAGGGATATTGATTTCATCTGGATAGAAGAAAGTGAGTTACAAGAGTTTGGAGTAGTATTTGAAAAAGTTCCAAATGGGAAATGTTTATACGTTAAATCTTTACACTTTGATGCTGATATCAATAAAAGCATTTTTCACAACCTTTGCTACAACTTGATGAGTAAAAAAAGAGAATCTTATCGTTGCAAAAAAAGACAAACGACTTGCATCCTTGAATATCAAAGACAAATCGGATGCAAGTCAACAGATACTGATGTAGAGTCTTGCGAATGCCAGTCATGGAGATAAGCTTACTCAACTGCGAAGGTAATCGCGACTACGGCGCGGATATCTTTGTCGATGGTGGTGGTGCTGTATGCGCCACTGTTGCTAACTTCAGTGGAATATCTGGCTGTAATTTGGAAGACATCGGTTTCGGCTTTGCGGATTGTTCCGAGGCGACTGCCTGAGACATTGACGATCGCTTCACCTCTAGCTTTAGCATCTTTGGTTGCTTCAGAAATCATATCTACTCGCAATTTGCCCAGTTCGGTATAGAGATATTCCGCAGGTTCGGAGATAAAGGGCAAACCATCATTAATCAACTCTGTACTCGATCTCGCGATCGCGGTAATCGCATCGATATCTTTAGAACGAATCTCAAAACGCTGAACTAGGCGATAGGCGATGGTGCGACCTGTCAGTGCGCCATTCCCATTAGTTTCAGGAATGGGTTGAGTGTCGATCGCATTAATTGAGATATCAGCATCAGGAATATTTTTGCCCTTAAAATAGCTCCGCACTCGCTCTGTATGTCGTTTGAGTTCTTGGTACGCGAGGGGCAAGGTGGCTTGTTGACTAGAAACTGAACTTCGCCAAATCACGAAATCTGAACGGATTGGACGAGTTGAGGAACCAATTACGGTGAGGTTGTCATTTGACCTGAGCGATCGCAATGCATTTCCTGCAAGATAGGCACTACCGACAAGGGCGATCGCGAGGGCAAGCATTCCGCTAAATAGTTGAGGAAATGCTTTGGGAGTTTGGGCGTTAGATTCTGGCAGCATGGCGTTGTGGGGAATCATGGCTACCTCAATATGACGAAAATCAATAGAACTAGTTGCGGACTGCAATAAATCGCAACTTAAAACATAGAAGCTTGTATCGACTGCTTAATGGGCGATACAAGCTTCTATATTTATTGTCTTCTCCTTTCCGAAAGCCGCATTAAGATTTCTGTATGCACTTCGCGGGTAATCGGATAAAAATATGCCAAGACTAAACCAAGAATTAAAGCGATCGTTGGCAAAGGACCGATCGCTACCCTAATCGCAAATAGAGCCGATTCAGGCTGCACTGGCAAAGGCTGACAGGGGACACTTTCTTTAAATTTCGCCCATGACAAGCCAAGCCCCAACAAAAATAAGCCGCCCGCCAGCCCAACTTTTTGCAATAGCACCATGAAGGCGTAGAAAATACCTTCGCGGCGCTGACCTGTTTCTAGTTCATCAAGATCGGTGACATCGGGAATCATTGACCAAGGAATGAGATAAGCCGTAGATACTCCCGCGCCCGCCATGATCGCCAATACATAGAGCATGACGACTTGCCCTGGCTGCAAGAAAAACAATCCTGCTTGAGCAATAATCCAAATACTAGCTCCCATGAAATAAGCGACTTTTTTGCCAAATCTTTTACTGATCGCACTCCATACCGATAGCATGACGAGAGCCGTACCTTGGACAGCGATCGTCACCAGAATGAAGTCATTCTCCTGCATCTTCATCCAATTAACGACAAAATAGGGAATGATGGAAGCTGTGATTTGCAAAGCTAGCCATGAGCAGAAGTAAATGCCAATCACAAATAGAAATGGACGATTGTTAAAGACTATTTTTAACTGTTCGCCAAAGCTCAATTCTTCATGATTAGACTCTAGAGATTCATTATGGAGTCGGTGGCGATCGCTAGCGATCGCTCTCTTTTTAATCCCAAAAACACACCAATAAATTGAGATGCTGGAGATAATCGCACAGACAGCGCCCAGCACTATGTACTGCATTCCACCTGTGTTACAACTGTCTGTTTGCCGCGCAGGGTCTTTGAAAAAAGCAAAAATAATTTGGGCAATAAAGAGAGAGAGAATACTGCCGCCGATGGAAAAGGTAAAACGGAAGGTGTTCAGACTAGTCCGTTCATTGTAATCTTGCGTGATTTCAGGGGTAAGGGCTGTATAGGGCAGGTTAACTGCTGTAAAGAAGGTATTAAAAATAACGCCGACGACAACATAGTACCAAAAAAGGACTGTTTTGTCGGTACTAGGCACTAACCATTGGGCTATAAATGCCAACCCAAAGGGAATTGCCGAATAAATCATCCAAGGCAATCGCCTACCCAGTTTCGACTTGGTGCGATCGCTCAATACCCCAATAATCGGATCGTTAATCGCATCAAAGATTTTGCCAATTAATAAAACTAAGCCAGCAAGGACGGGCTCGAGTCCAGCAACATTGGTAAAAAAGAACAGGAGAAAGAATGAGAGCAGATTAGTGATGATCGAAGTGCCAAGATCACCCGCACCATAGGCAAGTTTTTCACTAAAAGTGAGTTTGTCTTGCGTAAGGTCATATTCAGATGCATCAAAGGAGTTCTCAGGATTACTCATAGTTGTGTAGTTAGGCAGCAATGTACATTAAAGGACGTGTTACGTGATCGCTAAAACAATTCCCGTTTCAATACAATATTTCTATTAATATTAAAATCCTCAAAGCTATTGAGAATACTATCACAAAAATCTTATAATTCTTGATTGTTTTCCTTCTTAGTAAGTTTATAGAGTCAAACAAACGTCTTTTTTCCTGTTTCAGTTTGTTTAAGATTTTTTTTAAGAAAGTTTTGTTGGCTACATAGAGTTTGTCCATTTTTAATGACGGCTAATCTACCCATATCTTTATATTTAATATGAACAATATGTGGTTCCACTCCATTCTCTCGACTTGCTCCACAAATTACATACCTTTATCCATCGCGCTTTAAGATCTCTTTCTTTTAAACACTTGTAAAATCTTGTTGCTGCTTATTATAAGTATATTTAGGGGCATATTTATAAATTTCTTTGGCTATTTTTTTAAAGGAAGTCTATTTGATATGAATATCTAATTCCTCGATCAGGATCTCTCAATATTTTTCCTTACGCTCTAGATAAGTGGGCGTGACCCAATCAACAACATCTTTAGTATGTATTTCAAGATTGGGATACATTTCAAAATATTCTTTGATAATATTAATGTGAGCTAAGTTTTGTTCTTTAGATTTATTACCTTGATTATTACTATTAAGCACTAATCATTCTTTTTTTAGCTTTAAAGTCACCTGAAATAACTTGATAAGTTTCCAACAAAGAAATTAAGTTTATCGCAACTTGGCGAACGACTGGGACTGCAACTGAGTTGCCAAATTGTCTATACATTTGAGTTCTAGAAACAGGAATAATAAAGTTTTGAGGATATCCCATGATGGCTTTACATTCATTTTCACTAAGTAATCTAATTCCAGTTTCTCCGTCTTTAACAAAAGTTCCAGTTAGTCTTTGAATTTTATGATAGGTCGAACATAATGTTTTAATTTGAATTTTAGAATTTTGATCAATTAGTTCTGGCTTACCATCATCTTTTTTAAATAGATATGATTCTTGTAAGTGCTTAGATATTGAATAACCACTGACATCTTTTTCTACATATGAGCCTATATATTCTTTGTCTTTCATAGGCAAAGGGAATTTAAAACTAGGTATATCTCTAGAAATATCCTCAGATATACCTACTATAAATATTCTTTTTCTAACCTGTGGCAGACCGTAGCATTTAGCATCTAGAATGCTCCAAAATACATGATATCTAACATCAGCTTGACTAAAAAAAAGATATTGTCCATTTATAGATACGGCTAAACTATCTAATATTATTCTTAGAGTTTTTCCGTGATCATGAGTTACTAATCCTTCAACATTTTCTAAAATAAAAGCTTTTGGTTTTTTCTGATTTAAGATTTTAAGTACATCATAAAATAAAGTTCCTTGAGTGGGATGAGCAAAGCCTTCACGTTTACCTATTGCACTAAATGGTTGACAAGGAAAACCAGCAGTTAATATGTCGATATCTGGAATAGAAGATGGTTGAATTTGAGTAATGTCTCCATTGGGAATATCGCCAAAATTAGCTTTGTATGTCATCTGAGCATATTGATCCCACTCAGAAGAAAATACACATTTACCGCCTACGCTCTCTAAAGCAAGTCTAAACCCTCCAATACCTGCAAATAAATCTGCAAAAACAAAACTCATTTTTATGTCTAAATCTCTATTGCTGTTTACTATAGCAGTCCTAAATCATCTGTAGATTTTTTGGTCTGTGGAAGCGTATCCCTTGGGAGTGTGCTTCCATAAACCATTTAGGATTGCTATTATATACATGCTATGGATTTGTAAATGAGATTACCCCAATCCTGTACTTTACAAAAACGCGATCGCCTAAACACTCACCAAAGACAAAATTCTTTAGCTCGCCTGCTTGAAAAATTCTATATGCTGAGATCTGCTATGCATAATAGAAATAGTCGCTTTTATAATTTTTATAGTCATGAATCCAGAGCAAGTAACGAATCCCACGCCTACCGCTTCCTATCAGTTGCGAAATTTATTAGTGGCGATCGCGGCGATCATCTTGACGACAGCCTTATTTTTTGGATTTCAGACCCAGCAAAGTACCACCTCTCTGGATGCGGTTGCCGCCGCCGCTCAGCCCATTGATGAGGCGTTGGCTAATGACAAGCCTACCACCATTGAGTTTTATGCAGATTGGTGTAGTAGTTGTCAATCGATGGCAGCAGATAATTTGTCACTGGAAAAAGAATATAGCGATCGCATGAATTTTGTGATGCTCAATGTAGACAATACCAAGTGGTTGCCTGAAGTGACGAAATACCGTGTTGATGGGATTCCTCGGTTTATTTTTTTAGATCGCGAGAATAAAGCGATCGGCGATACTACTGGCGCAATCCCCCGCGAAATTATGGCGGCCAATATCGAAGCGGCGATCGCTAATCTGCCTTTGCCCCACAATAGTATTAGTAGCGATCGGACTTCGCCAATGAAAGAACCTAAAGCCCCCGACATCTCTCAACCAAGAGATCATGGCAAAAAGCAGGTATAAAAAAGGAGCGCTACGCGCTCCTTTTTTTTGTTTATCAGTAGAATCTTTGTTGATGTCGGTCTAACGGTTTAGTCATGCCGTCTTCGCTTGTGAGGTCAACTTACAGCCAGCAGTTCATTAAGCTTGTTTTTTAAGTTTGGGGATGCTATGAGAGGATTATAGACTTCTCCTGCGTAGGGTTGCCAAACATGACTAGAGCTAAAAGAGCGAAATACTGATAATATTCCTAGTTCTCGTTCAATTGGTTTCGCTAAAACTAGTCCTGGGATAGATAAATTAGATGATTCTTCGATAAGTTCACTGTAAGTTCTGAACTCATCGACTTCAACACCAACTAGAGCATAACGGAAGTTCATGGCAAATCGTAAAGACTGATATAGTAAGATGCCCAACTCTGTCATTGAATAAGCACTTTCAGGACTGTCTATTCCCAGTTCGCTAAGATTATTGGGTGAAACTCGACACCACCAATTTTCTTCTATGTCTTGAAATATATCCGTGCGACATTGGCACTGCCGACCATTTGTCAGTATCCATGATATTCCCTCAAAATGCTGAGCAAATTTATGTGCATTGCTTTCATCAGAACCACATTCTGCCGACAAACTAAATATCCATGCCATTTTCATAGACTCCTATGGTCTGTGTATTTCACTAATCAACCCTTTCCCAATATTTTTGAGTGTTTGCCAATGCTGCCTCGTACTTTTCTAGGGTCATTGTAACTCTTGGCATGATGCTAACGTGGATTGGGCTATCTTGGACTGCCTGCAAATACCCTGTGATATGGCTGTCATCAATTTGCCATAAAGGGTCTTTGCCATTGCCGCCAAATTGTGAAGGCTTACGAAATGCTGGTAAACCTTCGATGGATAGGGAAACAGACATTCCCTTTGTGTCCCTAATGGCAACAGTTACAAGATCGCCGTGCAACTTACGCTGTGACTCTGGCAACAAATAGCCTTGTTTATCTAGGCAACCTGTTGGCACTTGCTCAATATTTATATCGATATTAGGTCTAACTCCTAACAATCTGGCACTACGACCAATTTTGGGCTTGCCATCCTCTGTTGCCATGCCACGATAGTAGAGTTTTGCCATCTCAATAATATAAAATGCTCTACCTGCTCATATTAGCGAGATCACGCCTTACGATTTCCAGCTTTTTCTCAATAACAAGTAACTTTTTCATGATGTCACTGGAGGCAGCAATTTCCTCTTCTTCCTTGCGCTTGGCTTCGGAAACGAGATTGTAAATCTTGCCATAAAACTGATCTTCAAAGTTTTTTAGCTTGTCCTTGAAATTTTTCTCGCTTTCTCTAGCAATTTCAGCAAACTTGCGCTGTACTTCAAGTCTGGCAGAAATTACTTTTTCGTCTATTTCTTGTTTTTTGAAGCTTTTATGTGCAGCCATCCCCAAACCAGCGATCGCCACTACAGGACCAAGAAAATCAAGTAAACCACCCATACCAAGAAAAGTTTCCGCACCTCCAAAGAATAGTTCTTCAAGACCAAACAACGCATCAATTGCTTCTATCCCAACCCCTGCTATAGCAATTTTTAGTTCTTTGCTGATATCTCTAAATCCTTCAACCTGTTCTCTCAACGTTACCAAGTCAAAATCAGACATAGAGCCTCTATTACTCTCTGCTGCTTCTAATTTAGCTTGGAAAGCAAGAAAAAGATCACTGCGGTTTAACTTATCAATTTCTGCTTGCATAGTGTGAACTTCTTCTTCAACTTTATGCTGAATGTCATCGCTTGCTTCTTGAATAAATTTCTTGACATTATTTAGATGAAGTTCGGCTTTGCTCTCAATATCTTGATATTTGCCAATGCAATCTGCTAATTGATCACCTTCTACGATGATACAGTCTGTGTAACTTTCACCACTTTCGCAGATATAGATAAAGTTACACATCACGAGAATCTTGGTTATGGATTTTGGCGAGTTACTTCTGGAGTAGTTTGTAATGTGTTTGGAGAAGGCGAAGGAGATGCATTCGGCAATGGCAGAGGAACCGTCTCGATGACACTACCACCATTGTTAGGTGTTGTAGGCGGATTGGAGTTTGTCGTATCCGTAGAATTATTGTTAGTAGGTGAATTTGCGGGTAAATTGCCACCAGTCAAGAAAAATTCATAGGTTGCCCGTGATATCTTACGGATTAACTCATTGGCGCGTTGATCGTTATCAGGACGCTTGACCATTACAGCGATCGCATAACGTTTGCCATTGGGCATATCCACGATTCCCACATCACCAACGACTGAGCGAATATCACCAGTTTTATGAATGATTCTGGCATCTTCGCCAATTCCCTTGGGCAATAAAGTGTTAGTCACGGGGCGGCGCATAATATCCATAAAGCGATCGCGGCTGCGTGGCTCAAGAAACTTACCTTTATCCAGCATCCCCAATAAAGTCACCATATCTTGAGTACTAATGGTGTTTGTCCCTTCGATATCGGGGAGTGGGTTATTTAAAACGATGTTGTTCAGTCCCCAAGATTTGAAACGTTGAGTGAGTGCCATCGTTCCACCCAATCGTTTGACGATCATATTAGTAGCAGTATTATCACTAATTACGATCATTTGGGTTGCGGTTTCTAGCGCCGAGATCTTTGTACCTGTTGGTAAAAGTTGGAAATCTCCTGCCTCCCCAACCTTGACTTCGGCAGAAATCTCTAACTGCTCATCAAGCTTGATTTTGCCAGCGTCTACATCTTGGAAGAAAGCCACTAAAATTGGCGCTTTAATTGTACTTGCCGCAGAGATCGGTTGATTTGCCCCAATCTGCACGTAGGCTCCAGAGTCTAGATCTACCACCATCATTTGCATTGATAGATCTTTTTCTTTAGCCGTCAATTCTTTGATTTTGCTAACTAGTTGTGTAGCTTCAGTCTTAAGACTGAGTGGGACAAGCTCTTGAGTAGATTTGCTTGCATCTTCTTGCTTAGCAATCACTTCAGGAACGATCGACTTAGCTCGATTCAATTGCTGATTTTGCCAAAATGAAAGGGCTGTACCTGCGATGACACTCAAACCAACACCAGCGATCGTCAGCCTTAGTAATTGCCAACCCAAAGACTTGGCAGGTGAAGACTTGATGGGAATTGGACGAGCTGGGGATTTTTTGCGATTTCTTAGGATACGTTGCTCAGGGCGTGCCTCAATCCGACCCTGACGATTAGGTAAGGGTTTTACATTATTCTCACGAAACTCACCACGATGATTCAAACTATTAAACCGATTGTCGATTATCGGTTCAGGCGATCGCGGCGATTCTCTGACTAAGCGTGGGCGAGACTCAGGAGCAATAATATGAGGAGTGGTTTCACTATTGCTTGACACAGCCTTGGGGCGACGCTCGCGCAAATGATTTAAACGCGCTTCTCGGCTTTTTTCGTTAGCGTCAGGCGATGAAAAGTTTTTGGGTCCCACTGCTATTTGTAACTCCGCTTCAAGAATGTCTCTAAAAATGTTGCAAGGATATATTTAAGTCGCTGAGCATAAGTAAACTTAAAGTTCTAGCAGAGATTTTTACCTGCGTAGCGGGCGAAAATCTCTAATTTTGCTTTTTAACTATGCTGAATTACTTAGTTGGATTCCTGCAAAGGTTAATCAAGATGAGATGTAGCCCAATTAACTTGGCGCAAAATACCTCGCAACATCGCGACTTCTGACGGATTCAGATTAGCGCGATCGAAGATATTCCGAAACTTGCGTAACCGATGAGCGGCGGTATGGGGATAAACATAGCCGATCTTGAGCAATACTGCCTCAAGTTTTTGATAGCAAGCTTCTATATCTTCGCGGGGTGCAAGGTCAATGGGTGATGACTTTATCAAATCTTGGACGATTTGGCTAGTCAAATTTTTGTGATATTGGGGATCATTTTTCAGTAGTTGCCACTGGTAGCAGCAAACCCCCACCGCTTGGGCTAAATTTAGTGATGGATAGTCGGGATTAACAGGGATTCGCATCACCTGTTGGCAATGTTGAATTTCAGCATTACTCAGTCCACGATCCTCTGCACCAAAGACGATCGCACTAGTTTCTACCTGTGATAACCAGTTCAAACCTTGAGGGGGACTAGTTACTTTCATTTCGCCTTTATCGATTCTGCCTGCGGTGGCGATCGCTCTCTGACATCCGATCAGCGCTTCAGGTAAACTCTCTACCATTTTGGCGTTTTCTAAAATCTCAGGGGCATGGACTGCCATATGGACTGCTTCCTCACTAAAGCGATCGCATTGGAGATTTACTAACCACAAATCCGACAGTCCAAAATTTTTCATCACTCTTGCTACAGAGCCAAGGTTCCGCGCCCCCGCCGTTTCCACTAAAACAATTCTGGTATTGGACATAATTAACGTCAGTTCGGGTTAAGGAAAAGCTGGTAAAGCCCAATCCATAAGGAGTGAAGTCTTTTTCGGCTGATGACAATAAGCAATTAGCCCACAAATGACATTTTGCGTTTGGGCTTTGCAAAAAACTCAATACCAAAGTTTTCAAACAATTGTGTTGCCAAAGGTTGAGAAACATAGCAAATATGGTGGTTTTTAGAATCTTCCCATTAGTTTGGGTACGTGTAAATGATTCTGTATAGCTAATCACCCCCTCCCACAATCTTTTGAGCTACCAACATTAATAAAGCGCTTAACTCTTCATTTCTCATAGCTATTAGTCTAGGGTTAAATCTGGGATTATAAATGAGCGCCATGTGACCCCAAGATAAATTTTTGATGAGGATGATATTGCTAATTTTGAGATCACATTTCATAAGCAATACTTATATATCAGTCCCTGTAAGCTTGTATAGACATAGAGACTACTCCATAGGAAGCAGATTGCCGATCTCATAGCTAACTTGTATAGATGAATTTTTAACCCAAAAATAATAAAAGCTTTTTATGGGCTTAATAAGTAGCCTGTATGTTCAGGTTGTACTAATTTGTTAAATGAAATTTTTTGGGGCGTTGCATAATGAAGTATGAGTTCAAACAAGAAAGATGAAGTGTCCAAAGTGTGGATCAGAACACATAAGGAAAAATGGAATTAAGCAAGGAAAGCAAAATCACATTTGTGCTGACTGTGGACGACAGTTTATAAATCCCAATGAACAAACCAAAGCATTCCCAGAAACTACCAAACAAACTTGCCTGAAGATGTATCTCAATGGCATGGGATTCAGGGCTATTGAAAGAGTTATGGGAGTACATCACACCACAGTCATTGATTGGGTTAAACAAAAAGGCAAGAAGTTA
>CALRWX020000006.1:0-68557 GCA_943371975.1 Pseudanabaena sp. UWO311 | reverse complement strand
ATTTGTTTACCATCCTTGCCAAGAAAGCTAACCTCATCAAGTGTGCCTGTAATCGTTGGATTACAGCCTTTGTCTAGAATATTTACACAATTGACTGCTTGCTTACCCCACACTTCTACATGGATTTTGAGTGGTTCAGGCTCTTTTACTTCCTTGTCTTCAGCATTTTTTAGGTACTATCCTAAAACGACTCGGAATGACTGACATCAGAAATCTAGGCTCTATAAATTTCAAAGACATTATTGATGGATTGTTCTAAAAAATATGCGACATCTACAGACCGATGAAATTATGAACGAATTGCGCGATGCTCGTAATGCTCGAAATATTTACCTATAATGTAAAAAAGCCGTCCTACACACCACAAAAAAATGGCACAGCTAACCATCGATATTCCAGACGAATTAGCCCAACGACTAGCCCCATATAAAAATCAAATCTCAGAGATTTTTACCAATCTAGTTAACACATCACTCCGCGAAAATGTTATGGATAAACTTGACATATCCAGCACCCCCTCGCCCACAGAATTACCAACTTATCTAGAAATCATTGACTTTTTAGTAAACCGCCCTACATCAGAACAGATTGCAACATTCAAAGTTTCTGAACAAGCACAAACACGATTGCGCGAGTTACTTCAAAAAAATAGTGACACAAACCTCGTCTCCTCAGAAGAAGCAGAACTGAATCTTTACGAACAACTTGATACACTTATGTCAATGATGAAAATAAGAGCCTATGCGACTATGCAATCCGCAAATACCAGTAACTCTAATCTAGAATGACCATCTATATTTCTGCATCTGTCAGACAATTCGTGAATGACCGCGCAGGTGGGAAATGCGAATATTGCCTTATCCATCAAGACTTTTCGATCTATAGTCACGAAGTAGATCATGCGATCGCCATCAAACATGGAGGAGCGTCAAATGTAGATAACTTAGTCCTGTCTTGCTTGCCTTGTAATCGATACAAAGGATCAGATTTAACTAGCATTGATCCCATAACTCTAGAGATTACACATCTATTTAATCCGCGATCGCATAAATGGAACAATCATTTTAAAATTGAGAAAAATTATATTGTCGGTTTAACCGATATTGCAAGAACCACCATATTCTTATTGAAGCTAAATGATTCAAAGCGATTAATGATTAGACAAGCTTTAATATTGCAGAAACTTTATCCCTAGGTTTATGTAATAAGCGCAGCAATTAAAGCTTTTGATAAATAAATGAACAAAAATGCGACATCCTCAGACTTATGAAATCATGAACGAATTGCGCGATCACTATACCAACTTGTGATTGAATAGTGATGATTTACAACGGTGTTAGCGTAAGTGGCAATTTATAACTTTCGGAATAAAACAACCGAAGACATAAACTATGGTCACGTCACAAAAAACAGCTTAAAACTTTTGCCTAAAACATTACACCAAAAGGCTCAAATCAAGCTTGCTAGAATTTCTGCGGCAACCTCACTCGAAGACCTACGCGAACTCCGTGGCAATCGCCTAGAAACCTTGCAAGATATTAACGCATTACTAGCCATGAAACTGTCTCGTGCATTGGGAGCAAGCCCCCAATTTTGGTTAAAACTTCAAAATAATTGGGAGATTAGCCAGATTAAAGAATCCAAATATCAAAATATCCACTCAATCGCCGCTTAATTGAGATCTGCGCGATCGCCCTAACCGCCACTTCCGCTAAAGGCAACACCATTGAAATTGTCAGCCTGATTAGAACCAATCCCGATGGTGACTCACCAATCTGGGAAATGGCAAGAATAGAAGCTAGTGTCGATATTCAGGTTGCCAAAAACAAAGATTGGAAAACCGAAAAGCTATATCTATACAAAGCTGTCGCGATTATTGATCGAGAAAATAAGGTGGACATCGGACTGATATCACCAGCCTCTATTGAAGCCTATGGCAAAACCCTAGAAACGGGCAAGATGTTTACCGAGGTAGTGACCACGCGACTACAAGAACTACGGGTTGATAAAATCAAAATCGATGACGATATCTTCTTTTGGGACACCTTTATCGACGAGGGCTTGACCGATATCGAGTTCGGTTGAGTCGCATATTGCAGCGCCAGTTCAGTCTTACCGACACCACCCATCCCCTCCACCGCACAAGCGATTACACCCTGCCCCTCTTGCAATTTTGCATGAATATCCTCAAGTTCTTCCTCTCGCCCCACAAAGTTTTTGGAACCCTGTCGCACATTGCTAGGAATTGGCTGATTGGATTTTGGCGCTTGATGAATAACCGCTTTATTAACGCTTTGGTCAATCTTGGCGTTAATAGTTTCCGCAGTCACACCCTGCATTCCTATTTGCGTAACTTCTGGCTGCTCTTTGTTCATGGCTTGCGATCGCCTCTTAAAAGTTCTTCTATCGTCAAACCAATATCCCGTGCAATCTGGCGCAATAAAGTCGGCGAAATATCGCGCCCCTTGTGACATGGAACCGTAGTACCGCGTCCATCCTCATGACGAAAGCTTATGCGATTCTCTTTGTCGCACTTCCACAAAACCAAGATTTTCTAGCAGTCGAATCACTTGCTGCGGTTTAAGATCAGGAATATTACCCATAATTTTGGTTCCTATTGACTTATGCAACAGCAATTAACTGAGTGCCGATAAACTCTGACTGTGGCGAAATCACATCATCTTCCAAAAGCATCGCAATAACTTCTTGCAAATTTTCACGCAACTCATCTAATGTCTCTCCTTGAGAATGTGCGCCCACAAACGAAGGCACATAACCGACATATAGATTAGTGTCCACATCTTTTTCAATAACAGCAGTAAATACCTTCATAAAATTCCCTGTAAAAAATTGACTTAATTATGCTGATTTTATCTTAGCTACCAGAAATCAAAGCGATCGCCTCTTGAATTACGCGATCGCGATCGACCATTGCGCCTAACTTTTCTGCCTCATATCTACCCTCAAAAGCTTCCACCGCCGCAAAATCTAATGCAATATCATAGGCATCTGCGATCGTCTCCCGCAGTTCTAAAGGCTCACAATAATTACCTTTCGCCTTACGTCGTTGATTAGTCCGCTGAATCTCCCGCACTGAGTTTTTAATGGAAAGATCCCATGATCGCGTAGTGCGATCTTCGGCGCGTTGCTTGATCAGATGCATCAGCAAGATTTTGGCAAAGCTATAAATCTTATTCAGCTTGTCATCCTTGCTCATTTCTGTCATCTCCTCCACCAATAGCAACGCATCGGAGATATTGCCACTTAGCAAAAATCCCTTCAGTTCCAATAACTCTTCCATACTCTTAACCTCTAGCTTCGCAGCCTAATCTATGGTTTGCTTAACTTTAAAAACAGCATCACCAGCCACATTCACATCTCTTGCCCCACTCTGCTCAACGCGATCGCCTTTAGCATTCTACACAATATCCGCCGCGACCCGATTCGCCGTTATTCCATCTAAACCCAATCGCCTCAGTCGTAAATTTCTTCGCAAGCTCACCAGCACCAGACTCAACAAACTTTTGAACTGCCAAACCGACCAATACACCAGCCGTTAAAGGATCTGCCATAGCATTCTATTTATTTAACTAGTTTGCAACTCATAATAACATTGGCAACTGTCAACTTCGCCCAAAAGCGCAGCGTCAAGACTTCCTATACCGATTGGCAGCTACAACTCCAAGAACAATATATTTCTAATGCTCAAGGCGATCGCATGGCCGTTATCCTTGATATTACTGCCTATCAAAAGTTAATCGAAGAAATGGATGAATTTCTCTGCTGGAAAGGCTATCAGCAAGCAGTTGAAGAAATAGACCTAGAACTTGCTAATGGTGATTTTGCAACCCTAGATAATTACCTAGCAACTGAAGCACAGCAAGTGTCATGAGTTATCAATTTGTAGTTACGATCACCTCTTCATCTCTCTTTAAGTTTGGGTGCGAAGTGCTGTAGGTAACTTGTACCAAGGAACTTGGGGATATGCGTGGTGTTCCCAATGGTAGTGACCGAAGTTGTAGCAACTTAAAAAAGACCACAGCATGGCGTAGCGATCGCTTTGCAAACGCGGCGAGAAGTTTAAATTGTTGTCAATTAGACGATGGGGAAGATATGTGCCAAAGAAAAATAGCTGTAACGAACTGAGTATAAGAGGGAAAAGCCAAAACAGCATTAAATTTATGAGAGAAACCTTGAAAGAGATCATCAAGATAGCAATAATTACGATCATGCTCGTAATAAAAGTAATTAGCGATCGCAATGGGAAATATTCGCTCATAAATTTGCAATACCAATGGATTGGATTTGCAGCATCACCATGAAAATCTGGATCGCCACTTTGAGAAGGATAGCGATGATGATTAATATGATTTACAAAACAGCGATCATAGGGCAGAAGTCCATAGATGCCTAGCATCAAGCATCCAATTGTTTTGTTTAAGCGCTGGTTTTGTGGAATCAAATTTCCATGCATGGATTCATGGGCGAGAATAAATAGCCCAGTATGCAGATATGTACGGATTAAAATAGAACAAATTATCCATATCCAAGAACAATTTGGTACTAAAATCTGGAAAGATCCAACTAGAGTAGCAATCCATAGACTGGCTATAACAAGGGTTATGATTGCGCCTGTCCAGTTATCAGTTTTAAGCGCCTTTTTTTGCACGCTAAGCATTTACATTTCTCAAGAAGCAATTAATGTATTACAAGAAATCCTTAAGAAGTGCGGCAAGGCAACACTTCTTAAGGATTTTTTGGTCTGAAGCGCAAAGCGCTGTAATTTTTTAACGAATCAAGTTCAATAACTCTTTAGGAGAAGCGAGTAAATCGATTGCCACAAAGAAAATCTTATTGCTAGGATCAAGTAAAAAGCGCCAAGAGATATTCATACCCACACCAGAGCCAAACCAAGGTGTTTGCACCTTGCCAGTGATTTTAATCTGAGTGTAACCACCATCTGCGGCTTCAGAAACCCCTCTTTCAGGGACAAGTACGAGATTTTGACATTCTTCCGTAAAGAAGCGCGCAATCGCTTCTTTACCAACAATCGGTCTTTGAAAGGGAGGTTGCAAAGCACCATCGGCTAGGAATAGCGAGATCAAAGCATCGAAATCATTAGCATTCATGTTATCCATGTAAGACAATACTGTTGCATTGTCAATTCCTTCAATCTTAACTTGAGTGCGTTTTGACAATTCTTTTACAGGCGATACTGGCTCAGTGATGCGCTTAGCTCCAGATATTTTGTTAGGGTCAAAACCCATATCCACAACCGAGTTGCGGAGAATTGTGATTTGTTGACCAGCCTCTAGACTAATTAATGTGTCAAGAACTGCGGAAGCATTAGCAGAAAGCTTATAGTCTTTAGGGATAGGAGCAACAATTCCTTCCTCCATCCATTTACCAAGTTCATACCAAAAGCCTAGCTTGATATTTTGAGACCAGATAGCATAGGTGCGACAGATTGGAGTATCAGCACGATTAGCTAAGTCACACATGACCTGAGTTTGTTGCTGAAAACTCATTTTCTTGATTTCATTTAAGGTCAATTCGGCTAGCTGCATACTTGCTGCCCCTGGAGCCGCGATCGTTACAGTCTTACCCATCTCAAGGTATGTAAACCAAATCCAAGCGAGTTGATCTTCGGTACTAAGTTGATTAAATCTTGCTGTGGTTGCTGGTACAACGTCAGCAGATAAGGTGGTAGGGAAAATATTTCTTGCAGTGGAAACGGTATATGTCATATGAGTTGTTTTAGGGGTTGACTGAAAAAATTTAAGTCCGCACAGGAACATAAGCTGTAGAAGCAAACCTAGAACAAAGCCTGGAAGGACTTAATTCCATGAGTTATGAGCGAAACAATTATCGCATACTAAGCAATTACAAAACCTGCAATTAATGCCTAGTTAGAATTATTAATCCAGAGAAACTACAACAATAAGTAGGACTTGAGTCAGGTTATTGTTTTTGTGCATCTTGATTTGCTTCACTATGATCTACCCATACTGACATGACCGTTTCAAAACCTCTAAAGGTAGAGATCATCAATAATCTACAGAACGGAGTAGACTGCGAAAGCACAGCCTACTCCGTTCTATATATTATTAGAAAAAGCACTGCCTACTCCGTTCTATATATTATTAGAATAGGTTGTGCAAATAGCTGCTCATATTAATTTGACCTCTACATACGCGCAAGTGCCGATATTTTAGAGATTTTATTAGGATTCAATCCTTCTAATTCATTTAGACTTAACCATCCATCTTTTACTAGCCCCGCAAACACAAATACAAGCATTGGCAGTCGATAGTCATATTTACCCTCAACTTCGTGTCGCTTTGCACTCAAAAAGTCATGTAAATGCCACATATCATCTATTTTTGAAAGAGAAATAGCTTTGTGTTTTACTGAATCAATCAAGTTGCTAATTTCTCTATTGTAAGCAATTTCAAAAGCTTGTCTCGCGATATCTTCCTCTGTTTCTGTCCATTCAGTGTTTGTTAACTGCATCATTAAAATTAAAAAAAAATTTATGTACTTATATTAACAATAGTAACTAGACTTTTGGTTCTAGGGATTATCACTAAGTTTCTTTATTTTTAGGACTCAGGCAAAAGCACGCATCGCAAGGGCAATTCCTAACTTTTTTGGGAAGATTCCGAATAAGGTATGAAAAAAATAGATGCGAAATCAGACATAATAAAAGCAATTTCTGATTTTGGATTTGGGGCGATCGCCGATGCCATCAGACCCCGTCAAATATTTGCGTCTCGATCTACCCATTAATGTTCCCCATGACACTTAGCTTGAGGGATTTGAAGCTTGGTTTGATTTAGGCCTAATCTCAGAAATAGATTTCCAATGGCGCAATACTAATCGATCAGTAAGGTAGATTTGGGATGTTCTTAGAAATCAAATACAGTTCTCAATATGCCAACGGTGATTTTGCTATTAGTACTATTGTTGTTAGGATTAAAAATAAACTGTAAGTCAAGAATGATAGCAATATGCTCAGAGATAGGAAAACGATAGAACAATTCCACATTTGTTTGTGTCGCGTTACCAACGTTGCTCTCGATGAAAGGCTGTCCAACGGCGATCGCTCCTAATGCACCTTCTTTAAATAAATCAGGGAAAGCTAAACCCGCAGACCATGTTTGGGGACTAATGGAAGTATTCGTGATTCCAGCATTGATGTATGTAGGCAGGGCATTAGCAATAGCATTACCGCGATTGCTGATATTCCCAAATCCATAGCGTCCGAAAATAGCTACAGCCTCATTAAAAGCCCACTCAAAGTTTAGACCGCCAGTGTTTTAGTCAAGATTATTAACTGATGCGCGAGTATATTGCATACGAACGGCAAAAGGCTTGTCATCATCTTTATTACTTGGGGCAAATTCTAACTCAAACGTACCCTGATAAGAATCTCCAAATAAGCCTTGGTTGATGGTTCCATTAGGTGATGCAGGATTAGCATTAGCACTATTAGCCTGCGGCAAATTCATAGCGACTAGTGGATTGTTTCCCACGAAAAGTGCGATCGGGGTAGCCAGCGAAGAAACCATAACGCTCTACTAGAGATTGCAATGCAGTGAAAGCCAAATTAGTAGGACGGACATCGCTTAATTGAGAAACCGAGCTCACATTCTGTCCAATTACATCTTGATTTGGGGGAAGTGATGAAAATTGGCTTGATGATGCTTGAATCGATTGAGCAGAGATACTTGATACATTAATAGACATCATGCCGATCGCAGAAATAGCGATCGCACTTACTAGAGACAATTGAACTCGTTCGGATTAGATTTCAAACAAAATGTAACTCCTCAATTATTATATTAGTTAGAATAAATTCTAGAGAATGGGCGGCGCTTTGCGCCGCCTATTCTCTAGATCACTACCGATTTATGACGCTCTAGACAAATGTCTACTGACTAACGTCTGTAGACATTTGTCAACTCAAAAGGGCGGAATTCTGATTATTCTTTTGAGGACCCAATGCTAATGAAATGTATTATCATTAGTGTATCAAATCATAATAAGTGCTGTTTAGTGAAAACATTATTTAATAGTTGGTATTTTGTATAAATAACTGGTCACCTGTTGCAATCAATCGCATAAAGATTGAGTATGTAGACATAATTAAAAAACAGAGCAAAAAACTTTAGCACACGCTGCACGTGCGCTAAAGTTTTCGGGGTTTTATATTTAATTGTGCTTAGCTACTTAATAAATCCATTCACATTCGCAGATATTAATAAATTAGAGGTAACATAATTGTTGTATTCATACTATTCCTTGTCTATTCAATCACTTTTGAGTAATACTTCTCATTAGCTCGTTCTCATCGGTAAACCTCGATTATGCGTTTAATACATACTTCAGATTGGCATTTGGGTAGAAAGTTAAAAGGAGTCGATCGCACTCCTGAAATTGCCTTAGCTTTGGAAGAAATCCTCAAATATGCAAAAGAATTTGAAGTTGATGCAGTCCTAGTTTCAGGCGATATCTTTGATGTGCCAAATCCTACAAATGAGGCGGAACGGGTAGCTTATGATTTTTTCTACCAACTTAATCAATTAAGTATTCCATCGGTGGCGATCGCAGGAAATCATGACTCGGCAAATCGAATCGATAGCCTCGCTGATTTACTCTCACTAGCAGGAGTGAGAGCTTTGGGCAGACCTAGAATTGCAGAGGAGGGCGGCGTGGTGAATATTGATACAGCTAGTGGCAAGCTATGTATAGGTGCGATGCCTTTTGCCTCAGAACGGAAGTTATTAGCGGCTGAAGATGTGTGGAATAAAGATGCTTTAGAACAGAGAAGTGATTATAAAACTCTAGTAACCTATGTTCTCCAAGATCTTGCCAAGTCCTTTAAAACTGATGCGGTAAACGTGATGATGGCGCATATGACCATTGAGGGCGCTAAGTTTTCAGGTTCGGAAGCCGCATTTTATAGTGGTGATTTATATAGTTTTTCTAGTCAAGCGATCCCTTCAGAATGCCAATATATGGGCTTAGGACATATTCATCGACCACAGCAGATTCCTAACGCTGCACCAACTTATTACGCAGGTTCTTTAATTCAAGTGGATTTTGGTGAAGTGGGTGAGGAGAAAGGCTTTAATTTAATTGAAGTGGAAACTGGGCGACCAGCCAAGGTGCAATTTCAGCCACTTAATTGTCAAAAGCCTCTCAAAAAAGTGGAATGTCATATTGATCAACTCGATGACCATTTAGAAGCTCATCGAGATTATGAAGGCTATTTGAAATTTGTGATCGCTATGGATACACCTCCCATTGGACTAGCGGATCGGGTACGAAAAGTTTGTCCTCAAGCGATTATGGTGGAGCCGAAATTAATTGTGAACGCATCGACACAGGTTGCCGAAGTAAAGGACTATGATCGCTTCGATGCGATTGCCGAGTTTCAAAAGTTTTATAGTGATCGGGACAAAAATTTATCTCCTGATGTGATAGAAGCCTTTAAAGATCTATATATAGAATTTAGTGAAAGCCAAAAATAAACTTTTCCCGCGATTATTTTATCGTGATTATTTTTAACCGTCCAAGGTTGGGATGAAGTTATTGCATTTGAGGCTCATTATCCCCATCTATGAACTAGAGTGCATTTGAAATCTATTTCGTCCGTAATCCGCAACCACCAACGATTCTAACGGGTTAAGGACACCTTAGAGTCAGTGCAAGGTTTTGAGAACCCGATCTTAGGGAACTAAGCATGAAGGTTAAAAGCGATCGCTATAGGTATTATTCATATCTAAAATATATCCAAAATATATCTAAAATCTGCTAGACTTGAGTCAAAGCTGTGGGGTTTAATTTTTATTGCATTGTGCTACTTAGCATAAAATAGCTAGAGATTAACTTTTATTGAGCAGGGATACTGAAAGAGGCAAAACATGGGGCAAACACTCGAAGCTGTAGCGATTAATGATCAAATCAATTATCAAACTGAAAAATATCGCGATGCTTACAGTCGAATCAATGCGATCGTCATTGAGGGCGAAGCTGAAGCATACAGCAACTATCTCCAACTAGCGGAGCTACTCCCCGAATCTAAAAATGATCTGATTAAGCTTGCCAAGATGGAGGAGCGTCACAAAAAAGGTTTTACAGCCTGTGGTAAAAACCTCAGCGTTACACCAGACATGGACTTCGCTGAGAAATTCTTTGCAGAATTGCATAGCAATTTCCAAAAAGCCTTTGCAACTAAGGATATCGTTACCTGCTTGTTGATCCAATCACTGATTATTGAGTGCTTTGCGATCGCCGCCTATAACATATATATTCCTGTCGCCGATCCTTTTGCTCGCAAAATTACCGAAGGCGTAGTCAAAGAAGAATATTTGCATCTTAACTTTGGCGAAGAATGGTTGCAAGAGCATTTTGAACAATCCAAAACAAATCTAGAGCAAGCCAACCGCCAAAATTTGCCAATCGTCTGGAAAATGCTCAACCAAGTTGAAACCGATGCCAAAGTCCTCGGCATGGAAAAAGAAGCTTTAGTCGAAGACTTCATGATCCAATATGGTGAGAGCCTTGGCAAAATTGGCTTCAGTACCCGTGACATCATGAAGATGTCCGCTATGGGTTTGGTCGCTGCTTAATCATTGTTTAAACGCGCCATTGGCGCGTTTAAACCAAAATTTTCGTTGATAACTGTAACTGGTAACCGCAATCGATGTTTGGTCTCATTGGGCATTTGACAAGTCTTGAACACGCTCAGTCTGTAGCGAGGGAATTAGGCTATCCCGAATATGCCGATCAAGGTTTGGAATTTTGGTGTAGCGCCCCACCCCAAATCGTCGATCGCATCAAAGTTACGAGTGCCACAGGTCAGCAGATCGAAGGGCTATATGTAGAATCATGCTTTTTGCCTGAAATGTTGGCAGGCAGCAAAATTAAAACTGCTATTCGTAAGATTCTCAACGCAATGGCTCATGCTCAGAAGCATGACATCGATATCACGGCTTTGGGTGGATTTTCGTCGATTATTTTCGAGAATTTCAACTTGAGTCAAATGTCGAGCGTACGAAATATTCAGCTAGATTTTAATCGCTTCACTACAGGTAATACGCATACGGCTTATATTATTTGTCGCCAAATCGAAGAAGCGAGTCGTAAATTTGGGATTGACTTAGCCAAAGCAACAGTTACTGTTTGTGGAGCAACGGGAGATATCGGCAGCGCGGTATGTCGTTGGCTTGATGCACGTACCGATATCAAAGATCTATTGCTTGTTGCACGTAATCAAGAACGCCTACAAGAACTCCAATCCCAACTTGGTCGAGGTAAGGTTTTGAGTATCGAAGAAGCTTTGCCCCAGTCCGACATTATCGTATGGGTAGCTAGTATGGCAAAGGGAATGGCGATCGATGTCGCCACCCTCAAACGTCCCTGTATCCTCATCGATGGCGGCTATCCAAAAAATATGTCTACTCTCGTTCAAGAAGAGGGAATTCATGTCATTGATGGCGGCATCGTTGAGCATAGTCTCGATATTGATTGGAAGATCATGAAAATCGTGAATATGACTGCTCCAGCTCGCCAGCTTTTCGCCTGTTTTGCCGAAGCAATGTTATTAGAATTTGAAGGTTGGCATACCAATTTTTCATGGGGACGCAATCAAATCTCCATTGAGAATATGGAAAAAATTGGTGAAGTCTCAATCAAGCATGGATTTAGACCGCTAATTAATTAGTAAATAGGTGAGATATAAGGTGACGCAAAGCGTCACCTTATATCTCACCTATAAAATATTTTTAGGCTATGAAGTTCCTAACGATCTCCATCATCTCAAAACAAGAAATATCGCTGTGTCATTGGTAGCACTGATGCGGGTTCACAGGTTAATAATTCACCATCAGCTCTAACTTCGTAGGTTTCTGGATCAACTTCCATCACTGGCAAGGCATCATTCAGTTTTAAATCTCGTTTGCTAATATTGCGCGTACCTTTAACTGCTAGGGTTTCTTTTTGCAATCCTAATTGATTAGGAATACCTCGCTCCAAGGCAATTTGCGATAGAAAAGTGAAAGAAGTCTGTGCGATCGTCCCGCCATAACTGCCAAACATCGGACGCATATAGACAGGCTGCGGTGTGGGAATACTGGCATTGGCATCACCCATCTGTGCCCATGCAATGAAGCCACCCTTAATTACCATTTCAGGCTTGACTCCAAAAAAGGCAGGATGCCACAGAACTAGATCGGCGATTTTACCAACTTCGATCGAGCCGACATATTCAGAAATGCCGTGAGTAATAGCGGGGTTAATCGTGTATTTAGCAATATATCTCTGAGCGCGAAAATTATCGGCTCTGGAAGCTTCTGGACTAGAGAGAACCCCGCGCTGTACCTTCATTTTGTGAGCAGTCTGCCAAGTTCTGATAATTACTTCGCCAACTCTTCCCATCGCTTGCGAGTCGGAAGAAAGCATACTGAATGCACCAAGATCATGGAGAATATCTTCAGCAGCGATTGTTTCACGGCGAATGCGAGATTCTGCAAAGGATACATCTTCGGGAATGCTAGGATCAAGATGGTGACAGACCATCAGCATATCCAAATGTTCATCAAGGGTGTTTAAAGTATAGGGACGTGTGGGATTAGTGGAAGATGGCAGTACATTCGCTTCACCACAAATTTTAATAATGTCAGGAGCATGACCACCACCAGCACCTTCAGTGTGATAGGTATGAATCACGCGATTTTTGAAAGCAGCGATCGTATCTTCCACAAATCCCGCTTCGTTGAGTGTATCCGTATGAATGGCAACCTGCACATCATATTCATCGGCAACGCTTAAGCAAGTATCAATGGTTGCAGGTGTTGTCCCCCAGTCCTCATGGAGCTTCAACCCAATTACTCCAGCTTCCACCTGTTCGATCAATCCTTCTGGCTTGCTGCTATTTCCCTTGCCCGAAAATCCTATATTCACCGGAAAAGCATCAGCAGACTGCAACATCCGATAGATATTCCAAGGTCCGGGGGTGCAAGTAGTCGCATTAGTCCCAACGGCGGGTCCTGTTCCACCACCGATCATAGTCGTGATTCCAGAGGCGATCGCTACTTCGATTTGCTGTGGACAGATAAAATGAATATGCGTATCAATACCACCTGCGGTAAGAATGCGACCTTCACCTGCAATAATTTCTGTACCAGCACCGATAATGATATTTACATTGTCCTGAATATAAGGATTTCCCGCCTTCCCGATCGCCACAATTTTGCCATCTTTAATTCCCACATCGGCTTTGACAACACCCCACCAATCGAGAATCAGCGCATTTGTAATTGCCACATCCACGGCTCCATTAGCATTGGTAATCGGCGATTGTCCCATGCCATCGCGGATCACTTTACCACCACCAAATTTGACTTCATCGCCGTAGGTAGTATAGTCACGTTCTACTTCAATAAATAATTCCGTATCAGCAAGTCGGATGCGATCGCCTACGGTCGGTCCATAGGTTTCCGCATAGGCTTGGCGAGACATTCTATAACTCATAGTTTTAATTCTCCAATTTTCCTTCAACCAAAGCATTAAATCCATAAATCTCGCGAGTACCCACATAAGGCACAAGATTTACATCTTTCTCATCCCCCGGTTCAAAACGGATGGAAGTTCCCGCAGGTATATCAAGGTGTGTACCTTTGGCGCGATCGCGATCGAATATCAATGCCCGATTAGTTTCATAAAAGTGATAATGCGAACCAACTTGGATGGGGCGATCACCTGAATTGGCAACTTTGAGCGTAATCACCTCGCGCCCAGCATTTAATTCAATATCACCTTCTTGAGCAATTATTTCACCAACAATCATCGTTTTGCCTCATTAGCGAATAGGATTATGGACTGTAACTAGTTTTGTGCCATCGGGAAAAGTTGCTTCCACTTGCACATCATGAATCATTTCGGAGATACCTTCCATCACATCATCACGGGTGAGTAAGGTCGCACCGTATGACATTAGCTCCGCAACCGTCCGACCTTCTCGCGCCCCTTCTAAAATCTCGGCGGAAATAAAAGCGATCGCTTCAGGATAATTTAACTTTAGTCCTTTCGCTTTGCGGCGCTCTGCTAACAATGCAGCAGTGAAAATCAGCAATTTATCTTTTTCTTGAGGCGTTAGCTGCATGGATAATTACCTAACTCGTGAACACATATATCTGTGTTTTTTAGTTGGGCGAAGCCCAACTAAAAAACCCTACCAAACTCGCGGCACACATATTTCTTTGTTCTTATAGGATACACGCAAAAGCTGCCAAATTTGCTGAAACCATTTACGCGCATCACTCGAAGAATCTCCACAATAGCGACAAACTAAACCACAAAGCGATCGCGTTACTCCTGATACACCCTGATAATTGCCCTCTTCCCAAGTAGAACGAATGCGTGTAATTAATTCTGGCTCAATGGTTGCCCCGACAAAGATAAAACTTGCAGCGATCGCATAGTTATTTAATCCATTAGGACTTCCTAACATTTCGGTATTTCCATTCAGATGTTGCCGATCAATCCAGAGTGGCATCTGGTCACGCCATACCTCCGTATGCGATCGCCAATTGCCATGGATAAATTTTTCGCCCATCGCTGTGCGCCCAAATCTGACAATTTCCCATAGGGTAAAGGTTGCATTGGTTGCAAGGTCAATTCTGGTGGTTTGGCGATATTGTGATTCTGCAAAGGCGATCGTTTCTTGGGGAAACCATTCTAAACTTGCGCCTTCATCAATGCGAAAGTGGATATCTTGCAAAGATTCCGCACCATTGCTGCGATAGATTTTGCTAGCAGTTGCCGTGGTCAGCAATGCTTGGGTATGGGGTTGAAGATGGATTTTTGCGGATAAGCGATCGCCACCGACAAGTCCACCTGCGGTATGCAATAAAATGCAATGACAAATCTCTTCACCTTCAGGATAAAGCGATCGCTGGATTTTCCAGGGCGCAACGGTATAACTACGGGTTAATACAGTTTGCTGATTCCGTTTGACAAATTCTAATTCTAATTCTCCCGCCCAAGGTATAGCCATAGGAATATCTAGTTAATTTTGTGCATAGGAAACATAGCATTTAAAGCGATCGCCACATCAGGAAAAGCTTGCATCGTAATACTATCATCGCTATTCAGAATGAGTTGTTCGCGATAAACACCTTCTTCTGGCTGGCGAAAAGCATAAACTTGTCGCTTTTGTAAATCAAGAATCCAATATTCTAAAACCCGATTTTTGGCATAGATACGGGCTTTTTGATTACGATCTTTAGCAATGGTTGAATCGGCAACTTCAATCAATAGATAAATATCAGGTACTTCAGGATGTCTAAAGGAATATTCATCAGCATCAAATCTCACAACCGCAAGATCTGGTTCAGGTTCAGAGTCGTTGCCTAATATCACAGGCAACTGGACGCGAATATAAGCCTTTCCTCTCAATAATTCATAAAGATGATTGGCGCTGCGCTGTACACTTGCAGCATGAAATGGTCGTTGTGGACTCATACAAACAATTTTTCCTTCCAACAGTTCTACGCGATCATCCTCATCCAAAATTCCTGCTTCAATCATTTGGTGATAATCAGCGATCGACCAGAGACGGGTTTGTGGCTCAAGTTCTTGTTCTATTTGGGCATCGATTACGGTTGCTTGCATGACAGTACTACTCATAGCTTAGCTATGTTAATTTTAGCAAAATATAACTAGCATCTCATCAGAATGGCTTAGCAATTAGACAACCTAAGTCAAGTGTAACAAATTGTAAAATTTGGCATACAAAAAGAAGGTTAGTAGAGATAAAATCAACGAAAATAAATTTTAAAATTTCGCTTTTAAAATTTACTCAAAGATTATAGGGTTTTGCAATTTTTACTAACAACTTCCATGTTTATACCGCAGTTGCGGATGAATTATAAGTTAGGCGCAATCGTAAAGCTTTCAATTAACAAGGACACTCCATGCTTAATATTGCTACATCCTGTGCAGTTTTCTTAACCTTAAGCCTTGCCTTCATTGCGGAGGCAGCAGATTGTCCTTTAGTTAATATCGCAGGAACCTATTCTTTTGATCTTCGGACAGAGAAAGCTTCTTCTTGGTATGGAATTGATGGAAACTATGGTTGTCGAAAAACGGGAAGAACCGAGTTTGAAGGAATCAAAATCAATCCTGATGGAACCATGGTTGGTAGTACAGTCATCATGTCACCAGGAGGACGAAAAAGCGGAATATTTGGAGGAAGAATCGAGTCTGATAATAAGCCAGTGCAGTGGGAAGCAAGTGCTGGCGATATTGAAATGAAAGGGACTTGGGTAAAGGGACAACTTTCTGGGGAATTTATTCAGCGATTTATTGAGGGTAAAAAAGAAGTCGAGTGCCGTGGTAAGGTAAGCGGATTTAAGGCAAGAAAATAATAATGAAATGTTCATTTCAATTTGTAATCACACCTTGAAAATACAAAACAGAGAAAATGAAAAATCTTGCAAATAGTTCTATTCTTTTTTTGGCTTGACTCTTCTGTCAAGTTCGCCAGCATTGGCTGCTGGCTCGGTAATGTACAGAGAAGTTAAATCAAACAATCTTTTTCAGTGTTCCACCAATCAACTAATCGAGAGGATTTGGACTGGAGGAAGTTCTACTGGCATTGGATCGAAGCATTCATTGATTTGCTTAGATGGAAATCGCAAAGCGAAATGGGTGATGACTTCTAAAATCACTTGTGAATCACCCAATATTAAACTTAAAGAATGCCCCGTTTGGTTCAATAACGAACATACTCAAAATGAAAATCAGCTTCCAATTAAAGGTGGTTTTAGTAAACTTGGAGATACAGACAACACCTATTTATACAATCCACAAAAGACAGGCATCGGCACAAACTGTAAAATCGTCAGCGAGACATCTGAATACGGTTCTGTATCCTATAACTGGTCTTGTGAGAAATATGCTTATTACAAAAATCTAACAATCAACACAAAGGGAGAAGAACCGCTTCTATGGAGTGGCGACCTTTTTAGGAAATATAACAGAATTCCACCTCAATTCCAGTTTGTCACATCCGATAGTCCTAATTGCAATGGTCAGTCTACTTTGGGATGCGCTCGAGACTATCCTGGTTTATATGTCGATCGCGATAAGCTTGAACGAAGAGGCTATATTGATTGTCGAGGTGATGCCAGGTATTGCAATTTTTACTACAATCCCCGACCTGTAGAATAAAACTTCTCAAGGTTTTGCTTAAAGTCGGAATTTTCGATTTGTAGTTTAAACATTTTCTATCTTTATAAAGATTAACAATATGAAAACAAGAGTCAGTAAGAAAAGATCGTTTCATTTACTTTTATCGCTTCTTGCGGCGATCGCTTGTACCCACTTGCTGAAGCCCACCGAGTCATTTGCCCAAACCACAATGCCATCAAAGCTGACTCTGCGTAACGGCTCCCAGCCATCAGAATCCCTAATTAAAGTTCTCCTAGACTGGAAAGAACTTGAGGGTCAACGTGTCACTATTTCCGATGTCAATATTTCTTGCTTTAACGACATCTGCCTGCTAATAGCAGGAGGTGGAAAGGGTATTCGTGTCCAATCCAATCAATTTAATCGAAATATTAGAGAACAGATTCTGAGATGCTCTTTCTTTGGCTGCCCTGTCACTATTACTGGTGTTATCAGCAGCTATGTGAACAGTCCTATTTTGGAACCTCAAAATATCACCTTTTTAGAAGGTACACAATACAACTCAGCGTCATCCCAAACATCTATACCCTCTAATAAGATCGCTGATGGGATTTACCTTAACGGAACTGAAAGTGGTGAGCCAACTGAGGTAGTGTTTGTTAAAGGTGACAAATACCATACAGATGGTTCTTACGAGATTAGAGCAAGACCTTGGAAGCCTATCTCAGAATCGGGAATAAAGTACGTGGCGCGTGGAATTATTTACTATCCCAATACTGCCAATCCATACTATTGTACAAAAGAAGCGCCTGGAATTAACAATCGTCCGAGCGGTGGACGACAGCCAATTGGAACTTGCTCCGCAGATGGTTGGTCTTGGAAATAGCTAACTAACGACATAAAGTCAAGAATACCTTAGCCATAAACCCACTAGAGATATGAATAATGTTTCAGCGATCGCTTGTATTGGAATTGTAGGATCTTTACTTCAGCTTTTCCCTATTCCCGCCTACGCTGATCCCTGTGCTGACTATAAACTAGAGCTAAGCAGAGGATATGTTTATAACTGCGGCCAGCAATACAAAAAAATGGTAGTTGACGACCCGACGGGAACTCCTCTAAATGTAAGAGATGCTCCTAATGGAACCATTAATCGTACGCTTACCAACGGAACTGTCATATGGAAGAATGTGACGAGAAGCAATAAAGAATTTGGCTATAATTCTCAATGGGTATACGTTGGCAATATGTACTGTGATTTCACTTGCTTTATTACTCGCGGCGTAGTTTACGCCCCGTACCTAGTTCCCGCAGATCCTTAATATGCAGTCAAAAATCGGAATACATTGCACTTCAAATTTGAGTTCGCCGAGTGTTAAGCGATCAGGGCATAACACATCATTGGAGCGGACAGAATTGTGACATTTTGGTTGAGAGCAAAAGTTATTTTCCGCCGCTCAACTAGACCGTTAGCTTGACAAAAATACAAAGGAGCAATGGTGATATGTCAGGAGACGGCTGGAGCGATAGAGAAGAATTTGGATTTAACCATGATGTTGTGCAGGACGAACTTTATTTGAATCCTATATTCGCTGAAGGTTGCTTGTACCGCGCTCATAATCTTATGCGAGATTTCAAGAGTTACGTGGAGAAGAATAAAGGTGACTGGAAAGAAGATCATTACACATGGTTATCCCAACATACTGATTTGATCAATTCTGAGATTCGACTGATTTTTGATAAATTGAAATTACATGGCGAAAAAATTGTTGGGAGCTAAAATGACTGATAGACTCTATTCTTCCGCCAACCTCTCTAACGAAGAATTGCCATTCAAGGATTATTTTGAGCATCTATGTCAAGAATTTGTCTATGACGGATATGAAATCTGGATAAAAAATACGGATTTCCAAAGATCTATTGGTGTTGGGATCGTAAACAGAATAGCTAACCCTCCCGTTGCTGCCACAGTTTGGTTTAAGTATGGAAGCTCTATAGTTGATACTCCTGTTACGACAGACTTAATTAACGTGATTAGAGAAAATTTGAGAAGCGGGATTGAGTGTGAGTTTAACAACCATATCATTCAAAATCATTAATGGCGGGTGAACTCAGCAGTTAGTCCTCATAAAATTAGTATTAGAAAATCTTATCGGAGTACTTATGATCCGTCA
Source organism: Pseudanabaena sp. UWO311 (assembly GCA_943371975.1). Classification (GTDB taxonomy): domain Bacteria; phylum Cyanobacteriota; class Cyanobacteriia; order Pseudanabaenales; family Pseudanabaenaceae; genus Pseudanabaena. Next base: position 49,184 of record CALRWX020000006.1, on the reverse strand, counting down.
GACTGTCAAGACCGCTATTTCGTCTGCTTTGCTTGGCATTATTTCATATTTAATAGTAGAAATGCCATCCTCTAACAAAGCCTACGCTTATACTCCCGCAACCCTCGTTAGTTGTTCTATTCAGGTTAGCCCTCAGCACGGAACTTACTACCGTGGGGTTTACAGAACAATGGATGGGTCTAGATTTGCATTAGCATTTCGCTCCTACTGTCCATCAATGATTGATGCAGATGATTACTTTATTCGCCAGATATGAGGCTGTGCTGGCTTTAAAATGAGGATTGTATACAAATGAGTGATATTCCAGTTCAGCTACTTCAGCATCTTGGCAAACATGGTGTTCGCATGAAGCAATTTCTAGGTGATAACTTCAGCAACGCAGATGAATCTCAACGTCGGGAAATGGCTAAAGAAGCACGTCAAATAATTGCTTGGGCTGCCGCAGCTATTGCCCCTATGCCAATACCGTTTGCCGACATCTGGACAATTACACCTGTGCAGATGCTTATGGTTCGCGCCATTGGTAATATTTATGGGTACAAAATTGATGCTAAAACAGTCAAGGAAATGCTTGCAGTTGTTGGCGGTGGAATGCTTGGTCAACAAATTTGTCTTGCGTTATTCAAAATTGGCTTGCCAGGGGCTGGAGGTTTTGGGGGCGCTGCATTTGTATTTTTCTGGACACATGGTATTGGTAATGCAGCAGAGCTTTACTTTCAGAGTGGTATGACTGCCACTGACGAGGATCTTGCAGCAGCCCGTAAGGAAGGAATGAAGCAAGCAAAAAATGAAACCCCACTAAACGAGTAACAACTATCTTGTTTTTTGTAGACTACAATCTTCATTTAGTTTTCGGAAAGCCTAAAACATCACTACTTTCTGGTTTGCTGGTAAGGCAATACTCTAAATATTTTTACAGGCAAGAAACTGGTTCAAGATCTATGTAGTTTATGATACTGTTGTTTGTCTCAGTCAGAATACCAACATATGCAGTCGGAGCAGCTACAATCCGTCCAAACCGTTACAATTTATAAAGCCCCCCAAAAAGGTAAAGGTCAAAAACTGCTGAATGAGGGATTTCAACCTATTGATTTCCCCTATAACCCTCCTTATGTCGATGGAAGTTGCTACTTTGCTGGTCCAAATGACAGAAGTATTGCCGGAGGAATTTAATCAAAGCTACCAAGACGGTGTTCTTGAAGTTTTGATTGATCAAGTAAGCTACGATAAATATTTCAAACCACTTGAATATCGCTATGATGAAAGGGATAACTGCGAACGAATCGAGGTAGTTATTCCTCAAAGCCTATTTTCCGTTCTAAATCAATTTCCACGAGTCCTTAAATCACGGTAAACATCATGGATAGCAAAAGTTGGGAGCAAATTAAATCAAAATACAAGCTAGGTCAGTTTGTGCAGGGCAAAGTTGAATTTCATGCGCCTTTCGGTGTTTTTGTAAAGATTGATGAATCCTTAATTAAAGGTCTAATTAAAATCCCTGATTTTTTAGATGAAGGTAGGATGAGTCAAGAAATGTATCCTGAAATTGGCACAACAATAGGGGCTATCGTGGTTGGATATAACGAGAGCAATTGCCGCGAGATATATCTAAATGCTAAACCCAGTGTGCTTCACAAAGCCCTTGTTCCTCTAAAAGTTTTTGCTTTAGCTCGTTAAACCCTCTCTATAAGCGCCGCAAGCTAACTAGACCGTTAGACTCCAAAGAGAAATCTTAAGTTTTGAGAATTGATAGTGCGATCGGAGTATAACCAATCTACTCAGTTGTTGAGTTTCGAGAAGTCATCGGCGATCGCGAAGTTAAGAAATTGATAGACGATTCGGCTTAAATACATTAGGGCGATCGCATTAGATTTTCAAAAGTGCGATCGCTCCTGAGCCAAACGCGATCTGCTAAATTAAAGAAGTTCACTTGCATTGATGTTAAATTATGCGCTCAAATGTCGATCCTCTAAAGATCGAACAACTCATGAAAGCCTTAGGTAGAGAAGCCCGTAGTTCTGGCTGTATCTACTTTACAGGTGGCGCTAGTGCTTTACTCATTGGTTGGCGTAGCTCTACAGTAGATATCGATATACGTCTAGATCCTGAACCACTAGGGATTTTTCAAGCGATCGCCAAACTCAAGCAAGAACTGGACATCAATATTGAGCTAGCTTCTCCGCATGATTTCTTACCAACACTTCCAGGATGGCGTGACAGAAGCATCTTTATTGGAAGATACGGTGAAATCTCATTTTATCATTATGACTTCACAGCCCAAGCCCTTGCTAAAATATCTAGAGGATATAACCGCGACATTGACGATGTTCAAGCCATGTATGAACAGAAGTTATTTTCTTTAGAAAAATTACGAGATTGCTTTGAAGCGATCGAATCTGAATTGATCCGATTTCCTTCTCTTAATCCTGAAATCCTGAGAAATAGAATTGAAAAATTCATTGAACATTGTGTAAGTACATCAGAGAGAGAGAAATAATGGATCTAAATGAATTACCAGGCTCGGATTTAATCTTACTTGGACTGGAAGATCTTTACCAAGGCAAAAATAATACCATCGGGTCACTATTAATCGCGATCGCATCTATACGCCTAACCGCAGCAGGCTTAGACATTCCCAAAGCTAATCTAGTATCAGAGCCAGAACTAGCATTGTATGCTCACCTTCAAAACGAACGTGATGACGCTTATGCTTACTACAATGCCTTGCTAAATAGCCTCAACAGCTTTTGTGCAGCACTTGAACTAAAATCCACATATTAATGGACAGGAGTTTGGACAACGCTGTTTATTTTTAGCCAAGATTTAGCAAGCAAAAATAGGTTAAGTTCGCTGTTGAGTTCGGAGAAGTTATTGGCGATCGCAAATTTAAGAAATTGATAGTGCGATCGCCAATAGCGTAGAATTACCAATACTCGTACTTGTCTTGTCCAAAATGCCATTACCTCAAGTCGTTATTGATACTAATGTCATTATCGCTGGATTACGGTCTAGGCGTGGCAGTGCATTTAAATTGCTGACACTCATTGATACTGGACAATTTGATATACATTTGTCAGTACCTCTGGTACTCGAATATACAGAAGTTTTACTACGGGAATTACCGAACCTTTACTTGAGTCGAGAAGAAGTAGATGACCTAATTGATTTCTACTGTGCAGTAGGCATAAAGCATGAAATTTTCTTCCTGTGGCGACCATTCCTACGTGACCCCAAAGATGAAATGGTGTTAGAGCTTGCAGTAAAAGCAGGATGTCAGAGTATAATCACATATAACACTCGTGACTTTGCAGGCGTAGAGCAGTTTGGATTAAATCTACTTGAGCCTTCAGAGTTTTTACGCTTGATAGGAAAGTTGCCATGAGTATTGTTCAAGTTCAAATTCCTGACTCATTACACAAAAGCTTACATGACCTCGCGGGTCGTGATGGAATTTCTATCGATCAATTTATTTCGACTGCGATCGCGGAAAAACTTTCAGCCTTAATGACAGAAGATTATCTCAAAGAAAGAGCAAAAAGAGGTAGTCGGGCGAAGTATGAAGCAATTTTGGCAAAAGTTCCTGATGTAGAGCCAGAACTATATGACAGAATACCGACGGTCTAATAAACCGATACGCTTCGTTGCTTAGTTCGGATAAGTTATTGGCGATCGCAAGATTAAAAAATTGATAGGCGATTCGGCTTAAATACATTAGGGCGATCGCATTAGATTTTCAAAAGTGCGATCGCTCCTGAGCCAAACGCGATCTGCTAAATTAAAGAAGTTCACTTGCATTGATGTTAAATTATGCGCTCAAATGTCGATCCTCAAAAGATCGAACAACTCATGAAAGCCTTAGGTAGAGAAGCCCGTAGTTCTGGCTGTATCTAATTTACAGGTGGCGCTAGTGCTTTACTCATTGGTTGGCGTAGCTCTACAGTAGATATCGATATACGTCTAGATCCTGAACCACTAGGGATTTTTCAAGTGATCGCCAAGCTCAAACAAGAATTGAACATAAATATTGAACTTGCCTCCTCACAGGACTTCTTACCACCTCTTCCAGAATGGCGTGATAGAAGCGTATTCATTGGTAAAAGAGGTCAAATTTCATTTTATCACTATGATTTTACAGCCCAAGCTCTTTCTAAACTCTCTAGAGGATTTGACCGCGACATTAAAGATGTTGAAGCCATGTATGATCAGAAATTATTTACTTTGAGTAAGCTAAAAGATTGCTTTGAGGCGATCGCACCAGAACTAATTCGATTCTCCTCTCTTAACCCTGATGTGCTTAGAAGCAGAGTTGAGAACTTCATCGAGCGTTTTGAAGAGCAAGAGTTGAGGGATGGTAATGAATCTCAATGACTTACCAGGAGCCGAGATAATATTACCTGGGTTAGGTGATCTTCACAGTGGTAAGTCCAATACAATTGGGGCATTACTAGTTGCGATCGCAGCAACGCGCTTAACTGAAGCAGGTTTAGACATTCCCAAAACACATCTAGCCCTAGAGCCAGAGCTAACCTTGTATGCCTATCTCCAAGATAAACAAGACGATGCTTACCCCTACTATAATGCTTTGCTAAATCGCCTAAATAGCTTTTGCAATGCACTCGAACTCAGTTATAAATATAAGCCGTCTAAAAATCTTCAGCGATCGCCTATTCAGGCAAAAAATCCTCATCACTCACTTGATCAGCCGTGAACGGACAATCGATAGGGAAATGCTCTAAAGGTAGTCTAGTTTCGATTTTGGCTTGCTTTCTTGCATCCAAATAACATTCCGTAAAAATTTGATGAAAATACGTCTTTAAACTAGGGCTATGCCGAAAAGCTTTTTTAATACGTCGTCTATGTTCAGCAATGCTCTTTTCCCAACTTCGAGTCCGCTTATTCGGTTGATATTGCCATTTTAATAAATGCAACAAAATTACTACGAGATTGCTTTCTAAGGCTTGTTTGTCACTATTCCCCATTGACTCCACTTCTTCAAGTAAATTCACCACATCTAGCTCTGTTAATCTCCCATCACGCAGTAGCTGTGCTGTTGCCTCAACCCATAAATTAAAATCACATTCATAGAGATTAGCCAGTGAATCAAGTGGATTATTAGCGATCGCAGTTTCGTGGATATCCTGTGTCTCTAAGTAAGCCTGTGTCATTAGCTTGCCCTCAAAGTTTTATTCGCAACTAACCCTGAGAGTAACATAATCAGGAATAAATCCGCAGCTAAATCAGCCTGTCGATCCATGATTTCAATATGTTCCTTGCTGGTGATACTAGCAATGCGATAAGCAGCATCAAAACTTACGTCAGGTTGCAACACACCAATTAAACTGACTCGCTTACCCAACAATTTAGTCATACAAACCTTGTTCGTCATCTTTGGATGATTTCTCGAACTGTTTGTTCATGCCGCTCGTTTACAAGTAATTCAGCTCAAAAAGCTCACATCCTAGTTTTGGTATAAGACGTAACAACTCACAAATAAAAGTTAACGCAATATATCTTTAAGGAATTTAAAATTTGGCTAAATTCAAATTATTTGCATTTTTGGGTGCAGGTTCCCCCAATTTTGAGCAGGTTTTTCCTTGTTCATGTTCTTTTACTGTTGCTAGAAGGATTTTATGCCAAAGACACTATTCAAAGTCGACCTCACTAAGCCCATGAGTGAGCAAGAGCTACCTGGGCATAATCGGTGGCATCCGGATATCCCTGCTATAGCATCTGTTAATCCAGGCGATACTTTTAGGATCGAATGTAAAGATTGGACAGATGGTCAGATCAAAAACGACGACAGTGCTGACGACATTCGCGATGTAGATCTATCAATCGTTCATGTGCTAAGTGGACCAATTTGGGTAAATGGCGCAGAACCTGGTGATATTCTTGTTGTTGATATTGTTGATATTGGGGCTCTTCAAGGTGATGAGTGGGGCTTCACAGGAATTTTCGATCAAAAGAATGGCGGTGGCTTTTTAACTGATCACTATCCTAATCCTGCTAAGGCAATTTGGGATTTGCAGGGGATTTACACATCTTCTCGTCATATCCCTGGTGTTAAGTTTGCGGGAATTACTCACCCTGGCTTGATCGGTTGTGCGCCATCCCATGATCTGCTTGCTAAATGGAATAAGCGTGAGTCTGAGCTAATGGCAACTCAGCCGGATCGTCGCACTTACGGTGCTGGTATCAACATGGATGGAGTACCAGTTTTGGCAGCTCTACCCAATCCTCAGAATGCGGTGTTAGGAACATTGCCTCAGTCTGAATATGAGCGTGTTGCTGCTGAAGCTGCCCGCACCATACCACCTCGTGAGCATGGTGGGAACTGTGATATTAAGAATCTGTCGAGAGGAACGCGGATTTATTTTCCTGTGTATGTGGAAGGTGGAAAACTTTCCATGGGCGATCTTCACTTCTCTCAAGGAGATGGTGAGATATCGTTTTGTGGCGCGATTGAAATGTCTGGATTTATCGATCTTCATGTAGACATTATCAAGGGCGGCGTAGATAAGTATGCCTTAGTAAATCCGATCTTTAAGCCAGGTCCAGTAGAACCACATTATTCGGAATTCCTAGTTTTTGAGGGGATTTCTGTGGATGAGTTTACGGGTAAGCAGTATTTCATGGATGTACATATTGCCTATCGACAAGCTTGTTTGAATGCGATCGCCTATCTCATGAAGTTTGGTTATACAGGTGAACAAGCTTATCTATTGCTAAGCTGTGCGCCTGTAGAAGGAAGAGTTAGCGGTATAGTAGACATCCCAAATGCCTGTTGTACTTTAGCAATTCCTACGGCTATCTTTGATAAAAACATTCTACCAATTTAATCAAATTATGCCTCTTTATGAGTTTCGATGTAAAGATTGTGGTGTTTTTGATGTATGGCGACCCATGGCTGAGTCCAGTGCGCCTGCCAATTGTCCAGAATGCGATGAACGTGGCAATCGTATCTTTTCCACGCCAATGACCCTTTCTAGAACGGTACGAATGAAAAAAGTGAATGCGGAACCAGAGCTTGTCAAACGAGAACTGGAACCCAAAACGCCAAGAGTTCAGCATCATTCTGGAAGTCGTCCTTGGATGGTCGGACACTAGGTTGAGTATTAGGAAATGACATCTTGTTGTGTTTTACTTGTCTTTATTTACTTGTCTTTATTTAACTTGTAGAAACTTGTAAGTATTGACTGTCAAATAGAATACATCTTAATGTTATAATTCCATTGCATTATAATTGCATTGCACTTGGTGTGATCTTTAAAATAGTTTAGGAGTGTTTCATCTGATGAAGAAGATCAATAGATCGAATGATGCTTTGAATGCGATAACCCGTCGCAAATTTATCCAGTACGGTTCTTTAGCTGCTGCTAGCAGTATTGTTGCAGCTTGTACCCCTACAACAACCACCCCAACTACAACTGGTGGTACAACTACTACAGCAGCCTCTCCTGCCGCAGATGGCAAGAAAGGAATTAAGGTTGGTGTAATGTACTCCACTACGGGATCGATCGCAATCGTTGAAAAGTCGTTACAGGATGCAACTTTCCTTGCGATCGACCAAATTAATGAAGGCACAGGTCCTTGGGCGGGCAAGAAGGGTATTGACGGTCAAATGATCGAGAAGGTCGTTGTCAACCCTGACTCCAACTGGGATTTGTACAACCAAATGTCTAAGCGTTTAATTGATGAAGACAAGGTTGTCTGCGTTCTTGGTTGTTATACATCAGCTAGCCGCAAATCGGTTCTTCCAGTTTTTGAAGAAAAAGACAGCCTACTTTACTATCCTGTCTACTATGAAGGAAACGAATGTAGCTCGAACGTGATTTACACTGGCGCTGCACCCAACCAACAGATCACCGACTCGATCCCTTACTGCATCAAAAACTTTGGTAAGAAAGGCTTCTTCATTGGTTCTGACTACATCTATCCTAAAGAAAGCAATCGGATCGCCAAGGCAGAATTGGTCAATGGTGGCGGTGAAGTTGTTGGTGACGAATACGCTGCACTCGGTACGACTGAGTTCATCACTATCATCAACAAGATCAAGCAAGCCAAGCCTAACTTCATCCTCAGCAATCTAGTTGGAGACAGTATTCCTGCTTTCTATAAGCAACTCAAGGATGCTGGGGTCACTTCCAAGGATATTCCGATCATGGCATTTCCCACCACAGAAGAAGAAATTCAAGCGATGGGTCCTGAGTTTGCTGAAGGTCACTTTAGTAGCTTCAACTACTTCCAGTCCGTTGACACACCTGAGAATAAGGCGTTTGTACAACAGTTCAAAGCCAAGTTTGGTAAGGATCGTGTTACCAATGGAGTTATGGAAGCAGCTTACATCCAAACATTCTTCATGGCTCAAGCGATGGAAAAAGTCGCCAAGGAAAAGAAAGCCCTCAACACCTCTACTCTGCGTGAAGCAACCAGAGGTCAAGTATTCAAGGCTCCTCAAGGAACTGTGAAGGTCGATCCAGACAACTACCACGCCTATCTATATTCTAGAATCGGGAAATGGAAGTCAGATGGTCAGGCTGACATCGTGTTTGCCACGAAGGCAGCCGTCAAGCCAATTCCTTGGAGTCAAGCCCTCTATAAAGGACGTACATGCGTTCACAAAACTCCAGACGATCGCAGCAATCCAACCGTTGAGACCAAGAAAGATCTTGCAGTTGATTACCTCAAGGAATCTTAAATTGATTTCTGTCTAGTCTAATTGTCGTTGACAACTCCTCATTAACTAGTTATAGCGATCCAAAATGAGTTATGAGAGGCGCAGCTTCCAGCAGCACCTCTCATAACTCTTAGAAAGCTATAATGATTTTTGATATAGCTCACGGGATAGTGTGTCTAAGCCAGAATTAATCAAGCATTGTGTGATTGAACTAAGGAAGCCATGAACGTCTTGCCATTTAATGCATTATCTTCGCTAATACACTTAGCACAGGCAACCCCGGCGACAAAATCGCTGGACCCGATCGCGATTACCAATCAGCTCCTAAATGGTGTTGGTATTATCGGTATTCTTTTGTTGACAGGTTTAGGACTTTCGATAACATTCGGAGTTATGCGGATTATCAACCTAGCTCATGGTGAATTCATCATGCTAGGTGCATATACATCGTTTGTTTTGCAAAGTAATTTCAAAATGGATTTGCTACTGACAATACCATTTTCTTTCTTGTTTACAGCATTCATAGGCGCAATTGTCGAACTAACCATTGTTCGAAGGCTATATGGGCGAGCTGTTGAGACGCTTCTGGCGACTTGGGGACTAAGTATCGTGATTCAAGGGGTTGTTAAGCTTATTTTTACAGCCCAACTAAAGTATGTAAAAGCTCCGCCCTATATCAGAGGAAACTGGACTCCATTTCAAATTGGGGGACAATCGATCGAAATATCTTACTACCGATTGTTTATTATCTTTATGGCTCTGTTGCTTCTAGGAATAACAGCTTTTCTACTTTACAAAACAAATCTTGGAAGAGAAGTTCGGGCAGTTACCCAAAACCGCGATATGGCAAAATGTTTGGGCGTTAACACTAGCCTTGTAGATATGCTTACCTTTGCCTACGGATGCGGTTTAGCAGGAGTAGCAGGTACTGTTATTTCTTCACTAAAAAGCGTTGCGCCCCCAATGGGACAAGATTACCTAGTAGATGCTTGGATGACCGTTGTTACAGGTGGAGTAGATAAGCTGATCGGAGTTTTGGCGGGTGCAGTTTTGATTGGTGAATCTAATGCAGGGATTGCTTATCTTATTAACGATCCAACAGCTAGAGTGATTGTATTGGCAGCTGTGATCGTACTGATTCGATTCCGTCCCGAAGGCCTATTTACAGTCCAGAAACGTAGTTAAAATGTCTATATCTATCTGTTTGTCAACAAGAGCGAATTTAGTGGAGGTTTTATTATGACAGAAGTAGTAGGTCGCATTCGACAGGCTAACTATGTTCCGAAGAGATGGCTGGCTACTAGTTTAGTACTTTTGGTAATATTTGCGATTTTCCCTTTTGTGGCTGGAGAATTCCAGACTAACCTCATGGCAAAATTGCTTTTGTTTGGAACTTTGGGGGTTTCTCTTGATCTTGTTTGGGGATTCACGGGTATTCTGAGCTTTGCCCATGGGGTGTTTTTTACTTTGGGTGGATATGCGATGGCATATTATCTAAAGCTGAATTTGTCGGCAACAGCCAATAATTATGGTGGCACACTTCCAGATTTCATGGTTTGGAACGGCTTAAAGGAATTACCTTGGTTCATTGCACCATTGCAGTATTTCCCAATTGCCGTAATTGCAATGGTAGTAATACCAGCAGGATTTGCATATTTAATTGGTTCCTTCATTTTTCGTTCTAAAGTTAGCGGCGTTTACATTACCGTTATCACGCTCGCGATTTCATCCGCTTTAACTACTTTCTTTGTGAGCCAGCAAGCCTATACTGGTGGAACGAATGGTATCACTGATGTTTCAAAGCTAATCCTATTTGGCGCAACCGTACCACCAATAGGAATTTATTTCATTATCCTTGGGTTTGCATCTTCTGTTATAGCTGGTAGTTGGTGGTTAACTCAGTCTAACTTTGGATTAATTCTACGTTCTATAAAAGAAAATGAGCAACGTATTTCCTACCTTGGCTATGACGTTGCTAATTTTAAAATCTTTATTTGGACATTATCTGCGGGGATTGCGGGGATTGCAGGTGGTTTGTTTGTTCCTCTAAACAAATTTATTTCACCAGTTTATCTTGCTGTTGCTTTTGGAACTCAGATAGTGATTTGGGTTGCTGTAGGTGGTAGAGGTACTCTTTTTGGACCGATTATTGCTGCTATTTTACTTGGTCAGATCCAAAACTCAGTGGATCGAATTACTCAAGATTGGCAGTTAATTGTTGGGATTATTTTAGTGATAGTTGTGTTATTTCTTCCTGATGGATTAATGAGCCTAATACCAAAAAAATTTCTTGCTAAAAAGCCAAGTTAATTTCATAGGCTTGAGTAACTTCTGGAATGTAACAATAGTAGCTTTTGCTAATCAAAACTTTAGGTAAGCTTAATACCAGTAAAGTTACACATTTCTTAATCTCAAAAAGGAGTAATTAATGAGAACAATTTCTGAAGTTGAACCTGACAATGTTATGACTGAAATTAGCAGCGTTGCTAGCGATAGACAATCAGTTCTATCAGTTCAAGATCTGAAGGTGGTTTTTTCTGGATTCAAAGCATTAAAAGGCGTTGATTTAGAAGTTGGTGAAAATGAGATTGTTACAATTATCGGTCCAAATGGAGCTGGTAAAAGTACCTTACTTGATGCGATCGTTGGCAAATCTCCTGTAGCTTCTGGCCATGTGTTTTATCATGGAAAAGATATTACAAATATGAGTCCTTATGAAGTTGCAAGGATGGGTATTGGACGTAAGTTTCAAAACCCTAACGTTTACAATGATTTGTCGGTGTTCGACAACATTTTGCTAGCTCTCAAAGGAACCCACAGTGTTTTTGCTTCGATCAAGTCTAAACTTACTTCAACTAAGAGAGATAAGATTGTTTCTGTACTTGATCGTGTTGGGCTTTTAGAAAAAGGCTATTCTAAAGTGTCATCTCTATCTCATGGGCAGAAACAGTGGGTTGAGATTGGTATGGTTATTGCTCAAGATCCAACTTTGGTCTTGCTGGATGAGCCAACTGCTGGTATGACTCCTGACGAAACTCATTTGACAGGCGAAATTATCAAAACAATTTCTCAGGATCATTCTGTTGTGGTAATTGAGCATGATATGGAGTTTGTCAAACAAATTGCTCAAAGAATTGTGGTGCTTCACCAAGGTGAAAAATTGACCGAAGGATCGGTCAATGAAGTTCAATCAAATCCCAAAGTAATTGAGGTGTATCTTGGTCGCGAACAAATCGATGCTGCTTGAGCTAACTGATGTTGCTGTTTCCTATGGACAAACACCTGTTTTGTTCGGAGTAAACATGGTAATTAATCAAGGTGATATTGCCTGTTTGTTAGGCCGTAATGGTGTCGGTAAAACGACATTACTCCGTAGCGTTATTGGCTTGAACAAAGTTCTTTCGGGAAATATTGTTTTTGATGCTGATGAAATTACTAAGGTTCCAACTTACAAACGGGCAAGGTATGGAATCTCTTACATTCCCCAAGGTCGAGAAATCATTCCTTATTTATCAGTTTTGGATAATCTCAAACTGGGTATGTCGGCTGCACAAAAGAAATACCGTAAAATTCCTGACGAGATTTTTGAGTTTTTCCCTATGCTAAAACAACATCTAAGCCGTCAAGGTGGGTTATTGAGCGGAGGACAACAGCAGCAATTAGCGATCGCTCGTGGATTAATGAGTAATCCGAAAATGATGCTTTTAGATGAACCAACCGAAGGAATTCAACCTTCAATTGTTCAAGAAATTGAGGATACTCTCAAACGAATTAATCGTGAGAAAGGAATTACTTTGATTGTAGTAGAGCAGAAGGTTGATTTTGCTAAACAGTTGGCACAAAAGTTTTTTATTATGGAGAAAGGATCCATTGTTGCAAATGGCTCAACTGATCATTTAACGGATGATTTAGTCCATCAGTATTTGGCTATTTAGAGATAGATAGGTAAGCTAAACAAGATAATAAAGATTCCCTAAGAGTATCTTTATTATCTTGTTTTTGTAGTTTATTTGAATTAGCAATCTCTATACAACAATCCTAAATGAGTTGTAAGAGGCTTCGTCTTCTTTCAGCCAGCGTGTATATCATTGGCTGAGAGAAAACGAAGCCCTATTCTTCTCATAAATGATTTAGGAATGCTATAGAACTATTAACTAATGAAAAAACATATGACTAGAACTTTAGTAGGGACAGTTTCCTCGCTTTGGCGATATCCAGTTAAGTCCATGCAGGGAGAGAAACTTGATGAAGTGGATATAATAACCAAAGGGCTTTTAGGCGATCGCTTATATGCCTTATGGGATCGAGAAACTAGCCGCATTGCCAGTGCGAAAAACCCGAAGAAATGGGCTAAACTATTGGAATTTCATGCTGAATTTGGGGGGATGGCTCGAAGCGAGCAAGATCAAACTAAAAGAAGTCAAGAGTCAATTCCTAGCGTCACAATCACTTTCCCTGACGGTAGTTCAACAAGCAGTGACACTTATAATATTGACAGCATTCTTTCTCACGCGGTGGGGCGAGACGTACAATTACTCTCATCTGTACCTGAATCTCCCAGTCTAGATCAATATTGGCCAGATATTGAAGGTGCATTAAATCGGGAAACTATTACCCAATTGTTTATGCCTTCAGGAACTTTTTTCGATTCCTGTCAAATTCATGGCATTACGACGGCCACTCTAGATAAGCTGCAAACACTTTACCCTGCAGGGCAATTCAATCCTTGTCGATTTCGCCCCAATATTTTGATCAAGCCAATATCTTCAGAACCTGCATTTGTAGAAGATGATTGGGTCGGTGGTAAATTGCTAATTGGCGATCGCGTTTGCTTGAGTATTGATACTGCTTGTCCTCGTTGCGTGGTGACAACCTTGGCGCAGTGCGATCTTCCCAATGACTTAAATATTTTGCGGACGACAACAAAACAAAACAAAACGATCGCAGGAATTCGGATGTCAGTACTACAAACAGGCATGATTTGCTGTGGCGATTCTATCTGGTTAGAGTATTAGTTACTAAAGAGTAGGGGTTATATTTAAATGGCGGTGTATGGCTCAATTTCGTACCGCCATTTATTCACTGGCAAGGAAATACGGATTATTTTAGGTTTAAAACTACATTAATAATATCTTGCATTTTAATGGGTTTACTAATGTAATCATTCATCCCTGCATCAAAACAAGCTTGCCGTTCTTCGGGCATGGCATTGGCGGTCATGGCGATGATCTGTAGATGAGAATTTTCAGGGCTTTGCCGAATTAATTTTGTTGCCGTTAATCCATCCATTTCAGGCATTTGGATATCCATGAGAATTAAGTCATAGGTCTGAGTTTGAATGGCTTGTAAAGCTTCCAAGCCATTTCTTGCTGAATCTATTTGACACCCTAATTTTTTAAGGAATTTAGTGGTAATTAGTTGATTAAACGGATGATCTTCTACCAATAAAATTCGCAAAGGAAATTTTTTGGCTAATTGGGGGGCGAGATCAATGGTTGCGGTTGCAGATGTTTGCTGACTAATGACCTCTTTCTCGGTTTCAGAAGTTGAGACAGCGATTGTAAAATGGAATACTGAACCTTGGATTGACCCTTTAGTAGGAGATGCCAACTTCCAATCTAGGCTTGGCTTACCACCGGTTCGATCAAAACTTTCTACCCAAATCGTGCCACCCAACAATTCGACAAGACGTTTACTAATTGCTAAACCCAATCCTGTACCGCCATATTTGCGGTTAATGGAGATATCGGCTTGAGTAAATGGTTGAAATAATTGGTCGATCCGATCACTTTGAATGCCAATACCTGTATCCGCAATCGCAAACTTGAGTATATATTTGTTGCTTGATGGGATATTTGTTAGAACAATTGATGAAGTTACGAAAACTGTTACCCCCCCAATTTGAGTAAATTTAATCGCGTTACCAATTAGATTTAACAAAATTTGACGCAGACGATGATGATCGCTATAAACCATAGTCGGAACATTAGGGGCGATCACATATTGGAGGTTAATTTGCTTAGCGATCGCTTGACTATTTAAAAGTTGACAAACCCCTCTGAGTAGATCTTCTAAGTTAAATTCACATTCTTCTATAGCTAACATTCCCGCTTCAATTTTCGACAAGTCGAGAATATCATTAATTATATTTAAAAGCGCATCTCCACTATCTTTAATCGTTTTCACAAAATCTGCTTGTTCTTGATCTAGCTCTGTAGTTTCCAGAAGTTGTGCCATTCCTAACACCCCATTCATGGGTGTACGAATTTCATGACTCATATTTGCTAAAAATGCACTTTTGACTTTAGTAGCTTCTTCTGCTGCTGCTTTGGCTTTAATTAGTTCTATTTCAGCGTGTTTGCGAATGGTAATATCCGCTATCCGAGCCAGACTAAAATGTCGTTCTCCAAAATTAATTCTCTTCAGCAAAAGATCTCCCCAAAATTCACCTCCTTTGAAAGTGACATATTCCACCTCTAATTGACAAAAACCCTTTTCATTAATTTCTTGATCAACCCAAGCGAGTTCCTTTGCGGTGAGCTTGCGCTTGTGAAGAGTATTACCCACGATGTTAATTATTTGATTTTTGTGTTCTACCTCAAATAGTTCGATCGCTTTCTGATTACAATCAAATATGAGCGAAGTACTACTATCGATTAAGAACAGAGCATCGGTAGATTCATTAAAAAGTAGTTCTCTTAGATCGCGGCTGTAGGTTAGCTCCTGTTCTAATTGTTTGTGACCGCTAATATCGCGAATCAGGAGCATGGCTTCATTGTCGCCACTGACAGCAATCCGAGCCTCCTCATAATGAATTTCGCCATTGAGTAAAATTTGGTATTCATGAAGTTGAATTTCCCCAGTTTGAAATGCTTGCTTGACATAATACATACGCTGTTGAGCAATTTCTGGATCAAGCAAATCTAATATATTTTTACCGAGCATTTGTGTAGGTGGGACTGCAAATTCAATCTTATCGGTGGCAATTGCATCCAAATAGAAACCATCACGACTTACTCGTAAAATGAGATCGGGAATTGCATCAATCAAGGCTTGATTAGTCGCAAGAGCTTGTCGTAGATTTTCTTCAGTTTGTTTTAGTCTGCTCAGATCAATATCTATACAATAAAGTTCCTGTTCTCCTTCAGTGTTCCTCAACATTACATGACTAGAATAAACTGCTACTCTAGAACCGTCTTTACGCATCAAGTTCATTTCGTCGGCTGGAATAGGTTGCCCATTTATAAGCCAATTTTGAATTGCATCAATTACACCTTGTCGCATCTCTGGAGGAATAATCAGATCTTCAAGTTGCTGACCGATTGCCTCAGCCTTGGTATAACCATAAAGATCTTCACTTGTATCATTCCAGTAAATTGCTTGACGTTGATGGTTGTAACCTTGGACCGAGATTGTTGGCGTGAACTCAAATAGGTTGCGAAATCTCTGCTCACTTTTTTCTAACAAGACTGCGGCTTGTTTGCGATCGCTAATATCTGTCAGAATTCCATTCCAAATAATTGTCCCACTTTCTTCTTGATGAGGAATAGACTTTCCTAAAACCCACTTAATTTTTTCGTTAGCAGTTTGAATGCGAAATTCAAAATCCCAAGGTTCTAAGGTCTGAGCCGAAATAGCAATGGATTGCTGTAGAGATTCCCAGTCTTCAGGAAAAATTAATTCCCAAACAACTTGGATATCGTTAATACAATGTTCTGGAGAAATCTCTGCTAATTCTTGAATACCCTGACTCACGAATGGCATACTGAATTGCCCTTCTGGGCTAAGTCGAAATTGATAAACAGCACCTGGGATCGCATCGGTGAGATTGCGTAGCCTGAGTTTACTCTCTGGCAATGCTACCTCAGATTGAATTCGGTTGGCTTCATTATTTAGGTGATCGCTAATATCCTGAAAATCCAAAAATTTGATTAGAGAATTTTCGCTAACCGTCAAAGACACATTGGCGACAAGTGACTCTACAAGATGCTTGACATTAGTTGGTGTATTTTCCCAATCTTCTGGAGAAATCTGCTCAGACACTGAAAGAGGCTGTTTTTCCATAACTACAAATGAGGCAATCTCGTTTCAATTCATTGTATAGCTATATGATAATAGTCTCCAGTTTTTGAGTTTACAAAAATGTATTTTTAATGCACTTTTAAAGTAGCTAGACCTACATCTTTTTGATAATAAAATCTGTGATTTTAGTTAAACCTTCTTGAGTTTTAAGATTGCTAAAAACAAAAGGCTTATCACCGCGCATTTTTTGAGCATCGCGATCCATTACCCCTAAATCTGCCCCAACATAGGGCGCAAGATCAATTTTATTAATTACTAATAAATCAGATTTGGTAATTCCAGGTCCACCTTTGCGTGGAATTTTGTCACCCGCAGCAACATCAATCACATAAATTGTTAAATCCACAAGTTCAGGACTAAAGGTAGAGGCGAGATTGTCTCCACCACTTTCCACAAAGATTAAATCTAAATCGGTAAAATTAATTTCTAGTTGTTCGATCGCGGCTAAATTCATGGAGGCATCTTCACGAATCGCTGTATGGGGACAGCCACCTGTCTCAACACCGACGATGCGATCGCGCTCTAGGGCTTCACTACGGACAAGAAACTGAGCATCCTCTTGCGTATAAATATCATTGGTGACGACCGCAATTTGAAAATGTGATCGCAAGGATTTACAGAGAGAATCGACAAGGGCAGTTTTCCCAGACCCAACAGGACCCGCAACTCCAACACGAAATGGTGACATAGAGATTTATCTTTAATCTATACTGTTTAATGATAAAGCTTAGCGCTAATTACCATAGTATAGATGAGGAATCATGCTCATTCTGACACAACGTTTATCTTCGCACGCAAAACAACTATTTAATTCAGAATCTTTACTTACATTAACCCTGGTTGCAGAAGATAGAACCCGTAGCCGTCATCATTTTACGACTGCGGAAGGGGAAGCAGTTAATCTACAACTTCCTAGAGGAACAGTACTTAAGCAAGGAGATTTTCTTGCTGATGAGCATGGACAGGCGATCGCTAAAGTTGTCGCACAACCAGAACCAGTTTTAACGGTCACCACAGACCAGCCTCTTGATTTTCTTCGTGCTGCCTATCATTTGGGTAACCGCCATATTGCTTTAGAGATCACTGAAAGTTACCTGCGCCTGTCTCCCGATTCGGTGTTAGAGGATATGGTCTGCAAAATGGGATTAAAGGTGATTCACGAACTTCAACCCTTTCAACCTGAAACTGGCGCTTACCATCATCATGAACATTAATCCCGATTCCTTACAAATATTAAGATTGTTGCAAATCACTAGTCCCGCTTTACCTGTAGGAGCCTATAGCTATTCCGAAGGAATCGAATATCTATGTAGTTCAGGAGCTATTCAAACTGAGGAGGATCTTTGCGATTGGCTAAAAAGAGAAATGAGTTTTGGATTTATTACTACTGAAGCAGCGATCGCGATCCGCGCCCATCAAGCAATGCTCAAGAACGATCTAGTTGCTCTTAAATATTGGAATAGTTGGTTTTCGGCAACAAGAGAAACTGAAGAGATTCGTCTCGCTAGTTGGCAAATGGGACAATCACTACTCAAACTCTGGAGACAACTTGATGATCAGCAATTATTACATTCTCTATCAATAAGTCAGGCATTGCCGACGGCGAAGGATAATGGAGTAGGTCAGGGGTGTAACTATGCGATCGCCTTTGGTCTGGTAGCCGCAAGCTTCGAAATTGATATTATCAATACTGCGATCGGCTATATTCAAAGCTGGATATCCAATTTAGTCAGTGCCGCAGTGAGGTCAGTGCCTTTTGGTCAAACTACAGGACAGCAGATCATATTTCGATTAAGTACTGATATTTTACAGAGTTCTCAATTTGCCCTACAGCGATCGGATGAGCAATTAGAGTGGTGTGGTTGGGGAGCTAGTTTAGCTAGTGCTAATCATGAAACGCAATATTCTAGATTGTTTCGGAGTTAAATCAAACCTCAACAAGCGAGTTGCGGCGCGAATCGCCGCAACTCGCTTAAATGACGACAGATCTATAATTTGGCAATTTTTTAAAGCTAGTCTAAAGTTGCTACATCCAATAGTTAGAAAATTAAAGGATGAAAACTGAAAATCCCAAACAAGTTACCAATGAAAAACTTTTTTGTCTAACGTTAAATGACTACAGCAGAAGATTGAGAAATTAGAGTCTGAAAATGCAAAGTTACAAAATCAGTTAGCTGCAAAAGCTATTAATGACCGCTATGGACATTCTGTGGGCGACACTTGTTTAATGTCACCATCAGTGTTAGCGAAAAATCAAGGAAGCGATCGCACAGTATTTACCTGTGATTAGTGGATTTTTCCTTCTAAAAGGGATTATGCGAGTCTTGTAGAGTATGGTACAATCGCGCCCAATTTCCCACAATTTAATTTTTAATTTTTCCGCTACCTTCGGCTGGTAAGCAATATGAGACTCCACACACAAACCCATTTTTATAGTTTTGCTATTGGTCTAGTATCTCTTGTGAGTATTAGCGCCAATAGCTTCAATATTGACTTTAGCGATTCTGCCAATGCTCAGTCTTTTCCTAATGATTCTGGACAAGTAGCCCCATCAGCCGCTACTCAGTACTTGGTATATCTCCCTAATGTGGCAAATGTCAAACAGGCGAAAATATTAGCTCCCGAAGCCTTTGTGAATCGTTTGGATACAGGTGAACAGGTCGTACAATTAGGGAGATTTAATAACCTGAATCTTGCTCAGCGTCGTGCAGCCCAGTTTACTCAAGCAGGGCTTGCCCCACAGATAAGAACTGTGCAAAGTAAATTTGCTTCTATTCAAGCTGGACCTAACACAATTCCCGCGACTTCTAGTTCTACCCCTTTACCAAATACTGCCGCACCAGTTCCTGTTGATGCAATTCCTGATTCAACCGTAAAGAATGACGCTTTACCAGGTGTCCCAAACTCAGGATTCCCAAATTCTCAAAATCCTCAGAATAATTCGATTGAAATTGTGCGATCGCCTCAATCTATCCCCCAACAAAATCAGCCCATACCCATTCAAACGGCTTCACAGCCGATCCCTGCGATCTCTAACCAACCTGTCTACAACCAGCCTACAACTGATCCTGCACAACTACACTATTTTGTAATTATCCCTATGGGTTTAACTTCAGAATTACAAAGAGTGCAGGCGATCGCGCCTAATGCTCAAATGCGATCGTCCTATCGCGGAACATATATTGAAGTTCAAGGTTTTCCTGATCGCAATAGCGCCGAGACACTCAACCTAACTATTCGTCGCCAAGGCTTTGATAGTCGTGTTGTCTATTTCTAAGAAAAGATAGCGCCGAGCGCTATCTTTTTTTTTAGCTGTAAGTGCGCCCGCGCCAACTTTTGGGTTTAGTGAGAGCCGATATCCAGATACGAATTACCGCAAAGGGATCGGCAAGGGGGGATAGCCAAAACCAAAAGCCAACTTCGGTATAACTAGCACGAATCCCCAGTACAAGGAAGCATCGGATGAATACTAAAAAGGCATTTAACCAGAATAGGGTATTCATCAATAGTGATGCTGCTGGTTGCCAGAGTGAAAGCAATATTAGTAAAGGGATAGGTAAACCCTGAACGGCGGTAAGTAATAAACAATCAGCAAAGGTTTGCTTTAGTGTCGAAGCATCTTTGAGATCGAGCGATCGCCCCCATTCGCGCCATGTTTCCTGCATGGATGTATACATCCGCACATGCATTAGGGCGGCTCCATCCAGAAAGCCTACATTTGCACCACTCTGGGCGGCGGCTCTCGCGAGGGTAACATCATCGCAGAAAGAAGACTTAGCCAGTTCATAGCCATTTAATTCGACCAGCTTGGCACGTTTTGACAAGAAGCATTGACCATTTGCCATGACCCGATCTTCTGTAAATTGGGTGCGATCGCCTGTTGCCCCAAATCGAAAAATAAGCGTAATTAATAATGCAGGTTGCAGCCATTGTTCACCTGCGGTTTTGAGAATAAATTTGGGGGAAAGTGACACAATATCAAAATTATCAGCAGTGGCTTTTTCGATAAAACTTGCCACGAGTCCTTTTTGAGGCAATGTATCGGCATCAATGCCCAATATCCATTCACTGCTAGGATCGCTATTGAGAAATCCTGTGTGTAATGCCCAAGGACGACCTACCCAACCTTCGGGTAATGGATCATCAGTTATTAGCCTTAAGGGAATCGGGAAATCCTGTTGCAATTTCTGCACATATTCAGGTGTGCCATCCTGCGATCGGCTATCTACCACAATGATTTCCTTAGCAGCCTGATCGCGCAAACCTTTTAAACAAGTTGGTAAGCGATCAATTTCATTGAGGGTGGGAATTACAATCGAAACTTTAGGATCTTGCTTAGCGGCAGCTTCGGCGGGTGGCTCTAGGGGTGATAAAGGGGCAGCGCGATCGCGGGCAGTACTAAGACGTTTGAGTAGTACAAGGGTTGAGGGGACTTGTAATAGCAAAAAGAGTATTGGGAAACTTGTTAGAAAAAGGGAATTATTCAACTTCGATGGATGTATTTACTTACTTTCTAAGAGCTTATCCTATCGTAATTTGAGTTTTATCTCGCCCTCACCTCTAGCCCCTCTCCAAGAGCTAAAGTTCTGGGCTACGAACCTAAAGTCAGTTGAAACTGACTAAGTTACTAGAAGAATAAAATCTAAAACCCGTTAAAACGGGTTTTAGATTTTATTCTTCTAGTAAACTTCTGAGCATCCATGCTGTTTTTTCATGGACTTGCAAACGCTGAGTTAACAGATCCGCCGTTGGTTCATCGTTAGATTTTTCGGCGATCGGGAAAATAGAACGTGCTGTGCGAACTACTGCTTCTTGACCTTCGACTAGCAACTGGATCATTTCTGCTGCCTTGGGGACTCCTTCGGTTTCAGGAATTGATGTGAGCTTAGCGTAGGTTGAATAGGTGGCAGGAGCAGGAAGCCCAAGGGAGCGAATCCGTTCCGCGATCAGGTCAACGGCTAAAGCGAGTTCGGTATATTGAGTTTCAAACATGAGGTGCAATGTATTAAACATTGGTCCTGTCACGTTCCAATGGAAGTTATGGGTTTTAAGATAGAGCGTATAGGTGTCGGCAAGTAGGCGCGACAATCCATCGGCGATCTCCACTCGATCATCTTCAGGAATGCCAATATTAATTGAGCTAGAAATCTGTTTATCGTTTGATTTATCTTTTTTACCCATGATTTTTTTGTTTTTTGATAGTACTCATAGCATTATAGCTGTTCAAAAAACACTAAAAAGCAGCCAATGGGTGCTTTTTAGTCTATTTAGTAGGGAGTCGAAGCATTACTACTAAAAAATTAAATTAATATTCAATAGTCATGCTTTCGTAGGTTTTGCCACGAGTAGTTTGGATGCGCTCTGTAGGTTTAGATTTAATTTTATGGACAAACTGAGCCTCGGACATCTCGGCGCTCACAGCATTATACTGATGGCTGAGCGAAGCCGAAGCCTGTCTCAACTCTTTTCGGATTGCTACATTTGTTTCAGGCGATCGCATACGCGCACAAGTAACTCTTGCAAACATTCTTGCTCTTTTGCAAGTTGGTGCATCTGGATATTTAGTGCAGAAGGGGCGTTCCGCAATGGCATAGAAAGCAGTTTAGGCTAAATGGGGTGGCGAGATGCACGAGAGATTGTCATAGTAATTAACCCCAATAGACGTTTAATTAATTGTCAAATCGTTACAAAGTAACAACTCTGTTAAATTATTTCGTTGAACTTGGCTCAAAGAATACTTTATACAGAATAAATCCGACTAACGCCATAATACCGATGGATATGGCAAAAGACACAAGTTTAAATACAAAATTCAGAATTGCAAAGGCAACTAATCCGATCATGACGATCGCAGCAACTTTCGCGGCTCCAGTAAGACCATTGACCCAAGTAATCAGGCTGCTAAATCCAGTTTTTGCTGCGTCAACCCCTTGACTAACGGCGACAAACTCTGGCTCAGCGCGTTTGTTAGGATCATGGGTTTGGCTATTTACCTGTTGTTTACCCATTACTTCTCGCTCCAGCTCACGAAAGCGCTCCTCGAGATTATCAGTTTGACTCATAGCAGCAATCATTAAAAACTATGGCTTATTCTACTCTATACCTTTGCTCATTAACCGGAAGAGATTAACGGTGCGAAGCGCCGCCAATCTCTTTAAATTACCTCATTCACAGGGAAGCGATCGATCATTTGGGCGGCTTGCCTAGCAGCTTGGTAGATTTGGACTGGCAAATTGGGTACATGGGGAATTTGATAGAGCAGGTCAATGGTGCGACGCATTAAACGGACAATATCCCCCTCATCAAGATTAGTATTTTGGCATAGCTCAAACCATTCCATGCCTAGCGCCCACTGCTCCACTAAGCCCGTTAATTCATAATCTAGCCATGCGGGAATATCGACTAAATGACGACGTTGGACTTGCATTAATTGGCGGCGGACTTCGCGCAAACCATCGAGGGCATCTTCAACCGTTGGTGATAGGCCGAACTTGATCCAGTTGTCAGGTCGGCTATTTTCACTAACGATAGCCGCACAGACAGTGGCGAGATGATGGGGTGCGAGATTATCTAATTCACCTGAAATCAGAGATAGGGCTAACCAAAGTTCATTTTCCCCGCGTAAGGCTGCCACGACTTTACCTTTATCTGCCGGCTGAGTTTCTTGAAGACAGTCATAGGCTTGCAAAATATTTACAAGGCTCATAAATTCTTGCCAATGCCTTTGACGGCGTTCGTTGACCACTTTTTGCTGAAAATCAATTTGGCGTTGCAACTGCTCAAGACGATTTACTTTTTTGAAAACAGCACCGCGATCGCTCATTTTTGAGACAGGATGTTGATTCATTTCCGACTCGATCGCCACAACTCTTGCTTGTTGCTTCAAGACTTCAGGGGCAAGTTCAGGATCTGGCAATGGCTTAATGGTTTGGGCGATCGCAAAGCTAGTTTCATCACCATCTATCGATTGCCCAGGGCGTAAAGGTAACTTGCTAGGATATTCGATATCACCATTGAGTAGTAAATCTGTTCCAACTTGGACAATATCTTTGTAACCAACGGTATACCAACGATTATCACGACCGAGGCAAACAAACCAAGGAAACTGTCCAGAGCCTTGTACTTTTACCGCGAGAACAGTATGAAGGATCAAACCTTTATTTGTGCGAATTGTGAGAGGTGAACCTGATAGCAAATAGGGCGCGTAGGATGCTAAATCATTTAAACGCATTTCTTCCGATTGCTGAGCCAACATTTTAAGAAGACGTTTCTCTTCTCGGAGGCGATCGCGCAGTTTGTCATAGACTTCCAATTGTTTTAAGTCCACATTCGCCAAATCATTCTCTAACTTCGCAATTTGTTCTATTACTAATTCGAGATTCTGGATTTGTGGCGCAAGATTAAGATCAGCAAGATATTGTCCAAAGCTACGCTCAACCAAGTCTCTAGCTTGATCAAGAGAATGGGTTTGCAGCAAATTCATGACCATGCCATAACTTGGCGCGAATTGACTCACAAGCGGATCGGCGGTTGAGGTAGCCAGATGCGCAGCTTCCTTTGCCCCTTCAAAGGGAGTTTGCACCGTGACCACATAGCCAACCTCGTCCATACCGCGTCGTCCTGCGCGTCCCGCCATTTGCAAGAATTCTGAGGCATTCAGTAACCGATGTCCGCGATCAGTTCGTTTGGAAATACTCGAAATCACGGTGGTTCGCGCTGGCATATTAATCCCTGCCGCCAGAGTTTCCGTTGCAAATACAACCTTAATTAATCCCTGTTGAAATAGCTCCTCCACAAAACCTTTCCACGCGGGTAAAATTCCTGCATGGTGGGCGGCAATACCGCGATAGAGTGCGTCAATATGAGTAGGCTTACCAATCTCTGGATTTGCCGCAATAAAGGCATCAATTTGTGGCTTTAGTCGCAACGCTTCTGCTGCACTAACTAAAGAGACGTTGCCCAAGTCTATCACCGATTTATCACAACCGCGACGGCTGAAGATGAAATAAATGGCAGGGAGCATATCACGCTGTCGTAAATGGGAAATTACAGTTCCTATGGTGGGAACAATTTTATGGCGTTCTTCTTTTGTAGGAGGCTTATTTGTGAGGGGTTTTAAGCGTGGATTGATTTTTTGATTAGAACTATCGAGTAGAGGAAAAAATCCTTTGCTATTACAGAAAGAATGCTCAAGCGGAACGGGACGGAAATCGGAATAGATTAGCTCCGTATCGCCATGTACTTTGTGAATCCAATCTGTCAATTGCTGGCTATTTGCCACTGTTGCCGAGAGCGCCACTAACTGTACTTCCGCAGGACAATAAACAATTGATTCTTCCCATACAGTTCCGCGTTGGCGATCGTTCATGTAGTGACATTCATCTAGTACCACGACCTCCACATCAGTAAGTGAAGTCCCCACTTCACCGATTGGCGTACCGTAGAGCATATTCCGAAAAATCTCGGTGGTCATCACCAAGATTGGCGCATCACGATTGACGGAGGTATCACCCGTTAGCAATCCAACATTATCATCGCCAAACTGTTTCCGAAAATCCCGTAACTTTTGATTAGAAAGTGCTTTGAGTGGGGTGGTATAAAAAACACGCCGACCACCTGCTAAGGCGGCGTGAATAGCATATTCGCCGATCAAGGTTTTTCCTGAACCCGTGGGCGCACAAACAACGACCGATTTACCTGCTTGCAAGGCGACGATCGCTTGTAACTGAAACGAGTCAAGCTCAAAGGGATATAGTTCTTGTGGGTCTAGTGCTTGCACGCCAGTCTGCCTGAGTAATTTAAATTTCAAATAGTTTCCTAGCTTCCTATAGTAGCTTATTGCTGTATAGAGAAGAAAAGTGTCATCTCTCTTCCTTTTTTTTATCGCAGTTGTGCAGCGAGGTTATTGGCAAATATCGCTCGATTAGGACAAACAGATACACCTGCATTTCGCAAGGCTTCAGCCGCCCATGTGTTGCAGTTAAAGGCGGAAAAATATCTGGGTACAGCCCCATAGAAATTACTAACTCCATACTGCCCTTTGCCGATCGCTCCTAGGCGATCGCCAACTTCATTTTGTTGGAAAGTTCGTTTTACATAGGTAAATAAATTTTGAAATCCCTGTTCTGAAAGTTCAATTTTAATGATGGGGAATTGAAAAAATTTTTCAGGGGTTTCGGAAAAACTTACCACATGAATGACGCTATCTGATGGGATAAAAAATGCACGCAGCATTGAAAAAATGGATTTGTTTCCCGCAAAATAAAAATCGCGATCACCCCAACCTACTTCCACGTAGGGAGAATCCTTCCACCCTTCTGCGCCAAATTTTTCTGCCCCTTCCTGCGCCCATACTAATCCCGAATGCCAATCATGCTGGATAAAATAAATCGTACGGATTTTGCTATTGGGGATAGGGGGATATAAACTCACATTGGGGCTAGGACAATAGAGAAAATAACTGGCGATCGCGATCACTATGCCCAATAACAATCCCAAAAATATTGTAATTTTTTGTTTGCGGGTCACTTGTCTTGCCCCATCATGAGGAGGTGCTACTGTAAAATCTTTGTAAAGCAAAAGTGCTTGTTTTTAGAGAACACTTTATATCAAAAACCTCAAAATATTTTTCAAGTATTAAAAAAAATGACTACTTCATCTCAACCTGAGCATAATCCTAATAGTGAAACGAAACAAGAGCCAATTCTCTGTAACCATTGTTTACGCACCGCTACTAATGGTGTTAAATGCCGAGGTATTTGCGTCGCTGATAGTGGCTATTAGTGACCTTTGCGATCTGGTCACTTATACAGCCCTTTAGAACCGAGATAAATTTTTGGAAGCGATGCTTTGCATCGCTTCCAAAAATTTATCTCGGTAAAGCGTTATATCTAGAGATAACCTAGAAATTATCATCGACATTGCTAATTATTGCGGAAATTTACTATTTCTCGATTAAACATTCCGAATAATTTACACTAGGGGCATAACTATATAAGGATAGTCTTTAAAGATTCATGATAAGTAGCTCAGAATATTTATAAACCAAACTCAGATTGTTGTACTTCCCGCTTAGCGGGCGTTACAACAATCTGAGTTTTAAGTTTACTTATGCTTCACTGCTTACCTAGAAATTATTACCTAATATCATTTTTTAGTGGGCACGACACTTTGTGCCACGCATATTAGGTCTAACTGTAATTAATGCCTCTATAACATATGTCTCAACCTACAATTGAATCTGTTTTAAATGAAACACGCTTGTTTGAGCCATCACCGGAGTTCTCACAAGCTGCCCATATTAAAAGCCTAGACGAATATCACCAAATTTACGATCGCGCTAAAGCCGATCCTGTTGCGTTTTGGGCTGATCTTGCCGATAAAGAATTACATTGGTTTGAGAAATGGCATACCACTCTCGATTGGCAACCGCCCTCGGTGAAATGGTTTGATGGTGGCAAAATCAACATTTCCTATAACTGTCTCGATCGCCACTTGACCACTTGGCGCAAAAACAAAGCGGCGCTAATTTGGGAAGGGGAAAATGGTGATTCGCGTACCCTCACCTATGCTCAATTACATCGTGAAGTTTCACAATTTGCCAATGCGCTCAAGCAATTGGGAATCCAAAAGGGCGATCGCGTTGGCATTTATATGCCAATGATTCCCGAAGCTGCGATCGCTATGCTTGCCTGTGCCAGAATTGGGGCGGTGCATGGCGTGGTATTTAGTGGATTTAGTGCGGAAGCGCTGCGCGATCGGCTGGTAGATTCTGAAGCAAAATTGGTGATCACGGCTGATGGTGGTTGGCGTAAAGATGTGATCGTGCCATTGAAGGAGCAAGTGGATAAGGCGTTAGATCATGGAGCCGTTCCTTCTATTACTGATGTATTAGTAGTCAGGCGTACAGGGCAGCAAATCCACATGAGTGCAGGGCGTGATCATTGGTGGCATGATTTGCAACAGGGGGTTTCGGCTAAGTGCGAAGCGGAACCGATGGAAAGCGAAGATTTGTTATTCGTTCTCTATACCTCTGGCAGTACGGGCAAACCGAAGGGAGTTGTGCATACTACCGCAGGTTATAACCTTTATAGTCATATTACGACTAAATGGATTTTCGATCTCAAAGATACAGATGTCTATTGGTGTACGGCTGATGTGGGTTGGATTACGGGACATAGCTACATTGTTTATGGCCCTCTTTCTAACGGTGCGACCACTTTAATGTATGAAGGAGCGCCGCGAGCTTCTAATCTTGGTTGTTTTTGGGATGTGATTGAGAAGTATCAGGTGAGTGTTTTCTACACCGCTCCCACGGCGATTCGTTCCTTTATCAAAATGGGTGAACATCATCCCAATACTCGCGACTTAACTTCCCTAAGACTATTAGGAACTGTGGGCGAACCAATTAATCCTGAAGCTTGGATGTGGTATCACCGCGTCATAGGTGGCAGTCGTTGTCCGATTGTCGATACCTGGTGGCAAACGGAAACGGGTGGAATTATGATTACCTCTCTTCCAGGGGCGATTCCGACAAAACCAGGTTCAGCAACACTTCCATTTCCAGGGATTATTCCCGATATTGTCGATCTAGATGGTAATTCTGCAAATCCGAATGATGGCGGCTATCTGATTGTGCGTCATCCTTGGCCAGGAATGATGCGTACTGTCTATGGCGATCCCGATCGCTTCCGTAAGAGCTATTGGGAACATATTCCACCCAAAGATGGTAACTATGTCTATTTCGCTGGAGATGGCGCGAGGAAAGATGCGGATGGTTATTATTGGGTGATGGGTCGCGTTGATGATGTGATTAACGTGGCAGGACACCGTTTGGGAACGATGGAAATTGAGTCGGCGCTAGTTTCCCATCCTGCGGTGGCGGAGGCGGCGGTAGTCGGCAAACCTGATGAGCTTAAGGGTGAGGATATCTTTGCCTTTGTGATTCTGGAAGGCGATCGCCAACCTAGTGATGAACTTGCTAAGGAACTGAAAAAACACGTTGTTGCTGAGATTGGCGCGATCGCTCGTCCGAGTGAGATTCGCTTTGCTGAAGCTTTGCCAAAAACGCGGTCGGGTAAGATTATGCGGCGTTTATTGCGATCGCTTGCCGCTGGTCAAGAAATCACTAGCGATACTTCCACTTTAGAAGATCGTTCGATTTTGGATAAATTGCGCGAAGGTGCATAGTTGATTGGTTTCTATGGGGTCTCACGATTGTTGAGATCCCAAAAGATTATCCGCGTTGTAGGGTTTGAGCATTTGCGCCACAATCTCCAAACTTGGTAGCCTAAAACGGAAAGGACGAACACGAGTGTTGCTAATCAATCCGCAGCCTAACATTGCGTTGGAGCTGACTTTATCAAAAGCGATCTGTAAAAGCCAACACTTGACTACGGCGGATCAACTAGACCGTTGCACCGCAACTTACTATTTTTTACTTTTGTACCAGTTCTGAACCATTGGGAGATTTACGGACATGGATTTGTGTGGGTAGGCGATCGGCGAGAGATTGAATATGGGTAATCACACCAATCAGGCGATTTTGTTGGCGTAAGGATTCTAGAATCTGGGTCACGCTTTCGAGAGTTTCACTGTCCAATGTGCCGAAACCTTCATCTAAAAAGAGACTACCAAGTTCAACCCCCATCGATAATCTTTCTGATAATGCCAAAGCCATCGAAAGGGATGCGGCAAAGGTTTCTCCACCTGAGAGGGTGCGAACACGCCGCTTTTCCCCTCCATTCCAATTGTCGGAAACCCAATAGTCACCGCTTTCAATTTGGAGGATATAGCGATTGTCCGATAGTTGCTGAAGAAGAACAGAAGCTCGGTTAGCGAGTTCCTGTTGTAGACCATCGAGAATATATTCTTGGAATTTATCAGATTTGAGGTCTTGAGAGAGGGTGTGATAGGTTTGCTCTTGAGTCTGTAGAGAGAGTTTTTGCTCTTCTAATTCCTGTGATTCTTGGCGTTTTTGCTCTGCTTGCTCTAGCCATGCTTTTAGAGAAGCCCGATTTTCACTGGCTTGTTGCAATTGCAGTTCTATTTGTTGTAAGTCTTGACGGAGATTAGTAAGCACCTGTTCATCGACAGAGCGATCGCCGATTGCCTCAGCCAAGATTTGCAAACGAGTGGTCAAATCTTGGTGTTGACGCTGATAACTATCGATTTGCTGTTGCCATGCCTCCATTTGCGATCGCGTGGTTTGCACCGTGAGAAATTCTGACTCCGTGAGCTTTATCGAGTCCAGTTCTGTTTGCCAATTCAATTCTTGTTGTGAGCGTTCCGCGATCGCTAAATCATGATTTTCTTGCGCTTTCGTAAGTGCTTCTTCTCGTTTAGCAAAGGTTTCACGCGCCTGTTGATATATCTTGTCTAGGGCTTGCAAACGATCACTTAATCCTGCTTTTTCCAGTAAGATTTCTTGGCGCAATGCTTCATAGCTTTTACCTGCGGTAATTTCGAGCAACCTTTGCGAAATATCTTTCAGTTGAGCTTCACGTTGCGATTGCTCCCGCTCCACCGTTTGAAATTCAGATTGCGCTAATTGTAGGTTCTCTTCATAGGTCTTAAGTTTGTTTTCAATATTTTGGCAGGCGAACGCCATTTCCTTTTGCTTAGAAATTAGCTGCTGATAATCAGATTCTTGAGATTCGAGGTCTTGGCGATCGCGAAGGATTTCTTCAACTTTCCAAGGAGATTGTAAGACTATATCGATTTGCTTTTGTAAATGTGCAACCTGCATTTCTAAATCAGTAATCTCTTGAAATTGCTCTTGAAATTGCTGTTGCGAAGTTTCTAAATTAGTCTCGATTTTTACTTTGTCCTGCAAGATTTTGGCTAATTGTTGCTCAGACTTCTCTTTTTGATGTAATAAAATTTTCGTGTCAATTAATTCTATTTGTTTGATTTCCCCCCTAGTCTCTGACAATTCATCAAGAGCATAGAAATTATTACAAACGGGACAAGTATCCCCATTATGTAATTGTGAACGCAAAGCGTTAACATGACTGCTTTGTAAGAATTGCAGGTTAGAAGATTCCGCCTGCTTTAGAGCAATATTTGCAGTTTGAAATTCACTTTCAGCTTTAACGATCGCCTGTTGGGACTTTTGTAATTGTTGGTTAAGCTTCTCAATGTCGGTTTGTAGTTGCGTAGATTTTTGTTGTTGTTTGACTAGACTATCTAGCAGAATTTGCCACTGGCTAAGTGGTTCAGCAACTTGACGCAACTTTTCGAGACGAGATGTATCTCTAGGAGTATTAGCGATCGCCGCTTCAATGTTTTGCAAATCTTGAGTAATAATTTCTAACTCTAACTCAACTTGTATAGCGGCTTTAGCAGCTTTTGTAAGGGCTTGCGATCGCGCTAGAGTATTTTGACTAGCTCGGTCTAGTTCTTCTTGTGCTTGTTGATTTTGCGTATGCAGAGATTCCGCTAGAGTGAGATTACGTTCTTTAATTTCAATTTGACTTTGGGCTTCAATTTGAGCGAGGCGAAATTGCTCAAAGGCTTGTTGTTGCTTGATTAGTTCTAGTTTAGAAGACTCTAATTGTTGATTAACAGTTGCGAGATTTGCGTTCGTAGTTTCCACCCGCTTACGAGTAGTTTGTAATATTGACCAAGCACCCACAACCGAACTCGCTAATTGGGCTTTGTGAAGCTTGTTTTCTAAAGATTCGATTTGAGAATAGTTCTTTTGCAAATCTTCCAGTTTTAGCGAAAGTTGCTGATATTGTTGAATTTGAGTAAATAATCTTTCTTCTGTTTCGATTAATTTACGGCTTTGTTTAGCTTTTAGATCTAATTCAGGAATGGTAACTTCTAGATGCTCAACTTCTACTTGTCTGCTACAAATATCTTCAAAGGTTGGCGCTTGTATACCTTCGAGAACCTTGGTTAAGCCTTCCCGTTCTGCTTTTAAACGACTGGTGCGATCGCTTGCTTCTTTTCGCATTTGTTCAAAAATCTGGAACCCTGCCAATTGTCGCAAAATCTCCCGCCGCTTAGCTGCTTCACCTTTGAGAAACTCATCAAACTGTCCCTGAGGTAAAATGATCACACGAGTGAAAGTCTCGAAATCCATGCCAATGATTTCTTCTACCTTCTGATTGCGATCGCGTCTTTCCCATTCGCCATCAACAAACTGATCGAAGAGAAATTTTTTCTCATCGGTTTTGCCCCGACTACGCCAAGTTCGCACTACCCTATACTCAACCTGACGCATTTCAAAGCGAAATTCTACTTTTAATTGGGTTGCGCCTTGGCTGACTAGCTCCCTCGACGAGTTTGGCTTTTGGGCAACCTTGTCATAGAGAGCAAAGGTGATTGCATCTAGGAGTGAGGTTTTACCCGCACCAGTTGCGCCCGTAATGGCGAATAAATCAAGGCTGGAAAAATCTAAAACTTGACGAGTACGAAAACTAGTAAATCCTTCGACAATTAATTCAATAGGGCGCATAGTATTTATTGGGCAGGAAAAAATAAAAGTTTTAATTGCGGATTAAATTAATTAAAGGATCTCACGAATTTTTGATCACAGCTTTTACGGTAGTGATGCGTAAAGTCAACGTCTTTCAGGTGGGGATATAAGCAGATCGCTGAATTTATTCAGTTGTGCGTATTTAGTGTGTTTAAAATGGGTCTATGCCTGCAATTATCTTATTAACCTAGAATAACTGTTTTCTAAATGGAGTGGTATATCACATAGATTTCTGTTATCTGCTTATAGATAAATAGAGAGCCAGCACAAGGTGCTGGCTCTCTATTTATCTATCGCTATTTGGGCGTATCAAGACAATTGGGGTTTGTTCGGCGGCATTACCAGCAGGATTCATTATGAGAGCTTGATTGAGTAGTATCTCAGACGCTCCAGAGGTAGCAGCTAAAACCTTTACCCGCCTTAAATCGTTAACATCTACGATCGCTGCTTCGAGTCCTGTCCCTGCTTTGATTTCATCCACAACTGCTTGAGGATTTTTGGGGCCTAACACAATAAATTGATCATAGGGGGGCAAAGTACCAGTGACATCATCGATTAACCTTGCTTGTTCACCTGCCAACATGTAAAAAACGCCTGAGATTCCAAGGATTTTAGCAAAGGAGCCGATAATAAAAGCAAAGGCAACACGCAATGCGCCTGACTCATTAATTAAGGATTGCAGACCACAAGCTGTAGCAAGACTAGAAGTACTTTTAAAGTAATAGCAGAGGCGTTTGGCTAACCATTTGGGTTGAATATCACTGGGATGATAAAAATTACCCTGCATAATCGCGATCGGTGTTTCGGCGATCGTGACTATATCTCCAGCTTGGGCATGGCTCATTACATAGCGATTTAGCACATCGACAGGATTATCTCCTGCGGAAAGAATATGAGTACGAATCGGCAACACATCAGCATCTGGTGTAGGTCGCCAACGTTCTCTTTGAGTAGCATCAGGAAACTGTAAAGGAACAATGCAATGCTTGACCTTTTCTTCACGTCCTGCTGGTCCGTAGAGTGTGTAATGAACTCGCACCCATGCAGTTTTCATCTCTTCGAGCTTTTGGCCCCTAATATCAATTTGGATTTCTAGCCCTGTACTGTGATTGGGGGGGAGGATATAGGATTCCCAATAGTTATCATGGCGACTAGCTACATTAGGATGGCGCGATCGCAACTGAATTTGGCTATGAATACCATCCAGACTATCGTTAGATAACAGTGATAGATCAGGATTGACTTCAACTAAGAAAACATCAAGATTGCGAGTTTTATTTGTCGCAGTAAGAATTAATTCCAAACTATAGTGCTCTGGTTCATAGGTAAGAAATTGCCAAGCCCCATTATCAAATTCTAGTAAATTGCCCTGTCGCGTTTTGTATTGCCACTCAAACAGCAACCACAAAAGCAAAACTACACCAACCAAAACAGCGATCGCGATACCTAAACCAATCAAAATATTCATGAGCCTTAGTTGTTAAATCCTAAACCTTAAATCCTAAACCTTAAATCCTAATTTCTAATCCCTACGAATAGCTTGCTTGAGGGTCTTACAAAGCTCAGCGATCGCATGTACACCACCGTCTGGCTCGGCTAATTTCTTGACCATCGCACTACCAATGATCGCCCCATCTGCATTCCAGTCGATCACCTGTTTGGCATGCTCTGGCTGCGAGATTCCAAAACCAACAGCAATCGGCTTATCGGTGATCACCCTCAGTTGCTCAATCATGGTCTTTACATCCTTAGCGACTTCGGTACGCACACCCGTTACGCCTGTGGCACTGACTACATAGATAAAGCCTTGCGATTTCTCAGCGATCGCTGTAAATCTCTCAGGTGGAGTTGTAGGCGCAATTAGCAAAATTACTTCGATTCCCGCTTTTGCCGCAGGCTCTAACAATACATGAGATTCTTCGAGGGGTAAATCTGGTACTACTAGACCGCGCGCCCCTGCGTCATAAATTCTTTGGAGAAAGGTTTCTACGCCAATATTTAAAATTGGGTTGTAGTAGGTAAAGAGGATAATTGGCGATCGCAGTTCGGGCGCAACTTCACGGACAATATCTAATACTTTTTCTAATGTGGTTCCATTTTGCAAAGCTCTTGTCGCCGCCGCCTGAATGACGGGACCATCCGCTAATGGGTCAGAATAAGGTACACCTAATTCGATTAGATCCGCACCGTTTTGATCTAAGACCCGCAAAGCTTTTGCTGTTGCCTCCAAGTTTGGATCACCAGCCGTAATGAAAGGAATTAGAGCAGCTTGCCCTCTAGCTCGCAGTTCTTCAAATCGAGCGGAAACGGATATCATGACTTAAAATTTCCCACAAAAAGTAATCCCGTATTATAGTAGCGCTTTATGGTAGGTTGCGTACTGTTCCTAAACATAGTAAAAGAATCATAGATTCGTAATAAGTTCACACATTTTTGCAAATTCCTGATCAATTCAACCAATAATCAACATAAAACATGGCGTTAACATGGCGCAAATTTTTGGGGAATTTACAGAAAACTTTTCAGATAGAAGTGAATTTTTAGTTTTAGGATTTTCACCTTCTTCATTACCAATTAAACTGCGTTGGAAGACAAATAGACTTTCAGCAGATTTTCTTGGGGATTATGTTAGGAATTTATTTTCTGGCGATACAAGTGCTAATCTCAGTAGACAGGCTAAAATAGCGGCTGCCGTAAGTTTTATTGCAAATGAATTGTTGGAAAATACGATGAAATATAGCGATGAAAGTGCAGATCAACCAGTTAATTTAGAAGTACATTTGTTTCGTGATCGTCTCGTGTTTTTATCTAAAAATATTGTCCATCAAGATGCGATCGCCTCCTTGCAGTCTTATATTCAAGATGGGTTTAGAAAAGATTGTTTCTCCGCCGAAGGCGGAGAAACAATCTTTTCTATGTATTAATTTTGCGAGATACCAAATCTCGAATATTGTCTAAAAGACGATTAATCTCTGGTGGTGATACATGCGCAGCTTCTACTTCACGTCCAGCTACATCTGACAAAAAATTCAAAATTTGCTTTGGTAACATTAAGGTTAAACCATTTTTTAGATGAATTTCTAGCTTACGAACTCCGATAGTTAAAGGATATACCCTGTATTGATCTAACCCATTAATTATTTGTCCACCATTATCAAAATAATTGAGTTTAACAATGCGATCGCTAGGTGGATTTCCACTATAACCATTTAATTCTTGTTCAACCAATTTCTGTAGATCGAATAAGTTATTAGCTTGAGAGAACAACAAACATTTTTCTAAAGCCTGAGTGAGTGGTGATTTGTGGATCACATCTTCTACTTCGAGACGCACTTCTAAAGCGGACAGGATATCGTCAATACTAAAAACAAAACAAGGTTCAGGAACTGGCATGTGGATCTACAGAACGCGATCGTGACTGTTAAGATGAAAGCTAAAGTTATTCTTGCATAAAGACCATGCTCACTTCCGATCAAAATCTTACAGAAGCACTGACACAAGACATTGTGGACATAGACCTACCAAAACGAGGGATGCCAGTAACCATCATCACAGGTTTTTTAGGTAGTGGTAAGACCACCTTGCTCAATCATATTTTACAAAATCAGCAGGACTTGAAAGTTGCGGTTTTGGTTAATGAATTTGGCGATATCAATATTGACAGCCAGTTATTGGTTTCCGTTGATGAAAATATGATGGAACTAAGCAACGGTTGCATCTGCTGCACAATTAATGATGGCTTGGTTGACGCTGTTTACAATGTTCTCGAACGAGGCGATCGCATTGATTACATGATCGTTGAGACTACTGGTGTTGCTGATCCCTTACCGATCGCTTTGACTTTTTTGGGGACGGAGCTACAACACTTAACCAGACTAGATTCGATTTTGACTGTAGTTGATTCCGAAGCTTTTACGTCCGAGCATTTTAATAGTGACGCTGCCTATGCCCAAATTATGTATGGCGACATTATTATTCTCAACAAGACGGATCTTGTGACTGAGGAGAAACTTCAAGAACTAGAGGCTTTTATTAATCAAACTAAAACTAGGGCGAGAATTTTGCGATCACATTTGGGAATTGTCCCATTGCCATTAATTCTGGATGTGAAGATTGACCAATCAGCGATCGCTGCTTCTGAAAAATCTGACCAACATGATCATCATGACCACCATAATCACGAGCATCACCATGAAGATTGCCATGATCCCGAATGTACTCACGAACATCATCACCATTCCGACCATTTAGAAAATGATGGTTTTATTTCGATTTCATTTCAAAGCGATCGCGCCTTTGATCTCGATAAGTTTCAAAACTTTTTAGACAAGCAATTACCAATAGACGTTTTCCGAGCCAAAGGCATTTTGCATTTCGCTAATATGGATAACCGCTATGTTTTTCAACTTAGTGGCAAACGCTATGAACTCAAAAATGATGATCGCGGCAAATCTTTAAATAATCAGCTGGTGATCATTGGACGCAATTTACATCGCGAACAGCTACTTTCCGAACTTGCTGATTGTCTTGCCTAATCAATCTCTATCTCTAAAGGTCAAGTTATGGTCATCCAGATTGCTACTAAGCCCCAAGTCACTTGGGAACCATTACCCCCCAACTATGTTTTACCAGACGATCCTGTGGAAAACGAACAACAACCATTATTAGCCGCCGCCCTTACCGATGCGTTAGCCACAGCTAATCTAATTCCTGCAAATGCTTTGGTAGTTTCCAATTTTGGGCTTGTTGCCACAGTCAATAAACAAATCGTGGTCAAAGCTCCCGATTGGCTATATGTGTCCCATGTCTATCCCACTGATGAGGGTGTAATTCGCCGCAGCTACACGCCTCATCGTGAAGGTAGCATTGTTAGTATTGTCATAGAATTTCTATCGGATACCGATGGTGGCGAATTTTCTGTACGATCGACACCACCCTACGGCAAGCTCTATTTCTACGAAAAGATTTTGCAAGTCCCTGTCTATATCACCTACGATCCCTATGAACAAAACCTAGAAGTTAGAGTTTTGCAAGATGGGGGCTATGTAGTTCAGTCTAAGGACGAGCATGGTCGAGTCTGGATTGCAGAGCTAAAGCTATTCCTTGGTGTATGGCAAGGCGCGAGGATGCTCACTACCACAAGCTGGCTAAGGTGGTGGGATCGAGATGGTAATTTACTCCTATGGAGTTCTGAAAAAGCCGAACAAGAAAGTCAACGCGCCGAACGAGAAAGCCAACGTGCCGAACGGGAGTACCAGCGTGCCGAATTCCTAGCTGCGAAATTGCGAGAGTTAGGTATTGATCCTAATTTGTGATTGCTCCCGTTCATGACTAAGTATTTGTGTGAAATAAGCGCGAACTATTGCATTTTTCGCATTTTGAATTGGTGGAGCCTGTGCATCATCCACCGTTTTTACTGTCGATGGTTTATGGTGTGCCAACAAAAAATTACTAATTGTTGGTAATTCATCCTTATGAAAATTGTAGGCAACTGTAAGGCTAAGGTTCAACAGGCTGTCAATTTTTCGATGCTTTTCAATAATCGCCTTAACTTTATCGACAATTTGATCAGCTTTAGCCACATTTTCTAGTTTTTCATTATGCCTTCAGGCTGAGGAGTGTCAACAAGTTTCACAAGTAAACAAGTTATTGATTGGGCGGCAAAGCCGCCCTTCAATCCTAGGCATGAACCGCTAAGCGATCGCATAGTTGATCGGCTTGAATTACTCCCTCAACGCGATCAACGGGTGCTCCATCTTTAAATAAAACTAAAGTTGGTAAAGCATAGACCTTATATTGAGAAGCGAGATCGGGATAGTTATCAGTATTAATCTTCACAATCTGAACTTTATCTTTCATAGTTTCACTTACCTTGTCAAGAATTCCTGTCATTAGTTGGCAGGGACCACACCAGGGCGCATAAAAATCTACAAGAACAGGCAACGCCGAACTCTCTAATAGCTCGTCAAAACTACCAAACTGCTTTGTCACTGACATGAGGCAATCACTCCTTTAAAAACTCAATTCTATAGCAATTACTAAAAAAGTAGGAATGATCACTTTGTAGCGATGCCCCAAAAGAGAGGACTGAAGCAAAGCACCACGCCTCTCTTTTGGGTTTTTATATTTTTTGTCACAAACGTTACATCGCCAGGCTAAAATAGTCTTCGGCTATTACTCAATCTGCAATGATCTCTAGTAACGATTTTCGACCCGGCGTAACAATTGAACTCGATGGCGAAGTCTGGCGTGTAGTGGAATTCTTACACGTAAAGCCTGGCAAAGGTTCAGCTTTTGTACGCACCACGCTAAAAAGCGCTATGACAGGTAAAAACTTGGAGAGAACCTTCAGGGCTGGGGAAATGATTCCTCAAGCTGTGCTAGAAAAAAGCTCCATGCAGCATACCTATAAAGATGGCGATGACTATGTATTTATGGATATGCAGAGTTATGAAGAAGCGAATTTGACCGCTGCCCAAATCGGTAGTCGGGTCAAGTACATCAAAGAAGGCATGGAAGTTAACGTTGTGCGTTGGGGTGAAAGGGTGATTGACGTAGAATTGCCTAACACCGTTGTATTAGAGGTTGTCGAAACCGATCCAGGCTTAAAAGGTGATACTGCTACTGGGGGCACCAAAGCCGCTAAAGTTGAAACTGGTGCATCGATCAACGTTCCTTTGTTTGTAAATATTGGCGATCGCATCAAAATTGATACTCGTGAAGACACGTATTTGGGGCGTGAAAATTAGGTGGAATTTAGCTTAGATCAATTGCGTGAACTAGTCACGATTCTAAATAAGACGGATATTACCGAACTGACTCTAGAATCAGGCGATGTCCGTTTGAGTATCCGTAAAAGCGAAAATAGAGTTGCACCAACCGTAGTGCAGTCACATCCTATAGCTGTGTCTGCTAATCCTGCTGCTGTTGCCACGAGCGATTATTCTGCTGCTAGCAGCACTGTAACTCATACAACGACAATCGCTGACTCGATACCTGCTAAAAAGCTAATCGAAATCACATCGCCAATGGTCGGTACATTCTACCGTTCACCAGCACCCGATGAAGCGGCATTTGTTGAAATTGGCGATACTATCAAGAAGGGCAGCACCGTTTGCATCATTGAAGCCATGAAACTGATGAATGAGATTGATGCTGAATCTGGCGGCAAAATCGTGGAAATTTTGGTGGAAAATACTCAACCCGTTGAGTATGGTCAAGTCTTAATGCGTGTTGAACCGAATTAGTGACTTACATTAACAATAAAGAGTCAAATTTTTAAGTTTCAGCAAAGCTGAGCTACAAAAATTTAAAAAACAAAAAGAGAGATGTTGCTTATCAACATCTCTCTTTTTGTTGAGTATGGGTGTAACTTGGGGACTAAATTGCGAAGCTACCAAACAGAACTTGAGGCGGATTGCCTTGATTGTAAATAATTATTAAGATGAATCTATCAAATATTAAACAAGTTAATGTCTTGAAGAGGAACCTATGGAAACCAAATTTGACTTTAGTGGCGAAAATTTGTTTACCCCAATCGCTTTTCGTGAAGACTTTAATCAATTTGCAAGATTAAGTGAAACTCAGGCTTGGTCACTATTTTTTACTGCTAGTCGTGAAGACAATGCATTAGGTTTTAAGAGAGCAGTAG
This sequence comes from Pseudanabaena sp. UWO311, assembly GCA_943371975.1. Classification (GTDB taxonomy): domain Bacteria; phylum Cyanobacteriota; class Cyanobacteriia; order Pseudanabaenales; family Pseudanabaenaceae; genus Pseudanabaena. The sequence goes on along the minus strand of CALRWX020000006.1, from coordinate 9,290 downwards.
GCAGATTTTGGACTGGCTTAGTGGTTGCAGTGGTGATTGAATCAATTCTCGGTATTATCATTTTTCATACTGTCTAAACTTAGCTGGCTCAATCTGATTATAGGTTGGGAATTCTAAAATCTATGGGGGCTTAATTTAGAACTAGTACAATAAGATTTAACTCCTTGTTCTAGCTCTGAGTTAAGATGCGTGAACATTTTTAATTAACCAATTGAGCTTTGCTTCAGCTAGTTCTAAATTGCTAATCATTAATTGTCCAAATTCTTCGAGATGCGTTGCTGCTGTGTCGCCATCATGACCATATCCAAGTCGATTGACAGTACCGCGCAGGCGATCTGACAAGCAAAGACAAATAGCTCGATAAAATCTTGATGAAAAAGCTATGTCTTGTTGTAACTTACCGAGTAGTTGAATTCTTGGTATTGAAAGTACAACGGACTCTTCTAACGCTCTTACACTGGCAAGGGGAGGACGAGTATCAATGAAAGAAACTTCACCAACAATTTCTCCCTCACCAATTCTTGCTAGCTCCTTATGCTCCTGTGATTCGATCTCGACACTAAACGACCCACTGACAACAATATATAAGGCTTCACTTGTTTGTCCTTCCCGGATTAATACGCGATCAGTGTGTATATTTTGCTTTTTACCTTTTTGGACAAACCAGTCAAGGTCGCCATTATTAAGTTCACTAAAGAAAAGTAGAATTTTCTTCACTTTCAACCTCTATAACTGCGGTATATATTAAAAAAACATATTCTTGCAGATCCTTTTATTAAAAAGACCAAGCCAACTAAAAAAATTAAGAAATTATGACTTACAGCAGCATGATTTTGAAGTAATCACAGAACTTTTATTGCAAAGTGTCATTTTGCATCACGTTGTAATAAAAGTTCTGATTTTTGTAGTTTTCGGGTTCAGTATAAAAACAAATTCTATAAAAATATTGATAATAAGTATAACCGTCAATATAGCAATCCTAAATAATTTGTGGGGGTGCGTCCTTTTAAGACGCACCCCCACAAATTATTTGTATCAATGTTCAGAATCTAACTTTATGCGATCAACATTAGTTTTAGAGTAACGGGCTTTGCGAGATCGCCTTCTAATAGAAGCTTACAGTTTGCATGAAGATGCCGAGCAATATGGTACAAGGACTCAATTTCTTCTAAAGCATCAATCTGGGTAGCAATTTCTTCTAAAGAAAGAGATACAGTAGATGTCCTTAAGGTTGCAACAAGTTTCTTTTGTAAGTCTAATACCTTGGCTCCAGCCTTTTTGCCTGCTTCAACCCCTGGTTGGTGGTAGGCATTAATATTTACTAACGAAGCATAGAAACTAACGGCTCTTTCATACAGAGCGATTAATGCCCCGATTGTAAGTTCGGAAACTACTGGAATCGTCACTGTGATTGAGTCTCGGTCATTTTCATAAAGAGCGCTGCGAGTCCCTTGGAGAAAACCTTGTAGATAATCGCCTGTAACTACACCTTCCTCAACTTCAGGGTGGGGCTTGGCGGAGTCTTGAAGCACTTCGATAAAAGTCGCAAAAAAGTTAGGGACACCTTCTCGTAGTTGCTGCACATAGGCATGCTGATCAGTAGATCCTTTATTGCCATAGACGGCGATACCTTGATAAACCAGATTGCCATCAAGATCTTTTTCCTTGCCTAGGGATTCCATGACTAGCTGTTGTAAATAGCGGCTAAACAGAAGAAGGCGATCTTTGTAGGGTAGAATCACCATGTCTTTTTCGCCTTTGCCGTTACAGGCAAAGTACCATGACATTGCTAACAGTGCCGCAGGATTTTGGCGAATATTTTCTACACGGGTAGCGGCATCCATTAAGTTAGCACCCCGTAATATTTCGCGAATGTTAATGCCTTGCAGTGCCGCGGGTACTAGCCCCACTGCCGAGAGTTCTGAGGTTCTGCCGCCAATCCAGTCATACATTGGGAAAGTATCAAGCCAACCATTCCCGATCGCATATTTCTCTAAAGCGCTACCAACGCCCGTAATGGCGATCGCTTGTTTGGCAAAGTCTAAGCCCGCTTTTTGAAAGGCAAATTCTGCTTCCTTCATACCATTAGCGGCTTCGGGTGTACCGCCAGATTTAGAAATTACTAGTACTAAGGTGGTGCTTAGGCGATCGCCTAAGAGATCAAGTACTAAGTCAATGCCATCGGGATCGGAATTATCAATAAAGCTAATTTTGAGAGGGACATCGGCTTGGGCAAGAGCCTGCGCTACAAATTGTGGCCCGAGCGCTGAGCCTCCGATACCAATGGATAAAATATCGGTGAACTTTGGGGCGGTAGGCGGATGAATGTTCCCTGTATGAACTTTTTGGGTGAATTCTTCAATGCGATCAAGGGTTTCCGTAATATCATTACGCAACTCTTTTGTAGGAGCAAGTTCTGGCGATCGCAGCCAATAATGCCCCACCATACGATGCTCATCAGGATTGGCGATCGCACCAGATTCCAGAGCTTTCATATCTGTAAAAGCTTTAACAAACTTAGGCTCAAGCTCTGTTACAAAGTCTGACGTAAACCTAATCCGACTGATATCCAAGTATATCCCTAGCTCTGAATGGTAATACAGCCAGTCTTGGTAACGTTGCCATAGTTCCACAGCCGAATTCATACGAACCTCACATGCTTAAAACAGACGATGCATAGTCCCAATCGTAAGCGATAAATAGCAACCTTGTTTGATCTTATTCATACAGATTGAGATCTCCGTGAATGTATGTCCCAAATGTGGGAAAGCATCCCAAAGGGATGCTTTCCCACATTTGGGCATTTTTTAAGATTGTGAGTGTAAAAACATCAAAATTAGTTGTTAATACGTTAAGAAGTGCATCAAACCTTGCTTGATGACACCACCAAAGTGTTATGGTGATCTCATAGCCAAATCAGCTATTCGGCGCAGTGGGGTAATAAAAAACAAGATTGCGCGTATCAATTTTAAGTTAACTGATTTGGAACTCAGAATCGAGGTCATAGAGATGAAACTTGTAATTCAAGGCAAAAATATTGAAGTCACGGAAGCCATCCGTGAATATGTCGAACAAAAGATTGACAAAGCGGTCAGCCATTTCCAAGGATTAACTACTGAAGTGGATGTCCATTTATCGGTCGCCCGCAATCCTCGCATTGCTTCTAGCCAAGCAGCAGAAGTGACTGTGTATGCAAACGGATCTGTGATCCGCGCCGAGGAAAAGAGCGAGAATTTGTATGCAAGTATCGACCTAGTTGCTGACAAAATTTCTCGTAAGTTGCGAAAATTCAAGGAGCGCAAAAGCGATCGCGGCGCTGCGAAAACCAGTATTGCCGTTGTGGAGCAACCTCCTGTACCCTTGCCAAATGGTAATCGTGTAGTTGAGTTGCCAACTCAGGTGATTCGCAACAAATACTTTGCCATGCCTGCCCTATTGGTTGATGAGGCTCTTGAAAGGTTGGAGTTGATTGATCATGATTTCTATGTTTTTCGCAATGCTGACACAGGGGAGATCAATGTTATATATGAGCGGAATCATGGTGGTTATGGGGTAATTCAGCCCCATGATGTCAAAAAACATTAAAACCAATATCATGAGTAATTGCTTTGTGCTTGCTCATGATATTAAAAAAGAGAAGGATGCTGTGCATCCTTCTCTTTTTTTGTTTAAATTTGTTACGCTAGAAGTCTAAAGTAAATCTCACGTAGCTTTATTTTTTGATTTTTTTTGTTTTTTATCTTCAGAGCAGACATGACTGTTAAATACGGCGAACAAGCGATCGCAGAAGTAACCCTCACCACTTTCCCCAACCCTCGCGTTGGCAGAGATTACAATATTCAAATAACCCTTCCTGAATACACTAGCAAATGTCCCTTTTCCGGTTATCCAGATTTTGCCACGATTTATATTACCTATACCCCAAACCTATTACTGGTGGAACTAAAGGCGATTAAGCTATATATCAATAGCTATCGCGATCGCTCTATTTCTCATGAGGAAGCAGTTAATCAGATCCTAGATGATTTTGTAAAAGCAGGCGATCCTCTTAGAATCAATGTCAAAGGTGATTTCACGCCTCGCGGTAATGTGCATACCGTAGTAGAAGTTAATTACACCAAGCCTATAGTTGACTAGGGCTCAAAGATCTAAAACTTGTGGCGTACAGTGTGCGCCACAAGTTAAGGAACAGTAATAGTTATAAATCAGTCATATTAGATCTCAGCGCAGTTAATTTATGAGAATTCGCAAGAAATACCAATCATCATCTAACTCAGAAATTAATCTCACAGCTTTGTTAGATGTGGTGTTTTCGATTTTGGCATTTTTTATCTTGATCTCATCGGCATTAACTGTGCCTAGCCGCATTGGTGTTGATTTGCCAATCAGCGATCGTAATAATAGTAGTGATCCTAATCTATCCGATCTCAAACCTGAAGATATTTTCGTGATTACCCTTAATCCCACTGGTCAAATGCTTTCAGATGGTAAATCGCTCTCTCCTCAACAGTTAGAACAAGATATTCGTAAATTTTTAGCAGCGTCTTCGCGGGGGGTAGTAGTCCTCAGTGCTGATAATACAAATGTCTCTTATCAAATCGTAATTAACCGTCTTGCTGAACTAAGAGGCATTGCAGGTAGTCGTGTGGCGATCGCCACCTCCCGATCTTCATAATTAGCAAATTGTAAAATAAAATTTAAACTTACTAAAAAAACAATGTTGCCGACCAAATCCAAAAGCCTACTAATTGTAAGTAAAGCGAAGCAAACTATGTTGTCTGCTGGTCAAGTTTTTAGCAAAGCCTTAAATAAGCAATCAGTGCGTCAATTTGCTGGTAAGGTGGGTGACTTTGTTACTAAATATCCATTTTGGATATTAGCAATCGGTTCCCTTGGCATTCATACTGGGTTTATGTTACTCACGCCAAATCCGCTTAAAAAGACTGAAGAACCTAGTGAAGTTATAGTGCCAACCCTAAATCTGCCTCCAAAAACTTCCCAAAAATTGGCGGCGATTCCTAAACAGAATAAATCGTTGTTGGATAATTTATTCATTAAACCTGCAAATACTGCAAATAAACTAGATAATCCAATTAATACATCTTCGCGCTCCCTAGATTTAGATATATTTGATCGCGTTGATAATTTTCCTCTAAGCAATAATAGTTCTTTCTCTTTCGACAATTTCCAAAACACTCTTCCCGCAGATGTGAGTAAACCAGAGGCTCCTTTATCTAAAGCGCAGCCTAACCAAACACCTCGTACCAGAGATTCTGAAAAGATTGACAGCACAATTGCTAATAAGTCTCCTAGCAATAATCTTAAGCCTGAGCTCCAAGGTAATGGAATAAAAGATGAGGCTGGAAAACCTGCTAAAAAAACAGTAATTGGCATTAATCTGGCAACCACAGGTCAAGACGAAATGGTGTCAACTGACTTGACCACTTCTATGTTTACGGATCCCGATATTTTGTCAAAAGGACAAATAGATAGGACACGCATTGCTGCTAAAGGTGTGACGATTAATGCGGATACAAGGGAAAAAGGCATAGAGTGGATTCCGCCTAAGAGCAACAATGTTGCAGGTAAGGGTGGTACGGTCACTTATGCTTGGCTTGTGGCTCCCGATGGCAAAGTGACAAAGAAATATTTGGAATTTAAAAAAACAGTTGATTCAGAATTAGTTGATATTGTTAGAGAAACAGTTAAAGATTATAAATTTCAGCCGATCGCTAATCCCCAAAGTGGCAGATATAGGCTCGTTGTAGCAAAATATGTTTTTCCGTAATGTTTACTCTGGCTAGAGTTATCAAAACAAAACTCCATAATCAGAAACCATAGCAATCCGAAATGAGTTGAGAGAGGCTTCGGCTTCGCTCAGCTATCAGTCAACGCTGGCTGAGCGAAGCCGAAGCCACAAATGACTTAGGATTGCTATAGATATGCTTTAATTGTGAGTACTTTAGGTTTATTTTATTGCTATGACTCTTGATGCGATTGAGTTTGCGGAAAATCCAGAGCCGCGTTGCCCTTGTGTGTTGCTTTTAGACACTTCTGGTTCAATGGGTGGGGAAAAGATTGCCGCTTTGAATACAGGGTTGCAAACTTTTCGGGATGATCTGTTGCAGGACAATTTGGCGAGTAAACGAGTGGAAGTGGCGATCGTTGCTTTTGATTCGACGGTGCGCGTGGAGCATGAGTTTGCCACGGCTGAACATTTTCAAGCACCAACTTTGACAGCTCAGGGGTTCACCTATACGGCTGCGGGTATTAATAAAGCTCTTGATTTGTTGCAATCTCGTAAGCGCGAGTACAAGGATAATGGAATTACTTACTATCGCCCTTGGGTGTTTTTGATTACCGATGGTGCGCCCTATGGCGAGGATGGCTATCTGTTGACTCAGGCGGCGCAACGGGTGAAGGAAGAGGAGACTAATAAACGGGTTGCCTTTTTTGCGGTGGGTGTGGAAGGTGCGGATATGAATCAGTTGCAAACGATGTCATTACGATCGCCGATTAAGCTCAAGGGATTAAGTTTCCGCGAGATGTTTGTGTGGCTATCGGCAAGTATGCAGCGCGTTTCTCATTCTAAGCCTGATGAGCAAGTTCCTTTAGCACCTCCTACAGATTGGATGTCAGTTTGATGAATCTTGATAATTCCTGTAATTCAGAAAATCCTGATCAATGGTCAGTGGTAGCGGTTTCTCTTGAAGGAACTAGTCATCAAAAGAGGGATTTGCCCTGTCAGGATGCTCATTTTTGGCAAGTGGTAGGCGATCGCTTTTTAGTGGCGGGTGTTGCGGATGGGGCGGGATCTGTCTCGCTCTCGGAAGTGGGATCTTTGCTGGCGGTGCAAACGGCGGTGAAGGGAATTGCTTCTAAAATAGCAGAGTCATCAATTCCTGATAGTGATGAAGGATGGAAACTGCTGCTTAACAGTGGTTTAGAAGATGCTTTAGTGGCTATTCAAACTGAAGCAGAATCGCGTCAGGTGAATGTGCGTGAGCTATCAACGACTTTGTTAATCGTAGTAGCAACTCCTGAGATTGTGGCGGCGATTCAGGTGGGAGATGGGGCGATTGTGGTTGCTAATCAGAAGGGAACGGCGATCGCTTTGACTAGTCCTCCGATTGAGGAATCTCTAGATTTGGCTACATTTTTAACTTCACCGAATGGGATTGATTCTGCTCAGATTTGTCTATGGGAAGGGAAACCTGCTCAGTTAGCGATGTTTTCGGATGGGTTGCAAATGTTGGCTTTGCAAATGCCTGAAGGTGTGGCTCATGCGCCATTTTTTGCACCGCTATTTAAGTTCATTGCTGAGGCGAAAGACTTAGATGTGGCGCATCAGGAGTTAACAGGATTTTTGCGATCGCCTAGGGTTTGCGATCGCACCGATGATGATTTGACTTTGCTGTTGGCTGCTTTAGATGGAGGATATCGCTATGTAGATTAGTAAGAGTCTTTACGATGACTAACGCTTAGAAGCAATATGATTAATTCCTTGTCTTTGATTTCATAGATGACTCGATAATCGCCTACTCTAACTCGATAAGTCTTGTCATATCCTTTTAGCTTTTTAACCCCGCTAGGACGCGGATCTTCAGCAATTAATTTCAGGACAGGAATAATTTTATCTCTTTCTGTTTTTGGTAAATTCTCTAGCTGTTTTTGCACTGGTTTAGGGATTACAACCGAATAATTCATAATTGAGATGTCTCATATTGCTCAATGGTTACATAGTCACCCAGACGATATGCTTCTTGGGATGCAGCTATACTTTGTTGCTCCTCTGTGGTAATTTCATCGGTGATTTCGGCTGTATATCGGGTTTTGATAAACAGTAAAAAGTCGAGAGCTTCATCTAAAAGTGCTTCTGGGAAATGATTGATTTCAGCAATCAGTTGTTCTTTGATAGTCATAATTTATCTGCCTTTATCCGTGCAACTAGTCACTAATGTACTACAAGAAAAAAAGGTTTTTATGGACAAAAGTTACATTTTCTTAAAGTCACCGATTGGATCGGGTGGCGAGGCGAATATCTATACGGTGCAGATTAATTCTGAACTGGTGGCGAAGGTTTATCATCAGCCGCATGGGGACTATGCGCGAAAGTTAGCATTTATGGTTGCGAATCCGCCTGTCGATCCTTTGGCAAAAGAGGGACGGGTATCCATCGCTTGGGCGACTGAGTTGGTGACGGATTTGGGTCTGGTGGTGGGCTTTTTGATGCCAAAGCTGGATACGAGTAAGGCAAAGCCAATTTTTCAATATTACAATCCTTCTGAGCGCCGCAAGGAAAGTCCTACATTTAGCTATGTCTCATTGTTGCGAACTGCGAGAAATTTAGCGCGGGCGGTGCGATCGGTGCATTCACGGGGATATGTGATTGGGGATGTGAATGAGTCGAATGTGTTGGTGGCGGAAGATGCGATCGTGACTTTGGTGGATACGGATTCGTTTCAGGTAAATGATGGAACTACAGTTTATCGCTGTACGGTGGGTAAGCCTGAGTATACGCCGCCTGAGTTACAGGGTGTGAGTTTTCGGGATGTGGATCGCTCAGTGGAGCATGATCTGTTTGGGTTGGGGGTGTTGATTTATCAGTTGTTGATGGAGGGAACGCACCCTTTTGGTGGGGTGTTTAGGGGGCAGGGTGAAGCGCCTGAGTTAAAGGAGCGGATTAAGGCGGGACATTTCCCTCATGGTCGGCGCGGGATTCCTTATAATCCGATGCCTTTGGCTCCTTCTTTTCAGATGTTACCTGTGGCTTTGCAGGAGCTTTTTCTGCTTTGTTTTGAGGTGGGACATGGCAATCCTGCGGCTCGTCCTACGGCGGATGTTTGGAGTAAAGCGTTGGGTGAGGCTGAGGATGGTTTGATCAAGTGTGGGGTAAATGGTCAGCATTTTTACAGTGGACATTTGGGTGTTTGTCCTTGGTGTGAGAGGGCTGTAAAGTTAAGGGGACGCGATCCGTTTCCTGCATTACAGAGTTGGACACCAACTTCTAGTAATTTCCTTGTGTTGGACTGTGGGAATGGAGTGAAGTTAGAACTAGTGAAAGTGGCGGCGGGTAGTTTTAATATGGGAAGTAATGAATATGATCAGGAAAAGCCAATTCATCGCGTAAATTTGCGAGAGTTTTTTATTGGTAAATATCCTGTAACACAGGCGCAATATCAGGCAGTGATTGGTAAGAATCCATCAAATTTCAAGGGCAGTCAAAATCCTGTAGAAAAGGTTTCTTGGCATGATGCTGTGAAGTTTTGTGAGGAACTATCGAAAAGAAT
>CALRWX020000005.1:0-76360 GCA_943371975.1 Pseudanabaena sp. UWO311 | reverse complement strand
CCAACCACTGTGTCGGCACTTGCAGAACGAGTTACTTCAGCAGTTTTAGTTTCAGCATTAGCACCGCCACTTAAAAAAGCAGAAGCAGCAACGGTTGCAGTAATTACTGCTGGAGTTAGAAAGCTATTTCTTAGAGCTTTCTTTTCATTAGATTTAGACATATGGATTTCTGTTCCTCACACTGGAGCAATAAATATGAACGGTATTAACTAAAATTTATTTGAAAGCCTTGAAAAAACAATTCTTTCAAAAACCTTATTAGTTTCTGGCTTAAGGAAAAATCTCCATCTCTATAACAATACCAAGAATGACATAAAGAATGTAAGTATCCTGCGAGACATTAACTATAATTTTTTAAAGAAAATCATTATTTCTAGACAAACTTTAAATTAAAATTAGGTAAAATTATAATAAATTATGATATCTTGTCAGATAAAGTCATAATAAATCATAATATTATATTTTTGATAAAGAATATCATAATTTCACAAGTTAGGATCACACAACAAAACTTGTATATAAAACATACTTTATGTAATTCCTTTAGATACCCTAGATATAGCTGTCCTAAATCATTTATGAGAAAAATAAGCTTCGACTGCGCTCAGCCAGCATAGAGAGACTGCTGAGCGCAGTCAAAGCTTATATCAACTCATTTATTATTGCTATATAACTTGGTGGGACATTTTTTATCTGCAAGTGCCTAACCGAGATTCTTGTTGAAATCATTTAATTAACGTCAGTTCGGGTTAAGGAAAAGCTGGTAAAGCCCAATCCATAAGGAGTGAAGGCTTTTTCGGCTGATGACAATAAGCAATTAGCCCACAAATTTTGTCCTTATACTTATCCCGAACTCACGTTAAAATATGTATTACAGATTTTCAAAAAGCTTGCTTTGCAAGCTCTTTGAAAACTTTTCTGGGTTTTAAGAAAGCGCAAAGCGCTGAAATTATTCAACGGTAACAGATTTGGCGAGATTTCGAGGCTGATCGACATCTAAGCCTCGGTGCGCCGCTACATGATAGGACAGCAGTTGCAATGGAATCACCGTCAGAATTGGCGAGAAAATCTCCTCAACAACAGGAATCGGCAAAATGTGATCGAATACCTCATGGGCAGCAGGATCATCTAGGGGCGCGACACCGATCAATTTGGCATCCCGTGCCTTGGCTTCTTGAGAATTAGAAAGAACCTTCTCATATACAGTTCCCGGAGTTGCGATCGCTACGACAGGCACATCTTTATCTAACAAGGCGATCGGTCCATGTTTCATTTCTCCTGCGGGATAGCCCTCAGCGTGAATATAGCTGATTTCCTTGAGCTTGAGTGCACCTTCGAGAGCGATCGGGAAGTTGATGCCACGACCAAGGAAGATAAAGTCTTTCGTGTGGGTAAACTGGCGCGAAAGCTCTTCAATATATCGCTCTTGGCTTTCGAGAATTCTTTCCATATAGGCGGGAATTTGCCGCAATCCTTCGATTAATTCTTGACTTCTCACATCGGGGAGTTTCCCCTTCTTGATTCCAAATTCTAACGAGAGTAAATAGAACATTAGCAATTGAGCTACAAAGGTTTTTGTTGCTGCCACGCCGATTTCAATGCCTGCTTGGGTATCGATCACCGCATCTGAAATACGCCCAATCGAACTTTCAACGCGATTAGTAATACCAAGACAGCGATCGCCTCTATATTTGGCTAGTTCCAATGCCGCAAGGGTGTCAGCAGTTTCTCCTGATTGAGTCACACCGATGACTAATGTATTGGGCAAGGAAGGTGGTGGCGAATAGCGGTATTCAGAAGCATATTGAACGCTAGTGGGAACACCTGCAAGCTGCTCTAGCAAATACTTCCCAACCAGCGAAGCATGCCAACTAGTCCCGCAAGCAACAATTTCCACTCGGTCAATCTGATTGATAAAGCCTTCAGGAAGTCTTAAATTGATTTGATTGGTTTCATTAATGTAACTGGCAAGTCCTGCGCGAAACACACCGGGCTGCTCATGGATTTCCTTGAGCATATAGTGTTTGAAGCCTTGCTTCTCCACCATCGTCGGATTCCAATTCAAGGTTTGGGGCGCACGACGGAGGCGATCGCCTTTGGAATTATAAACTGCTACACTATCCCTAGTTAGCCTAGCAATTTCACCATTCTCCAAAGAAATTACGGTACGGGTATAGGCAACCAATGCAGGTGTATCAGAAGCACAAAAGTTCTCATCTTTACCAATCCCAATTACGAGGGGAGCCTGTTGGCGTACCACAATTAGTTCATCGGGATAATCGGCGTGGAGCACTGCGATCGCATAGGCTCCTTGCAATTTGGCAACCGTCAGACGTACTGCTTCAAAAAGAATCGAAGGCGACTTTTCAGGAATTACATTACCTAGACGCTCCAATTGTGAAAGAAATTCCGCAATCATGTGGGGAATAACTTCTGTGTCAGTTTCACTCACAAAGACATGACCGAGTTCTTTTAACTCAGTGCGAAGAATATGGTAATTCTCAACAATGCCATTTTGGACAACCGCCAAGTTGCCGTTTGTATTGGTATGAGGATGGGCATTATGTTCTTCTGGCTTACCATGAGTTGCCCAGCGTGTATGTCCGATCCCAATCGGTGCTTGAGGGGCAGTATCGACATTTAGTTTTTCTTCGAGTTGGATCAGCTTCCCCTTAGCTCTGACTCGATGCAGTCCGCGATCGCCTAGAGGAATTGTTGCCACGCCTGCGGAGTCATAGCCGCGATATTCGAGCTTGCGTAGCCCTGAGATTAAAACTTCATTTGCCGAGCGATGTCCGATATAGCCAACAATTCCACACATAATGCTTAATTACATATATCTGATTTACATAAAAATGATCAATTTTGATGAGATGTTAAGTAGTTAATCAAAACTCAAATCTATGCCACATGCTATACGTGCGGCAAAGTTTCTAAATTTCCAAGCCACCTACTCAAAAATCAATCCTTAATAAGTCTTTATTTAACCATGTGAAGTTCCTACTAAATTGTACTTTTGATATATTTTCGGGTTTTCAACGCGATCTCCGATCTAAACAATCTTGTAAAATGTCATTAGATTAACTGATGATACTGGGAAGAAAAAAGGAGTAGAGTAAAGATAGGAGTAGAAAAAGGTTGACAGATATAGACAGAAAGTTCTTAGAGACCATTTAAGAATTGTCTGGCTCTTCCCCAGCCCCCCCCTTGTAAAGGGGGGCTGGGGAGGAGCTCTTAGAGTCTTTGACAACAGAGAAAGATTCTTAAATAGTTTTTTAGAGCACGTATCAAAACTAAACTCAATCACTTTGCACTCAAGGCTAAACTTTACTTCAATGCTATTAGGGCTAGTTTCTCTCTTCTTCAAAAGCTGGCTATTCCTTCCACGTAACATCAGTTACTTAGTGGAGAAGTTCTCATTGAATGAAGAATTTAATGCAAATTAGAACTTACTCATCGGGTAGATATAGCGCGTGCTTCGCACGCGCTATATCTACCTAAAACCCAGTAAATTCCTTGGTCTTGCGTAAGTCCTAAAATGTAGTTTTGTGAAAAATTCGTAGTGAGAATCCAAATGCTAAATTTGGTGATGATGTTTCGCTATTACAAATTGATTTCTATAGCGATCCGAAATGAGTTGAGAGAGGCTTCAGCTTCGCTCAGCCATCAGTCCACGCTGGCTGAGCGAAGCCGAAGCCACAAATAATATATAGTTAGAGTTGACGCTATGCCTATGACTACTCTCGCAAATTTCTTTCTCCCTAATGTTTAAAGTTAGCAATCATTCCTAATCCCTTAGTAGTGTCTACTGATGCAATTTTCATCTAACGAATCTTCAATATTAGAATTTCTTGATCGCCTTATTGCTACAGACATTGTTTTAAAAGGAGATATCCAAATTTGGCTAGCAAATATTAATCTGATCGATCTCAAACTATTACTTACGTCTGGCGATAAATCCGCTTGAATATCAATTCACTGAACTTCTTGTGAAATTACATGAAGAAACCACAAATCCCTTTGTATGAAAGCGAAAGATTAGCTGCGCTTAATCGCTACAAGATTCTTGATACTTTGCCAGAGCAAGAATATGATGACTTGACGCAACTTGCCGCCGATATCTGTGGAACTCCGATCGCCTTAATATCTTTGGTCGATCGCGATCGGCAGTGGTTTAAATCGCGGGTGGGGCTTGAGGCAACAGAGACATCTCGCGACATTTCCTTTTGCGGTCACGCTGTCGCCGAGGGGGCGATATTGAATATTCCCGACACCATCAAAGATGTCCGTTTTGCCGACAACCCACTGGTAATTCAAGATCCAAAAATTCGATTTTACGTTGGTGTCCCTTTAACGACTCCCGATCGTTATACTTTAGGAACTTTGTGTGTCATCGATCGTCAACCTAGAGAGCTTTCCCCAAAGCAGATTCAGCAGCTCCAAGCCCTAGGACGCTTGGTAATGAGTCAATTAGAATTACGACTTAGCGTCGAATTTTCAGAGCGCCAAGCTGCTGAAGGCGCACTCCGAAAAAGTGAAGAGCGGCTTCGACTTGCATTAAGGGCTGCAAATCAAGGACTATACGATCTCAATCTTGAAACTGGCGAAGCGATTGTCAGTCCTGAATATGCCACGATGTTGGGCTATGATCCTGATACCTTTCAGGAAACAAACGCTAGGTGGATTGATCGGTTGCATCCCGACGATCAAGAAATTGTCGCAAATACCTATAAGGACTATGTTGCTGGCAATCTATCTGAATATAAAGTAGAGTTTCGCCAGCGCACACAATCGGGAGAATGGAAATGGCTGCTCTCTTTAGGTAAAATATTAGAATGGGATGAACTTGGCAACCCACTACGGATGTTAGGAATCCATACAGATATTAGCGATCGCAAACAAGCCGAAACTGCTTTACAACAACTCAATCAAGAACTAGAAGCCAAGGTGCTTGAGCGTACTCAAGAGCTTCAGAGCATCAACATTATGCAACGGGCAATCCTTGATAGTTCTGATTACTCCTTTATTTCTACTGAACCCAATGGCATCATTCAGACTTTTAATGCGGCGGCGGAGAGAATGCTAGGTTACAAAGCTGCGGAAGTAATTGGAAAAGTCACCCCTACCATCATTCACGATCGCCAAGAGGTAATTGATCGGGCGGCTTCGCTCTCGGTGGAATTAGATCGCGATATTCCTATAGGATTTCAAGTTTTTGTCGCTAAAGCGTGGCTTGGGCTGATCAGTGAAGAAGAATGGACCTACATTCGCAGGGATGGCTCTCGCTTGCCCGTATCTCTTTCTGTTACTCCTCTAAGGGATGTCAATTTACAAATCACTGGTTTTTTAGGCATTGCCAAAGATATTAGCGATCGCAAAAAAGCTGAAGAATCTCTTCGCAATCTCTCCGATCGCTTGACACTAGCCGTCAAATCGGCAGAGATCGGTATCTGGGACTGGGATATCCCTCAAAACATTCTCACATGGGATGATCGCATGTATGAGCTATATGGGCTGCAACCAGAACAGTTTGCCAATGCTTACGAGGCTTGGGCGAGTACCATATATCCAGAGGATCGCGACAATACTGAAAATGCGATTCAAGAGGCTCTGCGCGGGAATAAAGAATATGACCCTGAATTTCGAGTACTCCTTCCCGATGGAACCAACCGTTTTATTAAGGCTTATTCCTTAGTGCAGCGCAACGATCAAGGGGAACCCATGAGGATGGTGGGCATTAACTTTGACATTAGCGATCGCAAACAAGCTGAAATCACGATCTTACAAACTGCTGCCCAGCTAGAAGTCTCCAACCGCGAGCTAGAAGCCTTTGCCTATTCCGTTTCCCATGATTTACGTGCACCATTACGGGCGATCGATGGCTTTAGTAATGCATTAATCGAGGACTATAGCGATAAATTTGACGCAGAAGGTAGAGACTACTTCGATCGCATTCGCCGCAATGTCCATCGAATGGGAATGCTAATTGACGATTTGCTAAGGCTCTCCCGTGTATCGCGATCGGCAATGCAATACACCTCTGTCAATCTGAGCACCTTAGTGCAGGAACAGATCCTTGAACTACAAGAAATAGAGCCTGAAAGACAAGTTGAAGTGATCATTGCTCCTGACATTATCGTTTCAGCGGATATCACACTCATGCAGGTTGTCATCAGTAACCTCATCCAAAATGCTTGGAAATTTACCAGTCATCATCCTACCGCTCGCATAGAATTTGGTGTACTTCAACAAGAAGATCATCCCGTCTACTTTGTCCGTGATGACGGCGCTGGGTTTGATATGAGTTATAGCACAATGCTCTTTAGAGTTTTTCATCGCTTGCATAACACTAATGAATTTCCTGGTACTGGCATTGGATTAGCCACTGTCCAACGAGCAATCCATCGTCATTATGGGCGCGTATGGGCCGAGGGATTTGTCGAAAAAGGTGCGGCAATTTATTTCACAGTAGCTAATTCATGATTTTACAAATGATAATGGCCTCATTTGCAAATCCCTATTCCCTAGTAAAACAAGGAATTGAATCATGCCTCCTCTTCGTGCAATTCTATTAGTTGAAGATAATCCTGATGATGAACGTTTGACCCTCCGCGCTTTACGCCGAGGCAAAATCGCTAATGAAATCCTGATCGCTCGTAATGGCGAAGAAGCTTTAGAAATTATCTTTAAACTTAACACTCTGCCTACCGTCGTACTTTTAGATTTAAAGCTACCCAAAATTGATGGATTGGAAGTTTTAAGACGTATCCGTGCTGATGAACGAACGCATTTATTGCCTGTGGTCATATTCACTTCTTCGAGTGAAGAACGTGATACGATCGAGAGCTACAGGCTAGGAGCTAATAGCTATGTTCGTAAACCAATTGAGTTTGATCGATTTACAGAGGCAGTAGGTCAGGTGGGACTATATTGGGCTGTAATTAATGAGGGATTATCTGGAGGTCTATGACTCATGAACGATCTCATAAATGTCCTATTCGTTGAAGACTCCGAAGATGATACTCAATTAGCCCTTCGAGCATTGAGGCAAGGTGGCTTTAGCGTTGAGTGGCAACGGGTGGAAACACCCGTTGCAATTCATGGTGCTTTGTCTAGTCGTCTTTGGGATGCGATCATTTCCGATTACAACTTACCAAAAATTCAAGCACCAGAGGTGCTGGAAATTGTCAAAAAAACTCAACTTGACATCCCCTTTATCGTGGTTTCAGGAACGATTGGCGAAGCATCAGCCGTGGAGTTGATGAAGAAAGGAGCCAATGACTACATCATGAAGGGGGATTTAACTAGATTTGCTGAAGCTGTACGCAGAGAAGTTCGTGAAGCTCAGATCCGTGCCGAAAAGACGAACGCCATTATTGAGCTAGATCAGACTAAAGAACGCCTACAACTAGCGATCGAAGGATCGGGGATAGGGCTATGGGATTGGTTAGTACAGACAGGGGAATTGACCATAAACGATCGCTGGGCAGGGATAATTGGCCATAGCATTGAGGAACTCGCCCCCATTTGCTACGAAACTTGGGAGTTATTTACCCATCCAGAGGACTTGCAAAAAGCCAAATTGGCTTTAGAAAAACATTTTCGTAAAGAAACTCTAAACTACGAAATTGAGATCAGGATGCGCCATAAGTTAGGTGCATGGGTATGGGTGTTGAGCAGAGGCAAGGTCGTGGAATGGGATGCTAGCGATCGCCCCTTGCGCTTGATCGGTACGCATCTGGATATTAGCGGACGCAAACAGTCCGTAGAAATGTTGATAAACCTCAATCAAACCCTTGAAGAGCGAGTGCAACAACGTACTGCCGCACTGCAAATCAGCGAAGCAACTAATCGCGTCATCTTGGAGTCTATTCCCGATCTATTGTTGCGCCTGAGACGTGATGGCGCTTGCCTTGATTACATCAAACCAAACCTTAAATCAGAGAATCTGCTGCCCATTGTAAATCATATATCTGATGTTTTACCACCGCACTTATTGGAAAGCCAGTTGCAAATGATTGAGCGAGCGATTGTCACCAAAGAACTGCAAATATACGAGTATGAATGTCTTAAGCTAGATCGTACCGTTTACGCAGAAATCAGAATATTAGCGATTAACGACGAAGAGGTTTTGTTGATCCTCAGAGATATCAGCGATCGCAAACAAACTGAACTGAAATTGCAACAACAAGCAAATCTAGATCGATTGCTAGGTTCCATTACCCAACGAATGCGAGCATCATTAAATTTGGGAGATATCCTCAAAGTCACTGTTGAAGAAGTTCATCAGTATTTGCAAGCCGACCGAGTATTGATCTATCGTATATATCCTGAAGGGTCGGGAGAGGTAGTTGCTGAGTCAGTTTCGCCCAAATGGATTCAAATATTAAATATTGTCTATCCTGAAGAGGTTTTCCCAGCTGTAAATCACGAGCGCTATGTCCAAGGCAGAATATATACACTTAGCGATCGCGAAGATCCTAGCCAAGATGTCTTACCCTGCTTACTTGAATTTCTTACCAAAATTCAGGTCAGAGCCAAGATCGTCGTTCCCATTGTTCAAAATCAAACGCTGTGGGGCTTGTTGATCGCCCATCAATGTGATCGTCCCCGCCATTGGCAAGATTTGGAGATCGATCTTCTCAAAAAAATCGCCATTCAATTAGCGATCGCCATTCAACAAGCCGAACTCTATCACCAGCTTCAATACGAACTGCAAGAACGCCAACAAGCAGAGAAAGTGATCCGTCAACAAGCGGAGAAAGAATCGCTCCTGCGAGAGATCACCCAACGCATCGGACAATCTCTAGATTTACAAACTATTTTTGATGCCGCCGTAGGGGAAGTGCAGAAGTTCCTTAAAGCCGATCGCGTCGGTATCTTTAAGTTCTATCCCGAATCCAATTTTGATGATGGCGAAATTGTTGCCGAATCACTTGTTGAAGGATTTACCTCCGCTTTGGGGATTCGAGTCCATGACCATACCTTTGGTGACAACTATGCTGCCCTCTATGCAAAGGGTCGATATTTTATTGCTGAAGATATCTACAGCATTGCTAAAGAATGCCATATCGATATCTTGGCAAAATTTCAGGTGAGATCCAACATGGTAATACCATTGCTCCGTGGAGATCGCTTATGGGGTTTGTTATGTATTCACCAATGTGAGACAACTCGCAAATGGCAACAGTCGGAGATTGATTTTAGCCAGCAAATTACCGCCCAATTAGCGATCGCCATTCAGCAGGTCAGCCTATTCGAGCAGTTGCAGCAGGAACTCCAAGTCCGCCAACAAGCAGAAGCCGATCTCACCGAAAGCAACCAAAAACTTGCGATCTCTAATGAAGAACTAATTTGCGCTACAAGGCTCAAGGATGAATTTCTAGCTAATATGAGTCACGAACTTCGCACGCCACTCAATGCGATTTTGGGAATGACGGAAGCAATGCAAGAGGGTGTTTTTGGGACAGTAACCGCTCGGCAAATCAAGGCTTTGCAAACCGTCGAAAGTAGTGGCACTCATCTTCTGGAGTTGATTAATGACATCCTCGATGTCGCCAAAATTGAATCTGGGAAAGTCACCCTAGAGTTAACCGATACAGAGATGGATCTACTTTGTCAATCGAGCATGACTTTTATCAGGCAGCAAGCCAAGCGAAAAAACATTCAACTGATTGAAAAGATCCCCTTCAATTTGCCAACCATGATGCTAGACGAGCGGCGGATGCGTCAAGTTCTCATCAACCTTCTCAATAACGCAGTCAAATTCACGCCAGAGAATAAAAGTATTACTCTAGAAGTAGCTCTTCGCGATAACTATTTGCGAATTGCCGTAATTGACACTGGTATCGGCATCGCTTCTGAGAATATTCCCAAACTATTTCAACCATTCATCCAAATCGACAGTGCCCTGAACCGTCAATATGTCGGTACGGGCTTGGGGCTAGTCCTAGTAAAACGCATTGTCGAACTGCATAATGGACAAGTGGAACTAACTAGCGAAATAGGCGTGGGTAGTAGCTTTGTGCTAAATATTCCATACAATCCTGCTTCTTCGCCGCCCTCAGGGGCTTCTTTAATCACAGAATCTACGCTAGAGACTATTTCACCCGATCACCCATCATTAGCAACGCGATCGCCTTTAATCTTGCTTGCCGATGATAGTGAAGCTAATGTCAGCACTATTTCTTGTTACCTCGAAGCCAAGGGGTATCGCATTGTCGTGGCAAAAGATGGCGCTGAGGCGATCGCCCTTGCCCAAGATCATCATCCTGACTTAATTTTGATGGATATTCAAATGCCAATTATAGATGGATTTAAAGCAACTGAGCAAATTCGGCTTAATCCACAATTAGTTAATACTCCAATTATTGCACTTACGGGATTGGCGATGATAGGCGATCGCGAAAAATGTCTAAATGCAGGAGCCAATGAATATCTCACTAAACCTGTGAAATTAAAATTTTTATTCCAATTAATTCAAAATCTCTTAGCAACCTAGAAACTTGTTTCCGCATCTGACAACGATGAAGGTTCTCTTTATCGAGATATTTGGCCGCCCATTCTAGAGTTTTCTTCCCTGCGATTATAATTCACTAGGTGAATTATAATCGCAGGGAAGTTGGCGATGTAAATTTTGAGAATACTGCCAATACTGTAAATTATGTGAATTTTAATGACGATCGCACTAACCTAAAGTTAGATCAAGTTCTATTAAAGAATCAGGCTTCACTAATGGAAAAGTACATATCTAAAATCATGAGATTGAAAGATCTTGGGTTAACCGAAGGTGAGGTTGTAGAATTACTAGAAATACCTCTAGAATTAGTCAAAAGTGTAAACTTTGAATCGTGAGCACCTGATTTTGATGCTAAGTATTTATACTTAGCATCAAAATCAGGTATTTTAGTCCTGAATAAAATCTATGCAGCCCAAAGTAAAACTAAAGAGACAAAAACTAGGTAAGAAATTTTCTTGGACTCCATATTTATTTCTATTACCAGCGATCTCCTTTCTCTTTTTGACATCATTTTTACCAGTATTCCAAGCTATATATTTAAGTTTCACGAATTATGATTTTGTCGGAAGTCCTACTTTTATTGGTTGGAAAAACTATCTGACTCTTTGGAAAGATCAAACCTTTTGGAAAACCTTAAATAATACCTTAGTCTATTTAATATTTGCAGTTCCTAGCCTCGTAATTTTCCCGCTAGCATTAGCAATCTTAGTCAATCAAAAATTACGCAGTATTAAATTCTTTCGAGCCATTTACTATTTCCCTGTAATTGTCTCTGTCGTCGTCGCTGGAATTGCTTGGAAATGGGTTTATGCTCAAAATGGCATCTTAAATTATTTTCTGTCAACCATTTCATTTCAAGCCATTAAAATCCCTTGGTTAACTGACCCCAAAAACGCCATTTTTGCGATTATTGCTGTAGTGATTTGGCGTGGTGTTGGTTACTATATGGTTATCTATTTAGCAGGTTTACAGGCGATTCCCGCAGATTTGTATGAAGCTGCAGCGATCGATGGTTCCGATGGTTGGCAAAAGCATTTAGATATTACGATTCCATTAATGAAGCCTTACATTATTCTCGTGGCTGTAATTTCTTCAATCGGCGCAATGAAGATCTTTGAAGAGGTTTATATCATGACTCAAGGTGGACCTGCTAATAGCACTAAAACTGTAGTTTATTATTTGTATGACAAAGGTTTCACCAGTTTAGAAATGGGATATGCATCCGCGATTGGGGTGTTTTTATTTCTAATTATTTTTATGATTTCAATCTTGACTTTTAAATTTATTAATCCATCTAAAACAATTGGTGAAGGAAATTAGCCCATGAAGTTATCTATGGTTAAATTTTTTCTGGGTTTAGTTGGTATTAGTTTTGCGATCGCACAGCCCATTTACGCAGAAAATCTATCTCCAAACGCTAATCCTAAATCTCAGCTCATATTTCAATCGCAATTTTCGCAAAATCTATCTCAAAACCTCCAAGCAGCGAACTCTGAGGGATGTTTTATTTTGTATGACTTAAAGCGCGATCGCTATATTCGCTATAACTCACAACATTGCCAAAAACGTTTTATTCCTGCATCATCATTTAAAATTTTTAATTCCCTAGTTGCCCTTGAAATCAACTCGATCGCGGATAAAAATACTGTTATTTCTTGGAATGGTGTAGCTAATAACGACTTTCCATCATGGAATCAAGACCAAACTATGCGGACAGCCTTTACGCGATCAGTGGTTTGGTTTTATCAAGAGTTAGCTAGACGGGCTGGCAATGAAAGAATGAGCAAATATATTCAAGCTGCTGACTATGGCAATCAAGATATCGGAGACAAGATTGATTCTTTTTGGTTAAAAGGTAAACTGAGAATTTCGCCAGAGGAGCAAATTAAGTTTTTAGTTAGGCTTTATGAAGAAGATTTACCATTCTCACCTACGGTGATGAAAACTGTTAAGGACATCATGGTAGTTGAGTACCAAGACAATTATACCCTCAGAGGTAAAACTGGCTGGGGTAGAGATGTTGATGGCATGAAAAATATTGGTTGGTATGTCGGTTATTTAGAAAGAGATAATAATGTTTATTTTTATGCCCTCAATATTGTTAATCAAGACCCAAATTTTGCAATGATTTCTATCCGCAAAAAGATTTTATTTGATGCTTTTAAGGATTTACAAATCATTGATTAAAAATAAACCTCTCAATATCATTTAATCTAAAATTATGAAAAAGAAACAACTAAAATTATCATCAAATATCCTTGATAATATTCCTCAATTTGTTATTTTAATTGCGATCGCAACCCTAACAATATTTCCTCTGCTCTGGCTAGTAAGCACCGCCTTCAAGTCACCCACAGAAAATATTTTTCAATCCATTCCGCAGCTATTACCTGCCCAGCCAACTTTTGATAACTTTATTAAAGTCTGGAAGAACTCCCGTTTTGACCTTTATCTCTGGAATAGCTTTTTTGTTTCTGGTATCACCGTTATTTTGAATTTATTATTTTGCTCCCTCGCAGCTTTTCCCCTTGCGAGATTTAATTTTAAAGGGCGCGATCCTATCTTTTGGGCGATCGTTGGCACGACGATGATTCCCTTCCAAATTACAATGATTCCTCTGTATATTCTTGCCGTGCAGCTAAATCTCAAAAATACCTATGCTGGCTTGATTTTCCCCTATGTCATTTCTGCTTTCGGTATCTTCTTATTGCGCCAAGCCTTTCAAAGTGTTCCTAAAGATATGGAAGAAGCGGCGCGAATGGATGGTTGCTCTAGTCTTGGAATTTGGTGGCATGTAATGCTTCCTGCGGCACGTCCTGCCCTGACTACGCTTGCAGTTTTCAGTTTTGTGGCAATGTGGGGCGATTTTCTCTGGCCATTAGTGATTGTAGATAAAATTCAACTTTATACATTACCAAGGGGCATAGCTAGTCTTGCCAGTGCTTTTTCTGAGGATTGGCGCTTAATTGCCGCAGGTTCAGCAATTTCAATATTGCCAGTATTTATTGTATTTACATTTCTTCAGCGCTATATCATCCCGACTGAGGCAAGTATTGGAGTCAAAGGTTAGGCAAGGAGCTAATTATCGTCAGTCTGTAATGCTTGCCATTTATGTAAAGGTAGGTTACTTTATGATTCTTAAGTACGAGATTCTAAATTTAATCTGAACTTAATAATCTGACCTCCCCTACCGATAATCCACTTTAGTAACTTTAGCAAATTTATAGGAAGTAATCCGCGCATGAAAATGATTGTTCATAATACATTTTTTATTTCTCAAAACTTGATCTGTTTACTTCCTATAGTTGCCCTATTTCCCAACTTCACGATCGCTTCACCTATGATCGCCCAAACACCAAAGACTCAAAATTCGCAAACTACTAATCAAACTGTCGGACAAAATATCATCTATGTAAATCCGCAAACTGGTAGCGATGGCCCTGAACTTGGTAGCAATGTTATGCCCTTCAAGACGATTAGTTATGCAATGAGTCGTGCTCAGGCTGGACAAATTATTCAGTTAGCCTATGGAACCTATAGCACCGCGACAGGGGAGAAATTCCCAATTCGGGTGCGTCCAAATGTGACTTTGCGGGGAGAAGAAGCTACTAAGGGGAAGGAGATTACAATTTTAGGTGGCGGTTCACTGTCAACGAGAACTGGACTTCCCCAAAATGTGGCGATCGCCCTCTCGGATCGTTCAGAGCTACGGGGCGTAACAGTGACTAATTCCAATCCTAGAGGCTATGGATTGTGGATCGAGAATGCTAGCCCTACGATCACTAATAATACTTTGATTGATAATCAACAAGATGGTGCATTAATTACGGGCAAATCAACAGCGATTATTTCTACAAATCAATTCTTTAGAAATGGGACTAGCGGTTTAGCGATCGAGGGAAAAGCTAATCCTGAAGTACGCGGCAATCTTTTTCAGCAAACCACTTTCGGGATGAGTGTTAGGCAAGATGCGGCTCCACAAATCACTGAAAACACCTTCACTCAAAACCAAAATGGCATCTTAATCCAATCTAATGCTAAACCTATTTTGCGGGGCAATGTGATCGTTGATAATCGCAACTACGGCTTAACAATTTCCGATGCAGCAATGCCAGACTTGGGTAAGCCTAACGATGATGGCAATAATACTTTTCACACAAATGGCTTATTTGACTTGCAAAATGTAAGCCGTAATGCGGTTGCAATAGTTGGCAATCAATTAGACATTAAAAGAGTAAAGGGAAATTTGCAATTATTGAATGTGCGAAAGCCATCTAACCTATTTGCAAATAACTCTTCTACAAGTATGACATCTGTAAATACTGTAGACAAAAATACTTTAGCTCTAGATAATTCATTGCCAAAAAGTACGCCTAACAGCGATCGCTCCACCAACATTAATCAACAACTCAAACAACAGATTGCTAACAATCAGCCCATGAATTTTGCCCCTAATCTTGACACGCCACCACCATTAGTTAGATCAACAAATATTAGTCCAAGTAATAACTTTAATCTAAATACTAATCAAGGAAATCAAGCAAATAATCCTTTCTGGTACGAGTCTGTTACATCTGTAATTATTAGAATTACACCCAAAAATCTTAATTCTCCGTTACCAACTAATACAGAAATTAGTAGTAGTTTACTGCCTATACAATCAAAGCCACCTAGTGGAGAACCTGTTAATCAGCCCATCCAAATTGCACCACTATCTAATACTAGTATGACTCCTCAAAAATCACCGCGCTATCGAGTGGTTGTACCTGTTGACTCTCCCAACTCTGTTGCTCAAGTACGTCAAATTGTCCCAAGCTCTTTTGCTTCGAGACTTAACGGCTATTTGGTTGTACAGATTGGAGCCTATAGCGATCGCCGCATTGCTGAAATTCAAGTCTCTCGACTGGCGCAACAAGGATTATCAGCAAGAATTGAAGCTATTAGATAGACTGGAGGCATTTAATAAATAGTAAAGATAAATGAAATCGGCTGTGATCATTGTTTTAGGGGAAAAGAGCATCGCGATCGCTCGACAAATCCAAACAGCAATCTCTAATGCAACAATTTATGGACTAGCATCGCGTACCCAAACTGCCGATCGCCAATATGACAAATTTAGCGAAACTGTCAGGGAATTATTTAGTCAAGGACATCCGATTATTGGTATTTGTGCCGCAGGCATACTTATCCGATCGCTCGCGCCCTTACTTTCCGATAAACGCGCTGAACCACCCGTACTGGCAATCGCGGAAGATGGTAGCGCGGTTGTACCTCTATTGGGCGGACTTAATGGCGCGAATGACATAGCTAAAGCGATCGCTGAAGTACTTCAAGTGCAAGCTGCAATTACTACTACAAGCGAATTAAGGTTTCAGACATCATTACTATCACCACCCGCAGGATATCGCTTGCTCAATGATGATGACCAAGCAAAGATATTTCTAGCAGATTTGTTAGCAGGTGCATCGGTACAATTAATTGGTAAAGCCGATTGGTTGCGAGAAAGTAATCTTCTCTTTGCCAATCAAGCAAGCCATCAAATCGAAGTGATTTCTGGAGCAGAGAGTTTAGAAGTGATCGCCTCTAAACTCTCTGCTAAGTATTTGATATATCAAATAGAATCTGTCAACAATATTCTCGCCATTGGTAAGTTGTCGATCATTGGCACAGGACCAGGAGCTGCGAAATGGATGTCTCCCGAGGTCAAAGGAATTCTCGAAGCAGCTACGGATTTTGTCGGCTATAAAACTTACATCAATCTAGTTAAGGAATTTACAAAAGGAAAAACCATCCATTCTTCTGATAATAGAGTGGAACTTGATCGAGCGCGTCATGCCCTAGAACTCGCTATTGGTGGTAAATCTGTAGTCATTGTTTCCTCAGGTGATGCAGGGATTTACGGCATGGCTTCCGCAGTCTATGAAGTTCTTGATCAAGATGCTCCTAAATGGAACCAGATTGAGGTTCACGTTGCTCCCGGCATATCTGCTGCACAGGCGGCGGCGGCGGCGATCGGCGCACCAATTGGGCATGATTTCTGTACAATTTCTCTCTCCGACATCCTTAAACCTTGGGAAGTTATCGAACAGCGATTAACTGCCGCCGCCCAAGCCGATTTTGTGATCGCCATTTATAATCCCATTTCCACACAGCGCAAATGGCAGCTCACCGCCGCTAAAGAGACATTATTGAAATGGCGATCGCCTAATACCCCTGTCGTTTTAGGTCATCGGATGGGGCGTAAAGGTGAAAATGTAAGAGTGATTACCCTTGCGGAACTAGCACCTGAACTTGCCGATATGCAAACAGTGATTATCATCGGTTCTAGTAAAACAAAGATGTTAAAAATTGACGATCGCATGAGCGTATACACACCCCGCAAATATGATTAGTCAGCACCGTATTAAACCTAGAAGCTTATGTCGTCTGCTATGTAGGCGACATAAGCTTCTAGGTTTAATACTTAATGCAAATTCCCTGATATTATTAATATTGGTTGCTGACCCATCCGACTGCATGGATCTGTATGGATACAGACAGGCTGATTCCGAAGTAGAGGTACAACTCTTGACGCAGAAACATCAGAGATCGGAGAAAGAACACTACCAACTGGTAACTATTGTGTAAATCCATGGGGTGTTGTACGCAAAAATTGCTTACAAATAACGGAAATCATGGCAGTAGATCTAACTCGCGTTCAACCACCCCTTAAAGTTTATCCACCGAAACCCAACCAATTTTTATTGAAAATCATACGGCTAGTAACACCATTTTGGTTACGGTGGCAATGTGGTATCAAGCAGATTGAAACCCGCTATATTGATCGCCTTGTTGACGAGACAAAAAAATTTCAGGATGGTAAATCGCGCTACTTACTCGCTTTTCGTCATCCCACCACAGACGACCCCTTTGCAATGCTGTATCTACTTGCCTATGCCGTGCCAGAACAGGCACAGGAAATGGGAATTAAACTATCAAATACGCCCCATAGTAGTTTTGTATACGATCGCGGTATTTCTTTATGGGCGGGTGAATTTATTAACTGGCTATTTCCAGCCCTAGGCGGTATTTCCATCTTTCGTGGCAAACTTGATCGCCCTGCCTTGAATCTGATGCGAAAACAGATTACCAATGGTAAAGAACCTCTCTCGATGGCTCCTGAAGGTGGGACTAATGGAAAAAGTGAAACAGTTGCTGAATTAGAACCTGGAATTGCTCAGATTGGTTTTTGGGCGGCTGAGGATTTGCAAAAGGAAGGTCGTACTGAGGAAATGTTAATTGTTCCCGTTGGGATTCAGTACGAATATTCAGCCGAGGCTTGGACTGTGATTGATCAGACGATCTCTACAATTGAAAAGGAATGTGGAATTTCCAAGCCTAACATTACAACTGATACTCGCTATCAACGTCTCTATGATTTAGGCAATCATTTAGTCCAATGGGTTAGCGACTATTACAAAACTTTTTATAATAACTATGCCAAAACTGATAAAAAAACTAATGATACAGATGATTTGGCAACTCGTGTAGAGGATTTAGCTGATCGCATTTTAAGTGTTGCCGAAATGAGCTTTGGAATTAAGGCAAAGGGTACACCAATTGATCGCTGTCGCCGCCTTGAACAATCAGGATGGGATCGCATTTTTCGTAATGACATCAAGGGTATTGAACATTTATCATCAATAGAAAGAAGTTTTGCAGATCAGTTAGCTCTTGAAGCTCACTATAGTAACTGGCATATGCGAATTGCCGAAAGCATGATCGGTGTCACCAGTGATTATGTCCACCAAAATCCTAGCCCTAGCCGCTATGTTGAGGTTTTGAAATTAATGTGGAGTGTTTTGCAGCGCGTCACTGATCGTAGTTCAAATGAAGCTTTGAAAGCAACTCCTAATTTCGGGGATCGCAAATTAATTATCTCCGTTGCAGAACCAATTTCCGTTTCAGAACGTTTAACCGAATATCAATCTAGTCGGACTGCTGGCAAGGAATGTACTCGCAAGCTTACTGAAGAGATATTCAATTCTCTAAATAAATTAATCGTAAAATCAAGAAGCTAAAAAAGAGAGACGCTTCGCGTCTCTCTTTTTTAGCCATACAAACTCTGGCAATCTTCGAGATTCAGACGCGATCGCGTAGCAATGCTGATTGATGAAGTTTCGCCACGAGCTAGATGAATTGCACCAGCACAGCCGATCATTGCTGCATTATCAGTGCATAAACTTAAGGGAGGAAATATAGCCCGAATTTGATTTTCATTTGCCATTTTGACTAAAAGCGATCGCAATGCACTATTTGCCGCGACACCACCAACCGCCACGATGGTCGATAAATTATGCTCGATCGCACATTTAATAGTGCGTGTCGCCAATGCCAACGCTACAGTTTCTTGAAAACTTGCCGCAATATCGGCAATCGGCAATTCTTCTCCATTAGGGCTAAGCTTTTGCGTGAGTCGTAAGACTGCGGTTTTCAGTCCGCTAAAACTAGAATCATAGGGAAAATCAGGAATTCTTCCCTGTGGTAATTTGTACGCTTTCGGGTTTCCTGCGATCGCAATTTTGTCAATTACTGGTCCTCCAGGGTAGCCCAAACCTAATAAACGCGCTACTTTATCAAAAGCCTCTCCTGCTGCATCATCACGGGTTTTACCCATCACCTGATAATCGGTATAGTCCTTGACGAGGATAATGCTGCTATGTCCACCAGAAACCAATAAACATAAAAATGGTGGCTCTAAGCTTGGATCAGCTAATAGAGCCGAGCAAATATGTCCTTCAAGGTGATGCACAGCGATTAAAGGTTTTTTATGTAGTATTGCCAAGGTTTTTGCGGCCGTCACCCCAATCATCAAGGAACCAATCAATCCAGGGGCTGTCGTGACCGCAATCCCTTCTATCTCATCCCAAGTTTTGCCCGATTCGCGATAGGCTTGAGCGATCACAGGATTAATCGTCTCCACATGTTGACGGGCGGCAATTTCGGGTACTACGCCCCCATAGAGTGCATGGGTTTGAATTTGCGATGAAACTACACTACTAAGAATTTGGCGATCGCATACTACCGCCGCCGCCGTTTCATCACAGCTAGATTCGATCGCAAGAATGGTTGGCATTTCTAAACAAAATTAAGATGATCTAACTGCCGCAAAGCGGCAGTTAGATCATCTTAATTGATAATTTACTTTACAGGATGTGAAGATTGCTTTACCAAGACGCGATCGCTGATATACGATCTGAAATCAAGTTCTAAAACGAAAATCTCGTTATTTTTGCCTATCTTAACAAAGGTAAATTAAGGTCAGTCCATGAAAAGACTTTTTGCTCTCATTCTAGTTATTGCTTTGTGGTTTGGCGTTAGCCTTTCCTCCACCCCTGCTGCATACGCAGATTTCTCAGTTTTGACTCCTTGTGCTACCTCTTCTGCATTTCAAGATCGCTTGCAATCAGCAGTTGATGGCTATAGTGGACGTCTAGTTAACTTCAGTGCTGATAGCTCTGCTGCTGCATATCTCAACGGCAAAATCGCTCAAACTGAAGCTCGCTTTGCCAAATACGCATCCTCTGGTTTGCTTTGTGGTGAAGATGGTCTACCTCACTTGATCAGCGATGGTCGTTGGAGCCATGCAGGTGAATTCACTATCCCTGCTATTTTGTTCCTATACATCGCAGGTTGGATCGGCTGGGTAGGTCGTAGCTACTTGATCGCAGTTCGCAAGGATACCGCAACCGCAACCCAAAAGGAAATCCTCATCGATCTTCCTCTTGCAGTTAAGTTTTCCTTGACTGGTTTTATTTGGCCACTTGCTGCGCTCAAAGAATTTGGCACTGGTGAATTAGTAGCTCCTGACAGTGAAGTTACGGTTTCACCTCGTTAAGTCTTCGCCCCCCTACGAGCGATCGCTTTACTGCAAAGTATTTTAATTATTTTTAAATAAAATACTTTGCAGAATATAAAAACTATCTAATAAGGAGAACTACCTTGAACGGCTTTTTATCATCTGCTCCTGTTGTAGCTGTTGTATGGCTCACCATTACTGCTGGTATCCTGATCGAAGCTAACCGCTTTTTCCCAGACACCCTAACATTCCCTTTCTAAATTAGGGATAGCTAAACAAAAAGAGAGGTGTAGTGCAAAGCGCTACGCCTCTCTTTTTGTTTAAAATATTAAGTAATATGCAGTAAAGTCACACATCACTGTAGCGACGTTAATTTTGCCGTAGGTAAAATTAACAACGTAAGCCGTTACTGGGATTGATTTTTGGTTTTCAAATGAGTACGCAATCATTTGAAAACTGCTATAAGCTGAAGCAATTGCAGGAATACTATGAAATCTTCTCTTCGTGCTGACTATATCAGTTTCCTTTCCCGATTGAGAGCAGGCGATCGCGTCACCTATGGCGGGAACCAGTGGGAGGTCGAAGACTTTAGCACCTACGATGATGCTAAAGGTAGTGAAATGATGGAATGGCTATTGAAGTCAAGCAATTCCAGTTATTATCTATTGCGTGAAGTTGATCCTGACAACCCTGAAGCTAATGTCAATTGGTACTTATCAGAAGAGATTTCCGTTAATCGCCTATCGGGTGAACAT
This sequence comes from Pseudanabaena sp. UWO311, assembly GCA_943371975.1. Lineage (GTDB taxonomy): Bacteria > Cyanobacteriota > Cyanobacteriia > Pseudanabaenales > Pseudanabaenaceae > Pseudanabaena. Next base: position 55,248 of record CALRWX020000005.1, on the reverse strand, counting down.
GTGGGCGATAACATTAAATTTGGTCTATGGAATGCCATGCACGAGAGTCATGAACCCTATCCAAAATTACGAGCTTTAGGGAGACTCTATTATTTTGAATCATTAACAGAAGGGACTTATAACGGTGTTGATGGTCAAGAATCCCGTACTACATGGGATTATTGGGATGAAGAGCATTTTTGGAATTTAGCGATCGAAGCTTGGCAAGATCGGGAACTCCATGTCTATTCGACCAAAAAAGTTAACCCTGAAGACTTTGCGATCGCTGAGAAATTACATAGACCACAGAATTTAGCTGCACCTGATGCTCCGAGTCGCAAACCTCAAGTCAACGATCGCACTTGGGAATGGGTATGTGCTTGGGCGCTAGTAATTATTGGCTTTATTTTGATGATATCTGGAGATTGGTAAAGCATGACTTCCTTATTTGTAGAAAAACAAGCAAATGGAACTGCATTTTATATTAATGGGGAATTGCAGTTTCACAGTGCTGATGAGGCGATCTACCATGAATATTTGACTGTCCCTGCGATCGCCTTAGCCGCTAAACGTTTCCCAGCCGAACCTTTGCGAGTTCTCATTTGTGGGGGTGGCGATGGACTTGCGGCACGGGATATTTTAAGGTTCCCACAGGTTAATCATATTGATTTGGTTGACTATTCCAAAGAAGTACTCGATCTAGGTAAACAGGATTTTGAAAGCTTTAATCAGGGAAGTTTATCTAATCCTAAAGTTACCATTCATATTCACGAGGCATTTTCTTTTCTAAATCGATTAACTCAAGAGTTCTGCACAGAGAGCAATCAGGCCTATAAATATCACGCAATTATTTGCGACTTTACTTATCCTGCCTCCATTGTAGAAACACGGATTTATGGGCTGGAGTGGTTTGATTTACTGAAACAAGCTCTGATCCCTACGGGAATCATCGCCACTAATGCTGTTTCCCCCAATCGCAATACCCTTGCTTTTTGGTGTATCTATCAAACTATGCAAGTATCAGGTCTATACGTAAAGCCGATGCAGTTCCAGATTCCTTCATTTGTAAATCATGATTATGGGAATTGGGGATTTTTTCTGGCTTCAGAAATGGCGATCGCCCGCCCAGAAATTGAGTCCCTAGATTTGCCGACTAATTTACAAGCATTATGTTTAGATGATTTATCGAAGGTATTTATTTTCGAGCAGGCGATCGCTAAGGTAAGACATTCTGTAATTCCTCATCAAAAAGACTCATCCCAGTTACTTTTCTATTTACTCAATCGTTTACATATTTCTAATTTAGGGTTCCGCGAACCAGAATTTTGTGGTGCGGCGAAGCCGCACCACAAAATTCTGGATTCTGTTGAATCTATTGATTTTTTGAATGTGCAGGATAGTCAAACAGCGATCGCGCCTATCAATCAGAATGTACTACTAAGCGATCCGATGAGTTTGGAATCTCTAGCTAAGAGTTGGCTTCAGCAACTAGAATCTCATCCTGATAGTCTCTTAATTCCTGCACAGCATCATTCCCATACTCCAGAAATTTCGCAAGAATGGCTCGGACGGGCAAAACAACTACTCAATCAAATCGATTTCTCTCGCTTAATTGCCAAATTGTTAGAGCGATCGCAAGAGTTGCCCCATGAAATTACTACAGACTTACGCGAATTGCAAACCAAATTTCTGAAATTTCAACGGTCTCGACAAGTCGAGCAAATTCTCTCACAAGAATCCTCTCAAGAAATTTATGATCATTCCAAAACTAAGCCTTCTTTTAATCTGACTAGTGCCAAAGTCATCGCAATTGTCTCCCTTACTTTATTAGTAGCAAATTTAGCGGCTCCCGATGCAGTGTTCGCCAAGGGTTCAACCTCTTCCTTTGCTAATACTGGCGGCACGGATGATGGTAGTGGTGGGTTAGGGCTTTTGGGGCTAATGATGACTATTGGCGGTGTTTTTTGGCTAATTAATCTCGCTAGTGACAACAAAAAGTAACAATTTGATAGGCAGTATTCTGCACCGTCTATCATAAAGTAAACAGTAAAAAGTGATTCTTAGAGAACTGTTAGTTCACGATCGCCCTGCGTGGGATCAATTAACACAAACATATCATCATGGTTGTTTCATGCAGTCTTGGGCATGGGCTGATTTTCGTGAACTTGATGGTTATAAAACCTTTCGCTACGGACTTTTTGATGAATCAAATCAATTAATTGGTGGGTGCATTTTCTACTTCTATCCTCAACTCAGTTCGGCTAATTTGATTTTTGCACCTGCGGCTCCATTATTGCCACAAAATCTTGAAATGGAAGGAATGCATCTTTTATTATTAGAAGCTGAGCAAATTGCTAAAAATCTGCATAATGGTGGAGCAATCGCTTTACGCATTGAGCCTTTGCTGTCAGAAAAACCTGAATGGATAGGATTGGATTTCAAGCGATCGCCTGCGGATCTCATGCCTTCAGAAACGCTTTGGATTGATTTGCAAAAAAGTGAGTCGGAGTTACTGGCTGAAATGCATCACAAGGGACGCTATAACCTGCGTCTCAGCCAACGTTATGGGGTGGAAACCTCGTTTACCAGTGACGATGCGGCGATTCCTCGTTTTTATGATTTGTTCTATGAAACTGCCCAACGTCAAAATTTTTTGAGTGAACCCTATGGATTTTTGATCAAGCTTTGTCAAAGTTTATTTCGCGAAGGAATTGCCGAAATTGGTTTTGCACAGTACAAAGGCGAAATCCTAGCGACAAGCTTATTAATCTATTGGGGCGATCGCTGTGTGTATTTGTATGGTGGACGCAGTGACAGCGATCGGCAAGTGATGCCCGTCTATGCTTTACATTGGGCAGCGATCCGACGGGCAAAGCAACGGGGATTCAAAATTTATGATTTCTATGGCTTCAGCGCCGATCCTCATCATGCTTATTCCAATTTCTCAAGATTTAAGCGCCAATTTGGAGGTAAGGTCATCAAAACTATCGGCGCTCATGATTATTTCTTTTATGACTCCCTCGCTGATGCGATCGTTCGATTGCTTATAAATAAATGATGTTATGTGGAAGGGATAGCCTGCTTTTGAGGGACTGGTCAGGTAAAGCGTGATCGACCTATTTACGGACATGAAATGATCCTTTCAGCACTCATCCCTCATTAACTGACCAGTGCCAAGTAATCGTCTAGTAGGCAAACCAAAACCCGTAAAGTTGTGCCCCGAAGGGGCACAACTTTACGGGTTTTGGTAATTTATTTTGCACAAGCACTTACTTAAGCTTTATCTCCAGACTTAGGAGGTTGAGCGAGATACTTTTGTAACTGTTCCATGGCAAGCATTAACTGCGGTGTAGTATCGATCGCAACGAGACCATCCTTCATCTTTTGCCAAATCTCGAAATGCAAGTGGGGACCAGTTGCTAAGCCAGTACTACCAACTAAACCGATCACCGTTCCCTGTTTAACCTCTTGACCTGTCTTTACCAAAACTTCAGACAAGTGAGCATAGCGAGTCTCAAGGGTATCGCCGTGGGAAATAACTACAATCAGACCATAGCCACCGAGCCAACCTGCGATTTCGACACGACCACTAAAGGCGGCGACTACGGGAGTACCTTCAGCAGCAGCAAGGTCAGTACCTTGGTGAACTCGGACTTGACCAGTCACAGGATGGACACGAGTGCCAAATAGTGAACTAATGGAGGTTGGGGCAATCAATGGGAATAGCATTTGCTTATCGCCATTGCTAGGCAAGCTCATCGCTGCAATTTCTTCTGGGGTTAGGCGACGAACTTGTACGGCGGTCTCGCCTGATGTCGCCGCATACAAAACATTGCCATTTTGGTAGTAGTTTTGTCGAGAATTAACAACTAATTCAGGGGCGCAGAGATTTGTATTGCGGTTGGAAAGATCGCTGGCTTTAGTTTGGCAACCACTAGAGAGATTTTCGAGAACAATTTCCACAGGTTGCGATCGCGAAGACTCATCTCTTAGTGATCGATTAGATGGTGTTTCGATATTGACCTGATCTGATTCGTGATCTCTTCTAGAATTGCTAAAAGTATTAGACGGTTCAGGTGTATGGTTTTTTTCAGTTTTAATTTCGATATTGCTGGATGCAGGAGTGAGCGCTGGTTGCGCTTGGGGAAATGGGGCAGTAGGCTTCGATACTGCGATATCTGGAGAAACGGCTGATTTGCTTGCGGCGTATGCTGAGCTAACTAGGAGATAGTTATTTGTAGAGAAGCAAAGCAGGGTCGCTAAGGTAATGGTTGAAAGAGTAAATTTTCGCATATTTGAGTCTACTGATAGCCGACAGAAAAGTTTTGAGGCTGATAGATCGCATCTTGAAGGTTTCCTTCCCATCTTACTACCAGTTCGCCCGTAGGTCTAATGTCGATGATTTGCCCTTGAAGTTCTTGCTTGTCTATGACTTTACGCACATAGCGATCGCTCAGCATCTCTAAATATTCCGCCAAAATGCCTGTCATTCCTTTAGTGTCAGCATTATTTCGCCCCATCTCAACACCCTCTAGCACCACCTCGATCAATTCATCCATACTTGATAAAGTTGTCGGCAATTCGCCCAAAGCGATCGCCCCATTGGGTACTTCATTAGTCCAATTAATACCAATTCCCACCACTGAAACAAGAATTTTGTCCGCCGCAATTCTTGTTTCAGTGAGAATCCCCCCCAACTTGCGGCGATCGATTAATAGATCATTAAGCCATTTCAGCTTTACATTTGCCCCCGTCTCATTCAGTGCCTTAGCAATGCCCCAAGCAACCCATAGCGTAATCTGATTTGCCTGAGATGCGGCTAAATTAGGTTGCAAAATCACGGACATAAATAATCCACCTAAGCCCGACTGCCAAGTATGTCCGCGTTGTCCCCGCCCCTTGGTTTGACGTTTGGCAATAATCACAGTGTTTGCTGAAGCTTGACGGCGATCAATCAGTCGCCAAGCTTCGCTATTGGTTGAATCAATTTCTTCGTAACAGATGATTTGAAATTTCAAGGTACCTACCAAGGAACAAAAAACCGATTTTTGTGGCGCGGCTTTCCCGCACTACAAAATCTACTACAATCGCCTAACTATGAAGAAGCTTTAGTCTCAAAGTATAAAAGATCTGTAAATACTGCACCAGCCAGTAACAATAATCTTTCATCAGCAGTCAATTTACCATCGGTGAAACGGACTCTAAAGTTATCAGCATCGGTAAATAGTTCTTTAGAAAGCCCTGACCATTTTTTCTCAATTACGGATATATCTCTCCCATCTTTCTGAATAGGGAACGTCCAAATTTTCCAAAATGGAGAAGTCATGGTCATGATTACCCTGCCTCTGGTGTCGAGAAAATCAAATTTCTTGTTAAACCATGCAAATCTTTGTTGCAAGCTTCCCACAGGGCGATCGCCTGCTCCGAAAACATCAAGGCGTTGAAAGAACCAACGGAATGGATGATAGGCGCGAAACACCTGTTGATTATCCAGATCAGTTCCCACGATATTAAACACTCGCCAATGCCCAAAAAATTGGCGCATAATTGCATCACCAAAACCTACTTTCGGTTCAGCACAATAGCCAAATTGTTGACCATCTTCAGTTTGAATTTGGTAACGATTGCGAGTTTCAAAGCCAAATATTTCGGCAATTTCAAATTTTTGTCGAACATAAATAGCATTGGCTTCGGCAAGGGTTTGCAAGAAAATAGTCATAATTGTTTTATTAAAAAATTTTTTCTGAGGGACTTGCTATTAATTAAAGTAGCAGAGGCTTGGACTTCGCTCAACCAAAGTTAGCTGAGCAAAGTCCAAGCCATATAAACTTGGTGGGATATTTTTTCTCACCAAGTCCCGAAGTACATCGGGACTATAGCAACCGCCTTGGCGATTACGAAATATGCGACATAATAAATGTGCGGTGCGAATTTCTATGCACAATAAACGAAAAAGCAAAGAGATGCGTAGATTAGGTTGGTTTGTCGGTTGGATTTTGCTCAATATTTCCACCAATATAATTAATATCCCCAATGGTTGGGCGCTAGACAAATCCGCTGATCGCCAAGGCATTGATGCGCGGGTCTTACAAAAATCACCGCTAAACCTCACAGGCAAAAATGTCTTTGTTGGACAAGTAGAACTTAGCCGACCTACTCGATTTGCGGTAGATAAAATCTCGAATAAACTCTTACAGGTTAATCGTGCGATCGTGCAACCCTATGAAGTTTTTTTTCGAGCTGGTAAAGCTATTCCCAATAAAAATCTTGATGATCACTCTGCACAGGTCGCCGCCGTGATCATTAGCCAAGACAAAATTCGTCGCGGGGTTGCCCCAGATGCTAATTTACTCTCCTCAGCCTATTCTCAACGCCGCCAAGATGGACAGCCCGAAGCTTGTCTTGCGGCTCAGTACGTCGCCCGTCAATATAACAGTACAGTTCGAGCCATTAACTTCAGCTTTGGTGAACTGCTCACCGAAGATCCTCGCCCAAAACCTATACTAGATGGAAAATCCCTACTTACGCTCTGCGTCGATTGGGTCGCGAATACCTATAACACCTTCCCCGTTGTCGCAGGTAATCAAGGTAAAGGCGGTATTCCTATCCCCACTGATCTATATAACGGTTTTACGGTTGGATTTACTCGCGAAGTTGATGGCATTTATCGTCAACTTGATCGCGGCAATCTCATTGACGAACCATTTATTGATCGCAATGGCAATGGCAAATATGAACAAGGTGAAGTTTTTAGTGATTTAAATAAAGATGGTAAATGGACAGCAGGGTTAGAAAGTCCCATTGATGGTAGGCGATCTCTTGGTCTACTAGCCCCTGGTAATAACCTCAAGCTCCCCACCTTGCAAAGTAAATTTAAAAATGCTAATGGTTCCAGCTTTGCTGCCCCCCATGTTGTCGGCGCGATCGCCCTTTTACATGAATATGGCAATCGCCAAATCGAAGCTGGCTACTGGAGCATTGATGCCCGTCGTCACGAATTAATCAAAGCAGTCCTACTTAACTCTGCTGATAAGCTCCAAGATCAAGGGGACGGGAAAATTCTGGGCATGTCTAAAACTATTCTTGATGCCTTTGGGAAAACGTGGGTTGATACTGAAGCCTATGGCAGTAAGACAATTCCCCTTAGTCGTCATCTTGGCACAGGACAGCTCAATGCCCATCGTGCTTTTCTGCAATACCAATCAGGACAACAGTCTCCTACCAAAGCTCAAGGCAATGCCTCTGACAATATTAAGGCGATCGGCTGGGATACCAATATTGTCGATGTAGCTCAATACCAAGAATATGTTTTTGTCAAACCTTTAGAATCTGATAGCTACATCTCGGCGACTTTAACTTGGGATCGTCAGATCAAACTTAACGATAAAAATGGCAATGGATTATTCGATATTGGCGAAAGTTTCACCGATGAGGGCTTTAACAAACTTGAATTGTATTTAATGCGATCGCAAGATACCGATATTTCTCAAAGCGTTTGGTCGTCAGTTAGTCAGATTGACAATTTACAGCATATTTTCATCAAAATCCCCACCACAGGTAAATACAAATTGCGAGTGGTATTTAAATCTTTACAAACAAATACACCAAGCCAACGCTACGCCTTAGCTTGGTGGGCGAAAAGTCCTTAAAAGAAATGGCGCTTAGCACCATTTCTTTTAAGGAGTACCGGCACTTGGACGCACATACTGAGCATCGACAAAACCTAGCTCAAACAACTGTTGATAAGCCTGTTGTCCTAAGTCTCTGGTTGGCGCTTGGCTACGGATTAACTGAATTAGCAAGGGTACAGCGAGCTCGGGCTGATTTTTTGCCCGATAGGTTACTGCAAGCTGATAAGTCGCTTCATCTCGTAACTGAGCTGTCTGTAAAGCCTTACGACGATGGCTATCAGAGATACGATTGTCGATTCCTGAAAAGCTCGTTGTTAGCTCTTGATAAAAATTGGATAATTGGTTAAACACTTGGCGAGCATCTTGCAGCTTGGTTACAGCCAAATCATAATTTTGCTGACTGACAGCAGTTGCAGACTCCGCTATCAATCGCTGTCCACCCGAAATACTAAATACGCTATTTTCAAGGGCATTCGGCTTAGGAGATTCGACAGGTTGAGCTTGAGGCTTCTGAGGGGAAGCATTTTGCGCGATCGCGATCGAAGGCAGCAAAGCAGTAGATGCGATCAGAGACAAAACTGTGGTCTGGAAAGCAAACTGAAACGAGCGAGGCTTAGCGAAAGGTGTGGACATAGGTTGCAAATTCTGGATGCTCACAAAGAAGTAATGAATTTCAGACAAACACCTGAAATATTTAGAAATGCTTTTTAAATTTAAATATTTAAATTTAAATATTTAAATTTAAATATTTAAATAAAGATTTAAAAATTTTTGAAGTGCTTAGCCTAAAACTTTTTGTTATGGTAACACCCCAACATGGACGAAATACCTATTAAAAGTATCCAATCGCATCTTAACTAAAATAAATATAAAGATTGATATGCGATCGCCCGTAGTTATTTATCAGCGAATTGTAAAGCAAATGTGACATCTTGCGTGATATGCTTAGCAACGGTGTAGACAGATACATCCAAGTTTTTGGACACCCATTTTTAGTACTCTACCAAGTACTAGTTCTTCACTCAAATAATCAGCAAATTTCGCAAAGAAGCAGCCGCTAAAAGTCAAAAGTGAAGATCATTCCTGCAAAAAACATTACAGCTTCGCAGAAGGTTGTCGAAAATTCATCCACATCAGTTGTTGATGGTATGGACGAATATAAGCAACTTAAATCGAAGCTATTAGTACTAACTTTAGCTGTTGGAGCCATTATCGGCTTGGCAGTGTGGTTTTGGTACGGTTGGAAGATTTTCCTCAGCTATGCTATTGGTGCATTGGTTGGTACGGTTTACTTCAGGATGTTAACCAAGAGTGTAGACCGATTAGGTGGTGAGTCCAACCGACTCGGGTTCACGCGTCTTGGTTTATTTGTTCTTTTGATAGCGATTGCTGCCAAGTCTGAACAACTGGAAATTTTGCCTGCATTCTTCGGCTTTATGACCTACAAAGTAGCTGTTTTAGTGATTGTTGCGCAAGATTTGAGTAAATCTTGAGCGATGGGTTCCATTCTCGCTGATTTAACCTCCTACAGGTTGTAACATATCGAACATGATCGATCCAGTATCTTTTGGCTATGCATTTAGCCACCAAAGCAGTCTTGCCGCCCTAGAAGTGGGCAAGCACTTTTATTGGCAGTTCGGTAATCTCGCGGTACATGGTCAAGTCTTAATCGTAAGCTGGGTTGTTATGGGAGCAGTACTCGTTGCTGCATTCATCGGTTCTAGCACAGCCAAAGCTGACCAACGTGTTCCCGCAGGCTTTCAAAATTTCATGGAATATGCACTGGAATACGTTCAGGGCATCGCGAAAGACCAGATTGGCGAAAAGCACTACAGAGAATGGGTACCATTTGTTGGTAGTCTATTCTTGTTTATCTTCGTATCGAACTGGTTAGGAGCGCTAGTTCCTTGGAAATTGATCGAATTGCCGGAGGGCGAACTTGCTGCCCCGACAAGCGACATCAATACTACGATCGCCCTAGCATTATTAGTCTCCTTAGCCTATTTCTATGCTGGATTGAGCAAGCGTGGTTTGGAATACTTCACTAGATATATCCAAGCCTCTCCTTTTCTCCTTCCTTTATGGGTTCTTGAAGATTTCACAAAGCCCCTTTCGCTAAGCTTCCGTCTTTTCGGAAACATCCTTGCTGATGAGCTAGTTGTGGGGGTCATGGTTCTCCTAGTGCCTTTGTTTGTGCCTCTGCCTTTGATGGTTCTTGGTCTATTTACTAGTGCGATCCAAGCATTAATTTTTTCGACCTTGGCAGCGTCATACATCGGAGAAGCGATGGAAGGGCATGGTGATGAAGGGCATGAGCATTAAGCTCATCAAATTCAAATAATCAATCTAAGTGATTGATTCGGGAATTTTCTTTCCCATATATGTAAACACTTAAAAATAATCTAAGAAGGAAAAAGAAAGTGATTGATCCATTAGTAGCCTCAGCATCCGTAATTGCCGCTAGCGTTGCCGTTGGTCTTGGTGCAATTGGACCTGGTATTGGTCAAGGTACTGCTGCTAGCCGCGCCGTAGAAGGTATCGCTCGTCAGCCTGAAGCAGAAGGCAAAATCCGTGGCACATTGCTTTTGAGCTTGGCTTTCATGGAAGCTCTCACCATTTACGGTCTAGTTGTTGCACTCGTATTGCTATTCGCTAACCCCTTCGCCTAAGCGTTTTTGATTCTATAAGAAATAGACAAGGGGCTTAAGCCCCTTGTTGCCAAACATACCTATGACAATTTGGAACCTTTTTTCAACTGTTCTCATGGCTGCGGAAGCAGTAGAACATAAAGGCGGCTTGTTTGATATCAATGCCACACTTCCAATTATGGCGGTGCAATTTGTTGTTTTCGTTGCGCTTCTTAACGTTATTTTCTTTAAACCGCTAACTAAAGCGATCGATGATCGCGATGACTATGTTAGAGAGCAGATTATTGGCTCAAAGGAGCGCCTCGAAAAGGCTGAGTTGGTTGTTAAGCAATACGAGCAAGAGCTAGCTACTGCTCGCAAAGCAACTCAAAGTATCTTGACGACCGCTCAAGCAGAAGCAAATAAGATTCGTAAAGAACGTATTGATGTAGCGATCGCTGAAGCTCAAGCAAAGGTTGCTAGTGCTAAAGCGGAAATCGAAAAGCAAAAGCAAGATGCAACTGCATCTCTGGACGCGGAAGTAGAGTCACTCAGTCGCCAAGTTCTAGAAAAACTACTAGGAAACTTAGTTAAATCCTAGTTTTGATAAGTCTAGATAGAAAGTATCTAGATTCTGGCTGATGTTGGGTAATAGAAATAACGTTTATGATTACAAATTTCGTCTTACTTGCAAGTGAAGCGGTAGAACATTCAGGATTCGGTTTAAATACTGACATTCTGGAAACTAACGTAATCAACTTAGTGATCGTTATCGGTCTTTTGATTTATGCAGGTCGTGGTTTCTTAGGCAAAATTCTCTCAGCTCGTTTGGAATCAATCCAATCAGCGATCGCTGATGCAGAAAAGCGCCAAAAGGATGCAGCAGAAAAGCTTACCTTACAGCAAGGCAAATTAGCTCAGGCAAAAACTGAAGCTGAAAACTTGCGTAAACAAGCTGAAGCTGATGCGAAACAAGCGACTCATGCAATTTTGGCAACTGTTGATGCAGATATCGCTCGTTTGCGAGAAGCTGCCGATCAAGAAATTTCTACAGAGCAGGATCGCGTAATTGTGCAACTGCGTCAGCAAGTAGCTGAAAAAGCTCTTGCTAATGTGCAGTCTTATTTTGATCGCGGTTTGAGTGAGTCCACTCAAGTCGAATTGATAGACCGTAGTATTGCCCTTTTGAGTTCTGACTAGGAGAAATTATGAAATCTAGTTCTGTTAGTCAAGCAGTCGTAGCTCCCTACGCTGAAGCTCTACTTTCTTTGGCTCAAGAGCAAAATAATTTAGATGAGATCGGCAAAGATGTCCGTCTAATTAGTAACACCTTGGCTGATTCCGTTGAGTTAAGTCAACTATTTGCTAGCCCTCTAATTGGAGCGAACGTCAAAAAAGGCGTAATTGAAAGTGTATTTGGTTCACAAGTTAACTCTGTCACCAAGAGCTTTTTACTTCTATTAGTTGATCGCAAACGAATCGCATTCTTAGGCGAAATCATCAATGAGTTTAAATCTCTGTTGCGCGTGATTGATCAGGTTTCTCTAGCTGAAATCACCACTGCCTTGCAGTTGAGCGGAGCTCAAGAAGATAGCCTTCGCGATCGCGTCAAAGCACTTACTAAAGCTAGGAGCGTCGAGCTTGATATCATCGTTAATCCCGACTTAATCGGGGGCGTAATTATCAAAGTTGGTTCTCAAGTTGTCGATGCGAGTATTCGTGGACAACTGCGCCGACTAAAGAGCAGTCTAACTGCTGGCGTTTAGTAAATAAAAAGGTAAAAGGAAAAGTAATTAAAAACTACGAATTACGAATTACCAATCACCAAAAAGCTAATAGCTAATTGCTAAAAGCCAATTTCAAAATATTAAAAACAAATCGATCGCTGATAACTGGTAAAACACAACTATGGTTAGCATCAGACCTGACGAAATAAGCAATATTATCAAGCAGCAAATTGCTAATTATAACCAAGAGCTGCAAGTTTCCAACGTTGGTACTGTCCTGCAAGTCGGTGACGGTATCGCTCGCGTCTATGGCTTGGAACAGTGCATGGCTGGCGAGTTGCTGGAATTTGAAGATGGTACTGTCGGCATTGCGCTGAACCTTGAAGAAGACAACGTTGGTGTTGTGTTGATGGGTGAAGGTCGCAAAATTGCTGAAGGTAGCTCGGTAAAGGCTACTGGACGGATTGCTCAGATTCCTGTAGGGGAAGCATTTATTGGTCGTGTTGTTGATGGTTTGGCTCAACCTATTGATGGTAAAGGCGAAATCAAGGCAACCGAAACTCGTTTAATCGAATCTCCTGCTCCTGGCATTATTGCTCGTAAATCCGTGTTTGAACCTCTGCAAACAGGTATCACTGCGATCGACGCGATGATTCCCGTTGGTCGTGGTCAACGCGAATTGATCATTGGTGATCGCCAAACAGGTAAGACTGCGGTGGCGATCGACACGATCATCAACCAAAAAGGATTGGATTGTATCTGTGTATATGTAGCGATCGGGCAGAAAGCTTCCACCGTAGCAAACGTGGTCAACCAACTCCGTGAAAGCGGCGCATTGGAATACACGATTGTGGTTATGGCGAGTGCCAACGACCCCGCGACCTTGCAATACCTCGCTCCTTACACTGGAGCAGCCTTGGCTGAGTACTTCATGTACAAGGGTAAAGCAACCTTGATTGTCTATGATGACTTGTCCAAGCAAGCCCAAGCTTATCGCCAAATGGCTCTCTTGCTCCGCCGTCCTCCTGGTCGTGAAGCATATCCTGGGGATGTATTTTATTTACACTCTCGTTTGCTCGAACGTGCAGCAAAGTTGAGTGATGAACTCGGAGGTGGTTCGATGACCGCATTGCCAATCATCGAAACCCAAGCGGGTGACGTATCGGCATACATTCCCACCAACGTAATTTCGATTACTGATGGTCAAATCTTCTTATCTTCTGACCTCTTCAACGCTGGTATTCGTCCTGCAATCAACCCTGGTATTTCGGTATCCCGTGTTGGTTCGGCAGCACAAATCAAGGCAATGAAACAGGTGGCTGGTAAGATCAAGCTCGAACTAGCTCAGTACGATGACCTCGTGGCATTTGCTCAGTTTGCTTCTGATTTGGACAAAACTACTCAAGCACAGCTAGCCCGTGGTCAGCGTCTGCGTGAAATCCTCAAACAGCCTCAGTACTCGCCATTGCCTGTATGGGATCAAGTTGCAATTATCTACACTGCGATTAATGGCTATCTTGATGAACTGGCAGTTGATCAAGTTGGTGCATTTAACAAGGGGCTGCGTAACTACTTGGCAACCAGTAAGCCTAAGTATTCTGAAATCGTCAAGGCTGAGAAGACCTTGACTAAGGATGCTGAAGCAATCTTGAAAGAAGCACTTGTTGAATACAAAAAAACTTTCTTGGCCTCTGTGTAATTAGTTAAGTCAATCAATAAAAAAGAGGGTCTAAAACCCTCTTTTTTATTACTCTTTATTAGTCATACTATAGCTTTTGCTATTTGTGTTAAGCAAAAATAAAACCTATAAGAGAATGGCAGCGCTAAGCGCTGCCATTCTCTTATAGGTTTTATAAGTAACGATAGCTATAAAATTTGCTAATAACCTTATAAAAAGATAAAATTTTAAAAAATAGGTTTGTTAGTTTCGGGGTAAAGCTTCAGATGTTAACAGCACAAACAAACTTGGCTCGACGTTATCAGATTGTCCAAGCTCTTGGTTCTGGGGGATTTGGACAAACTTATTTGGCGAAGGATTTACATCTGCCTAATCACCCATTATGTGTGGTTAAACAGTTTTGTCATCATCCAAATCAAGGAGCTACCATCGAAAAGCTACTAAAACTTTTTGACAAAGAGGCAAAAGCTCTCTATTAACCTTGGTAATCATGACTGCATTCCTCGTCTACTAGCTCACTTTAATGAAGGTAGTGAGTTCTATCTAGCTCAAGAATATATTGAGGGACATACCTTAACCGATGAGTTAGCATCCCTCGAAATGATGTATGAATCTCGTGTTATTAATCTAATTAAAGATATTTTAGAAGTTTTAACATTTGTACATCAAAATAACGTAATTCATCGTGATATTAAACCTTCTAACTTAATTCGTCGTAAAACCGATGGAAAAATCGTCCTAATTGATTTTGTTGCTGTTAAGGAAGTTAGGCGCGGTAAAGCTCAAACAAGCATGACTAGCGTTTCCATTGCTATTGGTTCCTACGGATACATGCCCGATGAGCAGGCAGCCAACAAACCCCGATATGCTAGCGATATATATGCTGTTGGTAAGATTGCAATTCAAGCATTGACAGGCATGAGGCCTGATCAACTATCAGATGATCCCACCACAGGAGAACTAGTTTGGAAGCATCATGCTCAAGTAAGTCCTCTGTTAGGTGCTGTAATTGACAGAATGGTACTCTCCCACTTTAGAGATCGTTATTCCGATGCTGCTGAAGCTTTAGCAGCATTACAAGATTTAACTAATGGGAATTTAGATACTAATACATCTAATTACTTTGCCCCAACATTAATTAGTCAGCCCGATCAATCTCTTACTCAGACTGGGCTAAGCTCTAATAATGATGCTGCTACCGTAGGTATTCCTATTTCTCCTGATGTTGCGCGTACAGTTGCTGCTCAAAATTTTGCTCAGCCGGTCAAAACAGAAGTTGCTTCTAGTGCGGTAAAAACTCTAATTTCTGATAGCAATCCAACCTATGTTGTCACGACAAATCCTCCTTCCCCTAATTCTTGGAATTTATGGCTATCATTGGCGGGGATTGCTTCGATTGGACTAGCTGGATTTGGAGCATATGCTTGGATGCGCGATCGCGACTTTCAAAATGCGATCGCTGAAGCAAAATACTTTCAGAGCAATGCTAATTATGACGCTTGTTTAGATAAACTTTCTCTGATCCCTAAAGATACCGCTCAATCAAGTGAGGCAAAGGCTCTGTCTATTTCCTGCCAATCATCACAAGCGAAAGAAAAAGTTATATTGGCAAAAGGTTTGGCGAAAGACGGTAAGTATCAAGAAGAGATCGCGATCGCTAATGCTATTAGCGCGGAGACTCCAAACTATGCTGAGGCTCAAACTGAGGTTGGCAGATGGAGTGATAGTCTACTTGTCAAGGCTACAGAAACGCTATCGCCGATCGCCTTATTACCAAAAATATGTCCTGGATAGGCAGCAAGACATTCGCGAAGACACTATTTCAACTCGTCTGAGACAAGAGCCATCGAAGGCAGGTGGTGCAGCAGGTAAGAATATTTCCAACTGGGCACAGTTTTTAATCCTCTCGCGCCGCAATGTGGATGTTTTACTGCGAGATCGCGTTAGTCTCATTTTGATGTTAGCGATCTCGCCAATTATCGGGATATTGGATTTTATTACTTGGAAATCAGATATTTATGATCTCAGCAAAGGTAATGCTGGTCAAGTAATTATCATGTTATTTACCACAGTCTTATTTGCCGTAATGACAGGTAGTTTGACAACTATGCGCGAAATCGTCAAAGAGGTAGAAATTTACCGACGTGAGCATATGGTATTTCTTACCGTGATTCCCTATATATTGTCAAAAATATGGATATTTGTCCTGTTGGCACTTTATCAAGCAGCAGTTTTTATCTTTCTTAAATATCTCGCAATTCAAATACCTGTTGGTACAGATGTAATTGTTGAGATGTATATTACTCTGGTTTTGTCGGCGATCGCGGGTATGGTTATGGGTTTATTGGTGTCATCAATATCACCAAACCAAAATGTTGCCCCTTTGTTGACCATCATCGTGATTTTGGTCATATGTTTAAAGTCGATATCAAAAAGCATTGGTTGATATCATTAATCTCAATATTTGTAATGTTAATATCTGTCATTTTTATTCATAAGAGTAAAGACTTTATATCATTTTAGAACTCTTTTTACCTTCTTAAAACCCAAATAAATGAAGTCAGAAAAAGTACCGCCTTCATTTATTTGG
Source organism: Pseudanabaena sp. UWO311 (assembly GCA_943371975.1). Taxonomy (GTDB): domain Bacteria; phylum Cyanobacteriota; class Cyanobacteriia; order Pseudanabaenales; family Pseudanabaenaceae; genus Pseudanabaena. Next base: position 39,016 of record CALRWX020000005.1, on the reverse strand, counting down.
GTTTTATAGGAATGCTATTTTTTAAGAGTGAATAGAGTCTGCGTAAATTTTACGAAGTTGCTAATATCATTTTTTGTTTTTTCTAGATTCTCGCCATCAATTACAACTTGTTCATCAGGATAATTTTTAATCACTTCAAGTATAGACAACTGATTATCTTGAGACGATAAGATTAGTGCTGATCGAATTGCCTTTCTATGAGCATCACCCGCAGGCATTTGAATAACTTGACCTATCCGATCTAATAAAAACTCCCCTATTATACTGTTTAGATATTTATCTAAAACTGTGATACTTACAGGGATTTGCTGTTTAAGAGATCTCTGAAGTGTAAAATTTAGAGCAGCATTTTGCTTTAAGAAATTTCCTAGAGTAGTGTCCAAATCACCTGTAAGAACAAATTCTTCTAATTGATTAGAAGTTATAACTTCAGAGAAAACCCCATACTTGAATGTAATTTTCTCAGCGGAAACTACTTGATTTATTTTTAAAAAAAGAGAACTTGTTTGGGTTATATAAATAATCCATAAGTTAAGTAGAAAAAACTTTAAGGTTTTCATTTATATTGAATACTTACTAAAATAGACCCTAAAGTTTTTCGAGCTCTTTTGAGTTTAAGGCCTAAAGGATGTCTATGTCTTTTCTTCAAAGTCAGGTGCATAGGCTTGAAGCAAATTACTAAGCTGCGAAAGTACAGAATCCTTATTAATTGATCCAAAACTGGAGCGATCAGGGAAAAATTCTGGGCGATCTAGATTACGATCAATTGCTTCTTTGACTTGTTGGGCAATTAAATGCTGTAGATCAGCTAATGCTCTCTCTCTTTGATAATTTGCACCCTGCTCGGTAGTGGCATATAGGGGAGGAAGACGGTTGAGCGCGTAAGCAGCGATATCCCCCATATCTAAGACTTTATTACTATTGGCTTCAATTTCTGCAACCCTTGCTACAGCTTCACTGAGTACCAACTCCTCCATAACATTAATAAATTGCTTACGTGGGACAGCAACTACTTCTCCTGTTAGTAACGCACCCATTAGGCGATCAAGCGCCATATATTCTTCTACCGAAAGTTCAAAGGCGCTATCACAAATCCGCCCTACTTCGGCTTCCATTGCTGGAGTTAGGTAGCGATCTTGTAAAGCCTGTTCGACAATCGACTCAATGCTGGTTTTTTCTAGCTTTTCCACTGTTATCTCTTTAATAACGCAACACTAAGGTACTTCAATAGGAATAATCGTATACTCAGGTAAGGATATCTGAAAATGCTCTTGTTGACTGAGCATGATCACCAATCGCGCGACAGATTGAGGCTTGACTGCCAAATCACTCCAAGGTACGGCGATTTCTAGGCATTTCTCTAGACCGATCTGGGTATGAGTTGCTATGGTTTCCCACTGAAGTTTTTCTAGAGATTCTTGAAGCTGAACTGATTTATCGGCAAAATTAATCGCTAGATGATGGCGAAATAAATAATTTAGCGGTGATACATCAGGCTTATCAAGAAGATTTACAGGACTATTAGGGTGAATCCGACTAGGATAAAACCACAATAGATGTAGTTTACTCTGTGCAATGCTTTCTAGATTACTAAATTCTAAGCGCAAGTAGCAATAAAAATGATCATATCCATACCATAGACGTTTGACAGGTACATTTTGATGCATTGCCCCCCTTGACCCGCCAATTTCTATTTTACCTGCACCTTGCCAATCATCATTTTCCAGTCTGCCGTTAATAATTGGATGGATTAGATTGGTCGGTTGAACACTGGTCGAAACATCATGGGGCTCGAGGGGATAGAGTAAGGCGTGAGGGACAGGTTCGTTAAGAGCGCGATAAATTATCTGCAAATGCTCCCGAAATAGACGATCAAACATGGCATCGTCATTAGAGCTATGCCCTTCACCAAACCACCAGAACCAGTCAGAGCCTTCGGCTGCCATTAGACTATCCCATGCTTCAGGATTATTCGCAGGCGTGGCTTCAGGGTGTAAAGCTAAGACCTGTCTAGCTTCTGCTAGTAACTCCCAAGCACGATTTTTGACTGGATCGCCAATCCATGTGGTAAAGCTAGATTCAATCCATGAACCACTGTGTAATTGGTGGGGTGGAATTTTCTCAGTGGGTGAGAATTTTGCTAGATATTCAGAGGGAGTAACAAGTTTAAGATTGGCATTTTCTGAAAGGTTTTTATAGAGGGTTTGTAAAAATGGGTTGCCATCTTGTGGATAAAATTCCCAACAATTTTCACCATCAAGGGCGATCGTTACTAACCAAGGTTGACTGTCAGGATGCTCAGCAAGATATTCATTTTGCTGCTTTTGAATCGTCATCAAACGATCGCATAGGTCGTCACTTGCCGCTTGAGGTAAAAGTGCGCCATAGCTAAACCCAATCAGATCGGAGAGGAGGCGATCTCGGAAAATAATTGCTAAGTCTCCATGAACAGTTTCAAGGCGATAGGGTTGATAAAGTAAATGGGGCGCATTGATCGATCCGCGTTCATCACGACGGAAGTAATGTCCAAGGCTCCAACCTAAAACACCCTCATCAGAGCATAGCCAAGAAAATTTATGTTTAGAGACATGGGGTAGGATGGCAGGACTAACCGACTGTTCTGATGGCCATAATCCCTTGGGATCGCAGTCAAAATGTTGACGATAAATGGCTTTGGCTTTTTCCAGATGTAAATTTATGTCTGGCTCCCATCGAAAGCGGTTGTTAGGTAAATGCATCTGGGGTACGGCGATTCTACCTGCTTGCGTATCTGCTAATAGGGGCATAATCGGATGCGTATAGGGAGATGTTGTAATTTCTAGCTGTCCATCTTTTTGCATTTGCCGATGTTGGGGCATAATGCGGCTAATAATTTCACGCTGTTTGCTATAGATTCTTTGGCGATCAGCGAGGGTGAAATCCTTACCACGTTCGTACCATTCTGCAATCTCAGGATCAACGTCTCGAAAAAGGGGATCAATCCACGCCAAGTTATGCCAAGCAAGTAAATCACTAAAATCGGGAGCCAGCCAGCCATCTATACACCATTCAATCCCGTAGGCTTGGCGTTGAGCGAGTAGATCGGCATAGCGCGAGTATGGCTCAATCATAGTCTGATGATTGGCTTCAAAGAAATGCTCGACAATAAAATGCTTTTGCGATCGCGTTAAAGTGTCAACGGGTGTTAATGTGAGCGCTAAGTGAGGATCAAAGGCTTTACCGTCTACATAATCTTGCAATTGTAGAATCAGTGATGGGACAAGATTAATTGTTTGATGGAGTTTTGGATATCTTGACAACATCACCGCAAGATCCAAATAATCCTTTACGCCATGCAGTCTCACCCAAGGCAAGTGATACTTACCAGCGATCGCGCTTTTGTAGAGGGGTTGATGTTGGTGCCAGATAAATGCGATATGTAGAGGAGAAGACATAGGATGACTGGCAATATGACTGGCGATACTTCTAGAAATTGTGACACACCTAACCCTAGTTTGCTCCAAATACTTTTTATACAACTATGTTCTCTTAGCTTAAGCTTTTGCTTAATGGGCTGCACCAACACTTCTGTAATTTCTGATACATCTAAACCATCGCCATCGGTTCCTTTAGAGAAAGCCCCAACGCGATCACCTCAAACCAAACCCCAACCAGTCGAAGCACTAGGACAATATTTGCCGATTACTGCTATTGCTACGATCGCAGGTCGCGAAATTCAGTTAGAGGTTGCGGAAACTCCTAGCCAACAGGAAAAGGGCTTAATGTTTCGACCACCCCTAGCGAATGATCGCGGTATGTTATTCCCCTTTACTCCATCCCGTCCTGTTGCTTTCTGGATGAAGAATACGCCTTCTCCCCTTGATATTATTTTCTTGCTTAATGGTGAGGTAAAAGCGATCGCCCGTAATGCAACGACTTGTAAAAGTAATCCATGTCCGATTTATCCTGCGGCTGGTATAGTTGCTGATAACGTTGTTGAGGTAAGGGCTGGACTAACTCAAGAGTTAGGCTTGAAAGAAGGGGATCAAATTACAGTCAAATTATTGTTGTCAAAAAATCAATGATCACTATAATCCTAAAATCAGAAATTTAAAAAATGATAATTTGTATGCCTTCAAATTGACACTAGGATTCTGCGATTTAATATAAAAATCAGATTTTGCCTTGAATCACAGAATCCATTAGAAAAAAATTACAAAATGTTCAGAAAGCACTTGGTAATTTCGTCACGAAGATGATACAAGTAGTAGTGGTGAGTTTTGAGTGAAAAAAGAGTAAAAAATGGAAGCCAGCAGAGCAAAAATGTCTGAGCCACAGCGTTCACCCCAACCTATTGCTCGTAAGAGTAAGCGTTTGCCTGCGAGTCGCAAATCATTAACTAACAATAATGTAAAGCGTCTTCCTCGTACCAATTCCTTTCCATTGCCTTTATGGTTGCGTGTATTAATTTCAACACAGAAGTTATCTATCTTGCTAACTGTGTCGTTAACTCTGTCAGTTTTTATAATTTATGGCTGGACTGTATATGCTCAAGAACAGTGGAATCAGCAATACAAGAAGCTGGAACAACTTAAACGCCAAGAGAGGCAGTTAACAACCGCCGAAGGATCGTTTGATAACGATATATTGCAATCGGTACAAAAGAATCCTAAAGACTTAGTGAGAGAGCGTCCTGGGCAATCGATTTTTTTACAGGCAGCTCCACTACGTCCTAAGCATGATGTTTCTACATCTGTTTCAGAATTACCAAAAACCAAGCCTAACGAGAGTTTAGGTTATTAACAAAAAAGGGCGCTTCGCGTCCTTTTTTGTTATCTAATATTTTAACTGGTTTACCAAATTGATAAGGAAAGAGGTTAAAATTGGAGATACTTGGATTTGTTGTTTTTCCATAATCCCTATAACCATGTAGTGGATGCATAGTAAATGCAGTATTTTGTCTTTATTTTTCGTATTAATCATTCATGAATTAACGCACTATGTCTACACCAGTAACACCTCAAGAGTCTAGCGTTGCTAAGGATCGCATTATCTTTTTTGATACCACACTGCGCGATGGGGAACAGTCCCCCGGCGCAACCCTAAACGTGGAGCAAAAACTGCTAATCGCTCAGCAACTAGCTCGACTTGGTGTAGACATCATTGAAGCGGGTTTTCCATTTGCTAGTAAAGGCGATTTTCACGCAGTTCAAGACATTGCCAAGTTAGTTGGCAATGAGAATGGTCCGACAATTTGCGGTTTAGCCCGCGCTACACGCTCGGATATTGATGCGGCGGCTGAAGCCGTTAAACCTGCGGCGAAAGGAAGAATTCATACTTTTCTTGCCACTTCTGATATTCACTTAGAATATAAGCTCCGCAAAACTCGTGCCGAAGTTTTAGCGATCGTGCCAGATATGGTCGCCTATGCAAAGTCCAAAGTTGCTGATGTGGAGTTTTCGCCAGAAGATGCAGGACGCTCCGATCCTGAGTTTCTCTATCAGGTCTTAGAAGCCGCGATCGCCGCAGGTGCATCGACTGTCAATATTCCCGACACTGTTGGCTACTTGACCCCATCGGAATTTGGAATCTTGATTAAAGGCATTAAAGACAATGTGCGAAATATTGATCAAGCGATTATTTCCGTACATGGTCATAACGATCTTGGCTTGGCGGTTGCTAACTTCCTTGAGGCTGCCAAAAATGGTGCGCGTCAAATGGAATGCACGATCAACGGGATTGGCGAACGCGCAGGAAATGCAGCTCTCGAAGAATTGGTGATGGCATTACATGTCCGCCGTTCCTATTTCAATACTTTCCTTGGTCGTCCTGCCGAATCGACTACGCCCCTTTGCAATATCGATACTAAGCAGATCTACAAGACTTCTCGCCTTGTGTCTAACCTCACAGGAATGTTAGTGCAGCCCAATAAAGCGATTGTTGGGGCAAATGCCTTTGCCCATGAGTCGGGAATTCATCAAGATGGCGTATTAAAGAATCGCCTTACCTACGAAATTATGGATGCTCAATCCATCGGGTTGACAGATAATTTGATCGTTCTTGGTAAGCTCTCAGGACGTAATGCCTTAAGTTCTCGTCTAAAAGAGCTTGGTTTTGAACTCTCAGAGCAAGAACTTAATGCCGCCTTTGTGCGTTTTAAAGAATTGGCTGATAAGAAGCGCGAAATTAGCGATCGCGATTTAGAGGCAATTGTTAATGATGAGATCCGTCATGCTCCTGAAGCCTTCAAGCTTGATCATGTCCAAGTAAGCTGTGGCGATCGCGCGATTCCTACCGCAACAGTTACAGTTGTGATGCCCGATGGCAAGGAAATCACCGATGCCTCCGTAGGAACAGGACCTGTCGATGCAGTGTACAAAGCAATCAATAGGATTGTGAATGTTCCTAATCAATTGATCGAGTACTCTGTACAATCTGTCACCGCAGGTATTGATGCCCTCGGTGAAGTCACTATTCGTCTCAAACATCCTGATGCGGGTACGCTTTCTGGTCATTCTGCTAATACTGATGTCATTGTCGCTTCGGCAAGAGCCTATCTCAGTGCATTGAATAAGCTCTACTTTGCTCTTCAGACACCGAGTACGAAGATTAGCGATCGCGATAATCTCAAGAAAGAAGCTGCTTTGTAACATCACTTCGTAAAGAAAAGCCGCGCAATACGCGGCTTTTCTTTGGAGAAAAAATTTTTAATTTTTTATGTTGGAATCCTAGAATGAAAACTTTTTTCATCTTTTTATTAACTACAGTTGCAGTTCTACCTACCACAAATATATTTGCTACCCCTGATACGACTGCCGACCAAGTTAACAAAATTTCTCAAGCTCCTAATCAACGCCGCATCGTTTCAGATCGGCAAGAAATGCGCCCATTGATGGGCAAACTTGACCAAGTACCGATGTTAAATAGCAATAGTCCTGAAATTGTGCAAACAGAAGGAATTTTGTTGTCGGCTTTTCCATCGGAAGGAATGGCGTATCCTCAAGCCCATTTAAACTTTCCTTTTGAGGGGCGCTTTGATGTGTTTGCCCACCATATTTCTAAAGCGCCACCTCCCAAGGATCTAAGATCTCTGTATATTGGCGCGATCGCCTATAACCCCACTGATAAACCTGTAACCATCGATATTCTCCAAGGAGCCAGTTATCTCAGTCAACCCGATTCACCATTTTATGATGCGCCCAATTATTCTCTGAATAACAATGGTGAAACCTATCGCGGTCCAGGCGATCGTGCCATGTTGGATATTTTGCGCGGTCGTCGTCAAGACATCTTCCCTGCTCAAATCATCATTCCTCCTAAACAAAGCAGAATGTTGATGAATGTACCGATTCCCGTTAAAGAATTAGATCCGCCTTTAAATGGGCGATCGGGGTTATCGCGGTTACGCAGTGATGGCAAGGTGTATGTTGCAACTTTAGCGCTCTATGCCAGACTGTATCCTGATGGAACGGAACGCGCCCCCAATCTTGCCGAATGGGAAAACATTCTTAAAAATGGTGAACTTGCCAAGCCTCGTGATGTTGTGCCCACTCCTCCAGATTTAACGGAAGGAGCCTTTGAGTATAGTCGTGTCGCTGGTGTGCAGCTTGGTTCTCAATGGTTTGGGAACTTAACCGATAAAGATAGTAATGATTTAGCAATTCCCAAACGTGGCGAATCCTATTCCTATGGGCTAAGTCTCTTGCAATACGGGACGATGGGAACAGGGCAAGTGCAAACAGCGCCACTAAAAGTACGCTATCCCGACACCGCCTATTCGGCACATGGTAATTACAGCGTGCAGTATAACCTGACGATGCCTTTACACAATCCAACGAGCAAAACTCAAACCGTTGTTCTGTCGTTCCAAAATCCGATCAAATACGATAAGCCTGTTGGTGGGTTGCAATTTTTTGAACCATTACCCGATGATGTTTTCTTTCGTGGTTCTGTGCGTGTCAAATTTCGTGATGATAAGGGCTTAGCGCAAACTCGCTATGTACATCTGATGTTGAAACGTGGTGAGCGGGGTAAGTCTTTGGTTACTTTAACAATGCCCCCAAGCGATCGCCGTGTTGTCCAGTTTGATTTTCTCTATCCTGCGGATGCGACACCTCCACAAGTTTTGACGGTAACGACTACACCTTAAGCCTATTCTAGTCTTAAGGTGTAGTCGAGATAAACTTGCAAAAAGCTTGTGAAGCGAGCTTTTTGCAAGTTTATCCGAGTTTTAAGAAAGCCCAAACGCTGTATCTCTTTTAGGTTTTAAAACTGGTAGCAGCTGTAAAATGATAAATTGATGACTAAGCAATATTTGGAGATGTTTGTTTTGCGTCAGTTTAATGTGCTTGGTCTGCCCGTACATATTCATGAAAATTATCGTGATTGGCTTGCTCAACGATTGCAAAACCATCAAGGTACTCATGTTGTCACCATTAATGCTGAAATGACAATGCAGGCTCGCAAAAATACTGAGCTGGCAAATGTGATTAAGCAAGCCGAGCTAGTTGTGCCAGATGGTTCAGGGGTTGTGCTGTACCTGCGATCGCAGGGTCAAAAAATTAATCGATGTCCGGGAATTGAGCTGTCTGAACAAATTGTGCAGATTGCCGCCGAAAAACAATGGCGGATCTTTTTGATTGGCGGTGCGCCTAATGTTGTTGATACTATAGCAGCAGGATGGCAACAAAAATGGTCAGATATTGCGATCGCAGGAATGCATCACGGTTATTTTGATGATGTCATTGAGAATCAAATTTGCGAAAATTTGCATAGTTCTCAACCTGATCTGATCCTTGTGGGATTAGGAGTGCCACGTCAGGAGCTATGGATCCAAAAATATCGGCATCTTTGTCCAAATGCAGTATGGATTGGAGTGGGAGGCAGTTTTGATATTTGGTCAGGACTCAAAACTCGTGCTCCTGAATGGTTTAGTAATAACAATCTCGAATGGTTATATCGCCTCTATCAAGAGCCTTGGCGTTGGAAGAGAATGCTATCTCTGCCGCATTTTGTCTGGTGTGTCACCATCGATTCTTTAAAACCCAAAAAATAAAAAGCGGCGCGATGCGCCGCTTTTTATTTTTTGGGTTTTAATATAAACATGAAATATCATCACACTTCAATTAAGACTGCGGATATTTTTATAGCGATCGCCTTTTATGAGGCGTTAGGCTTTGAAGTAACAGAGAGATTTACGGCAGGAATTACCCTTGCTTGTTGGATGAGTGGTGTGGAGACTAATTTGGAACTAATGCAAGTTCCTGAACCTAAAAATATTTCTAATCCCTTTGGTGATGAGCATTATGTGGGTTACTATCATCTCTCCTTTCATGTAGATAATCTAGAATCTTTGTTGCAGGATTTAGTTGATAAATTAGGAAAGGTCAAATTACTATTGCCTCCTAGAGACCAGATGATTGGCGATCGCACTTATCAAGTAGCTTTTATTGCTGATCCTGATGGACTACCGATTGAGTTAATGCAATTAATCTCATAAAAAAGGCGTGCTTTGCACGCCTTTTTTTACCACTTCTTATACGGTAAGAATTTACCATTCATGGTTACTTTGACGCGATCGCCTTTAGGATCTTCCACTTTCTCAATATCGAGAGTAAAGTCGATTGCACTCATGATTCCATCACCAAATTTCTCATGAATAATCTCCTTGATTGGATATCCATATACCTGCATGATTTCGTAAAATCGATAAATAAGCGGATCAGTGGGAACTACTGGCCCTAAACCTTTGCTGGGATAAGAACTCAATGCTGTAACAATATCTTCACCCAATCCTAGCGCATCGGCAATCTTTTGTGCTTCTTCAACTGAAGTACTATTTTGACCATAAAACAGTGAAGCAATCCAAACTTCATCATGTCCCAGTAGTTTCTCAAGATCAGGAAAGCTTAAGGCTTTAGCCTTTTTTGCCGCTAACAATGTTTGTGTAAATGCAGGAAATTCAACTGTCATAGATTTTCGATAGATTAATCAAGAACTAGATTTTACATTAGCTTTTGTGTCATATTCTTAAGAGTTTATACCGAACAAATCTAAATATTAGGACTTACGCAAAATGACGATGTGTAAGTCCTAAATATAAGAGAAAGTCATCGCTCTGCGCTGACTTTCTCTTACAAACCAACCAAATTATCTCGATGAACTACTGTTTCTTCACCATCAAAGCCTATTAACTTAGGAATATCTTCCGATTGAGAACCGAGAATACGCAAAATGTCACTACTGCTGTAATTAGAAATACCTCTAGCGATTTCTTGACGATCGCGATCGCATAGGCTTACGGACTCATTTGCCTCAAATTTGCCTTCTACTTGAATAATTCCCGCAGGTAAGAGCGATTTACCTTTACGAATAACCGCATTAACAGCTCCATCATCTAAAATTATCTTGCCAACAGGAACCATGCCATAGGCAATCCATCGCTTACGTGCATTAACTGTCTTTGGTTGTGCCGCAAATTGTGTGCCAAAGTTCTCACCATTGAGAATTGCTCCAATGCGATCAGGAAAAGAGCCTCGCGTAATTACCGTGCGAACTCCTGCTGCTGAAGCAATTCTCGCTGCATCTAGTTTTGTGGTCATGCCGCCCGTTCCCCATTGCGTACCGCCACCTTGAGCACCTAATGCTTGTTTCTCACTGATCGCTTGCCGTAGTTTAGGAAGTTCAGTATATTCCACAAATTCAATGGGTCGAGCATCAGGATTTTGGCGCGGATCGTCGGAATATAGGCGATCAACATCGGTTAAGAGAAATAACCAATCTGCCTCAATCAAACTAGCTACTAAAGCCGATAGTGTATCATTATCACCAAATTTTAATTCTTCGACTGCTACCGTATCATTCTCATTCACAATTGGCACGACTCCCAATTCTAACAATTCATGGAAAGTCGCATGGACATTCATATAATGCTGACGTTGAATCAAGTTAGCACGAGTTAAGAGAACTTGTGCGACAGGTTGTTGCAGGGAACCAAAAAAGTCATCATAAATCCGCATTAAGCGCCCTTGTCCTACAGCCGCTACGGCCTGCTTTTTAGAGATTTTGCGAGGACGTTGCTTTAATCCTAATCGCCCACATCCAATTCCTATCGCGCCAGAGGAAACTACAACTACACTATGTCCTTCGCGCCGCAGATGTACGATCTCTTCTACTAGCTTAGCGATCGTCGCTAATTGTAAATCTCCTGATTCAGGGTGACTCAGGCTAGAAGTACCAATTTTGATGACAATGATTTGTGGCTGAATTTGCGATTGAATCTGCGGTTGCATTTTCTCTAAAACATGATAAAAGAATGGCTCTGTAGAACCAGCCTTTTATCATACAGCGCTTTGTGCTCGAACCCAAGCCAGGAGACTTGTGTCGCTCGTCTAGCGAGCGACACAAGTCTCTTGGCTTGGAGCTAATAACCTACTGCTGCTAGATTTGGCTGAAAACTGCCAACTTTAAGGCGATAGATTTTTGTGTCCATTGTGCCATTAGGATAAAGACGCAAATGACGGAAACCCGCAGATTGACTATCGATTTGAAACTTATGATTTTTTGGCTGAAACTGAACACAGGTGGAAGGTGTTACTAGGCAACGAACTGAGTTATGAGGCGTTTCATAGATTTGATCAAATTCCTGATGGGCATGTCCATTCAAGACAACTTTGATTTGAGGATGCCGATCGCATATTTCCCAAAATTCGTCTTGATTTTCTAAACAAATATTATCAATCCACTGTGAACCAATCGCTATGGCAGGATGATGAAAAGCAATTAAAGTCGGGTGATCCGAATAATTACTCAAACTGTTTTCTAAATATGATAATTCTCCGTCTGACAAATAACCATGTACTGCGCCTTCGACAACTGAACTAAGTAACAAAATTCTCCATTTGCCAACATCTAGCGATCGGCTTAGATGTACATATGTACTAGGTAGGTGTACTTTCATTAGAGATAAATCGTCATGATTACCTGCTAAGCAATAGGAGGGAATTTGAAAGTCATTTAGAGATTTAGCCAATCTCTCATAGGAATCGGCACTACAATCCTGAGTTAAATCTCCTGTTAAAAGCATTAAGTCAATTTGGGGCAAATTTCTTTTGACATGACTTAGCACTTCTTGAAAAGAAAACTCAGTTTTAATGCCTACCAAAGAACTTTCTATATCTGAAAACAGATGCAGATCCGTTAACTGTGCAATAGAAACAAAATTACTATGATTTATGATGCCTTTCATACTACCTATACCCGTATAAATAAGCTTTTTAAGTAGCAACTATCTATGTCTATTGATAATGTTTAGCCCATTTAACAGCCATTCAGATTTGTACTCAAATTTGATTTTGACAAATATTTTTGTAAATATTGCCAGTAAGCTTATATTCGATTATTAACTTATGATAGCTGTAATTAACATGATGTGATTTGTATCACATCATGTTAATTACAGCGTTTTGTGCCGGATTAAAACTCATAGAAATTGTTAAAATTAGGGCTCCGCCGCACTTTCAACAATACTTCAATCAATAGGCTGTATAGGTATTCTATGAATTCTATGCCTTTAGGCAAGTCTCGCACTTATCATGACCCAATTCACGGGGCGATTACCCTTGATGGTAGCGATCGCACTGAAGCATTGTTAATTAAATTAATTGATACACCTGAATTTCAGCGTTTGAGGCGAATTCATCAACTGGATATTGCTTACTTTACTTTTCATGGGGCAGAGGGTTCAAGATTTACGCATTCTTTAGGAGTAATGTCATTAACCCGTCGCGCTTTTCAGGCGATCGCTACAAAATATCCTTATTTAGCGAATCATCGCACGGTGGTTTTAGTGGCAGCTTTACTCCATGATCTAGGTCATGGAGCCTATAGCCATGCTTCTGAAGAAATTTTTGGAAGCAATCATGAAATCTGGACTTTGCGATTATTGAAGTTCGGCAAAATTGCGGATATTCTAAACAACTTTTCTCAGAATTTAATTAATGATTTAGAAAAAGTATTTACGAAAAAATATTCATTGCCTTTTGTATATCAATTAATTTCTAGTCAGATTGATTGCGATCGCCTTGATTATTTAGAACGTGATAGTTATTTCACCGGGGCAAAATATGGACAGCTAGATCTTGATCGCATTTTATTAGCTCTAAGATTTGATCCTATTTCTCAAAATTTAGTGATTGGACGAAAGGGAAAGGTAGCGATCGAGCATTATTTAACGGTGCGCTACTTTATGTATTTACAGGTTTATAACCATGCGAAAAATTTAGCTGCAAGGTTCGTATTAGAGCAAATTTTTAATAGAGCAAAGAAATTAATCTTGACCAATCAAATTTTTGCCGATCGCACAATTACAGCTTGGTTAACTCAAGATCCGCAAGCCCTGACTTGTGAGGAATATCTCGCTTCTGACGATATTGTCTTTGCCTATCATATTCATCAATGGCGCGATAGTGAAGATTCTATTCTCTCAGATTTATGTCGAAGATTTTTAGATCGAGATTTGTTCCACACCTGTGAAATCTCTCATCTTGATGACATTCAGCAACAGGAAGAACTAGATATATGCTATGCAAAATTGAAAGCTCAAGGAATAGAGCCTAAATACTATTGTGGAATTCGTGTGTCTCGCACTAAGGGCTATAGCATTTACCGCCAAGGTATCAATATTCAAACAGAGCAAGGCTTGCAGGACATCGCTAAACTTTCCCCCTTAGTTCAAGCGATCGTACATCCTATTCAAAGAGCATGGTTGGTTCATCCATAAACAAGGGGCTTAAGCCCCTTGTTCGGGAATATGCTTAGCTTTGCCAAGTGGGATAGTCGGTATAACCCTTTTCATCTCCACCATAAAAGGTATTTCGATCAGGATTATTCAATGGCGCATTTGCAGCAAAACGTTCTACTAGGTCAGGATTGGCGATGTAGATACGACCAAAGGCAACGAGATCGGCATAACCTGAGGCGATAGCTTGATTACCAGTTTCAAAGCTATAACTACCTGCGGTTATAATTGTTCCATTGTAAATTGGACGGAAGAAATTTGCACCAAGATCTGGTTGATCTTCAGCTGTGCCAAATCCTTCGACTCTGGGGGCAACTAAATGCAAATAGGCAAGATTAAATCGATTTAGTTCCTTAACGGCATAGCCAAAAGTCTCGGCACGATTGGAATCATACATACTGTTGAATGTGCCACTAGGGGAGAGTCTTACGCCCACGCGATCGCTACCCCATACATCTACAATCGCTTCAGTTAATTCCAATAATAGACGCGCACGGTTCTCTACTGAACCGCCATAAATGTCAGAGCGATGATTGGAATTATCTTGCAAGAATTGATCGAGCAGGTAGCCATTGGCACTGTGAATTTCCACACCATCAAAGCCAGCTTCTAGAGCATTTTTTGCGCCAATGCGATATTGTTCGATGATTTTGGGGATTTCTTCTAGTTCCAATGCACGAGGTGTGACGAAAGGCTTTAAGCCCGTATAGGTTGCGGCTTCACCTTCTGGGGCGATCGCCGATGGAGCAATGGGCAACTTGCCGTCGGGTTGTAAATCAGGATGAGAAATTCTACCCACATGCCAAAGTTGCAAGAAGATTTTGCCCCCCTTCGCATGAACTGCATCTGTGACAAGTTTCCAACCTGTAACCTGCTCTGGCGAATGAATTCCAGGAGTATTTGGATAGCCTAAGCCTTCGGGAGCAACCTGTGAGGCTTCGGTAATTAATAAGCCTGCCGAAGCGCGCTGTGCGTAATGTAATGCGTTTAATGCTGTCGGCACGTTACCAGAAGCAGCCCGATTGCGCGTTAAAGGAGCCAGCACGACTCGATTGGGCAACGTATAACGACCTAGCTTAACTGAAGAGAGGAGAGGTGCACTCATAGGTTTAGTTGTTATGTAGGAAGGTTGAAATCTCTATTGTTCGATTATAGGCGAACAATAGAATAATATGCAATAGTTAAAATAATATGCAATAGTTAAAATAATATTCACAAGATTTATATCTTTTGACTGATTAACCCGATAATTTGCTTGGCATAGTGTCAGGTGAATTCTGAATGAATTTGTTTAAGGCTGTTTGTGATGCGTCAATATCCTCATCCCGATCGCGACAATATTTCTCTGACTGGAGTTCTCTATGCCCTCAGCGATCCGACGCGCTTAAAAATTGTGAGAATGTTAGCAGCACAACATGAGATTACCTGCGGAGAATTCTGTTTGGGAATGAGTAAATCTACGCAGTCCCATCATTTCAAGGTATTGCGCGATATGGGGATTATGTATACACGCCTGGAAGGAACCCAGCATTATAATTCCCTCCGTCGAGAAGATTTAGATTCGCGGTTTCCAAATTTACTAGATTCTATTCTGAATGCTATCAAGTAAAACTTGGACAAAGTATAAACTCTACTTCAGTACTGATGATTTGATCAAATCATTACTAAACATGGATTCTTCCCATTCTCATGAATATTACCCTACCTAACATTAAGCCGATACTTGACGAACTCAAGCAAAAATTACGAGAGCTATAGGTCGATCGCCATTCACTATAGGTATAAAAAGTATAAAATAGGAGTTGTCAAATATTATTGACTGTATACGATCATGTCTCTTGCAAACATCCCCCACATAGTCATCACCTTAGAGCCCGAAAATCTCAAGCGTTAGATAGTACAGGATTACCAACGCATGAGTGAGTTGAGGCTTCTCAGTGGCGCACCGAAGTAATTTTAGACAAATCACCTTGATGGCTGCTAAAGGAAATCCCCACTAATTATCGAATTTCGATCCAAGTCTACAGAGGGATTTGATCGAGGTGATAAGTTTGCCGATTACCAACAACTTGAGCGTCTTGAAGAATACGTTTTAGTTAACATCAAAAGTCTACGCCTTGACTGCTTCCGCCGCAACGAAGAAGGTGCTTAGTTCTTGAAGTCATACTCTGGAGAACAGGTCAATTTCCAATTGTTGAGTATCAATCTTGAAGCCAAATTTGTGAATCTTTATGAAGATGTGACTTTTTAAGAGGAATGAGTACAATTGCAGATTGGTAAACCTTTGATTAACAAGGTGCTTAAGCCCTTGTCTATGTCAATGTAAAATGGGGTTAGCCAAAATTGTGAAAAACTCTATGCCCGTACCCATCGAACAATTACTTAACTCCGAAATTCTTAAACCAGCCCGTTACTTAGGTAATGAGTTTGGCGCAGTGCGAAAACCTTGGAATCAAGCGATCGTGCGTTGGTCGCTCACCTATCCCGAAATTTATGAGGTGGGTGCGTCAAACTTGGGGCATATCATCCTCTACAGCATTATTAACTCTAAAGATGGACAACTCTGCGATCGCGCCTATTTACCCGCACCCGACCTCTCGGCAAAATTACGCGAAACCAAAACTGATTTGTTTGCTGTCGAGTCCAAGCGATCGCTACGGGAATTTGACATTTTAGGTTTTAGCCTCAGCTATGAGCTAGGAGCAACTAATGTATTAGAAATGTTTGACCTTGCCAATATTCCGATGACATGGAAAGAACGTAGTGAATTAAGTATTGAAGAATGTCCATTAATCTTTGCAGGAGGACAGACGGCAACTTCTAATCCAGAACCCTACGCTGATTTCTTTGACTTTTTTGCTCTTGGTGATGGGGAAGAATTATTACCTGAAATTGGGGAAGTGATTAAGGCTGCCAAACTCGCAGGGAAAAATCGCCGCGAAACTCTTCTCGATCTTGCCAATGAGGTAAATGGAGTTTATGTACCAGAATTTTATGAGATGGACGAGAAAACAGGGGCAATCACTCCTAACCGCAGCGATGTCTCACCTCGCGCCCTGCGCCGTGTTGCCACACCGATGCCAGAGCACAGTATCGGTTTAGTCCCATTAGTGGAAACCGTTCATGATCGCCTGACGATCGAGATTCGCAGAGGATGTACTCGCGGCTGTCGATTCTGTCAACCAGGGATGCTCACCCGTCCCGCCCGTGATGTCGATCCTGAGAAAGTGGTGGACACTATTGAGAGAGCCATTCGTGAAACTGGCTATAATGAGTTCTCTTTACTTTCCCTTTCTTGTTCCGATTATCTAGCTTTGCCATCGGTAGGTGTGCAGATTAAGAATCGCTTTAAAGATGAACATGTTACGCTTTCTCTTCCTAGCCAACGGGTCGATCGCTTTGATGAGAATATTGCCCATATGTTACGCAGTGGGGATGGTCGTCAGCAGGGGCTAACCTTTGCCCCAGAGGCAGGAACTCAGCGTTTGCGGGATGTGATTAATAAGGGCTTAACCGATGATGAACTATTGCAGGGAATTAAAACTGCCTATGTCGAAGGTTGGGATAAGGTTAAACTCTATTTCATGATTGGCTTACCAACGGAAACCGATGAAGATGTAATTGGGATCGTGGATACGGTGGAATGGCTACAACAGGAATGTTCACAAAAGGGAAGAAAAAAAATCTCCTTTAATTTGACCATTTCTAACTTCACTCCTAAGCCTCATACTCCTTTTCAATGGCATACGGTTTCTAGTGGCGAATTTGTGCGTAAGCAGAAGTTATTGCGTCAGGAGTTTCGCCGTTTGAGTGGCATGAAGGTTAACTATACTGAAGTGCGCATTAGTGCGATGGAAGATTTTGTCGGACGGGGCGATCGCCGTTTAGGAAAGGTGCTATATCGGGCTTGGCAATTAGGCGCGGGTATGGACTCATGGTTTGAGAATACGGAAAAGGCTTTTGGGGCATGGACACAGGCGATCGCAGAAGCGGATCTCGTTTGGGATGCGCCATCGCTAAAAATGTCCGATCCTTTGCCTTGGGATCATATTGATACAGGTATCGATAAACTATGGTTAATTGAGGATTGGGAAAGGGCGATCGCTGCTCAAGTAATTCCTGATTGTTCCTTTGGTGGTTGCTCTGAATGTGGCGTTTGTGGTCCTGAGTTTGGACATAATGAAGTAATTCCCCCGCCAGAAGTGCCACCGATTTCTCTGGAGAAGCCCAAGATTCCCCCAAGAGTACAGCGCATCCGCCTCAAATTTGGTAAACTAGGTGATATGAGTCTAATTTCTCATTTAGATTTACATCGCTTTTTCCAACGTGCCGCCAGACGTGCGGCGTTGCCTCTTGCTCATACAGAGGGCTTTAATCCATTACCGCGCATTTCCATTGCTAAGGCTTTACCTCTCGGTCAAACTAGCAATGCCGAATTTGTGGATTTTGAACTCACTCAAGTGATTCCTATTGAGGAGTTTCAAAAGCGCTTTAAAGAAGAACTAGATGCTGATCTACCAATTTATGCGATCGAGGAGGTAGAAGTCCATTCGCCTTCTTTAGATTCCATCTTGGAAGTTGCTGAATATACTTTAACCTGTGCTTTCATTACACCCAAAGAACGTAATGCAGCAGATATTATGGATTTGCTCGAAGGCGCAGGTTACTGTGTACTCGCCGCAACTTCTATCCAAATGCCAAAAGTCTCAAAATCTGGACGCAATCAAATGTTGGAATTACGCGATCGCATTTTTGCAATTAATGTCACCAATCCCGATCCTGAGTTTCCAAAAATTCATTTTATGGGTAGTTGCAAACCCGATAGCAATCTTAAACCCGAATATGTTGTTTACATGATGAACAAATATCTTGCTGAAGAAGATGAAATTAAGTTAGTCAAAGTTCATCGCGAATCGATGCGCTAAAATTAGAAACAAGGGGCTTAAGCCACCCTGTTCTGTCTTATTCCCATTTTAAAGTCTTTATTAGAGAATTAACGATTTTACAGGTAATTCGGATTGGGTTTAGTGCAGAAATGATGACACATTCAGGGCTAGAAATGTTAATATCTTTTTCAATTAATGAATGTGATCCGACATTCTTGTTTCCTATGAAAAAATCATCATTAGCCTTTCTGAGTAGCCCCGCATTACTAGCAACTTATTTGTTGTCTGTTTCTCCCGCATATGCAAACACTAACGAAAGTAAGAAAAATAACCAAGATGGCGATCCTTATGTGTCATCGGTTGTAATTACAAGAGACAATCCAACTCTCGATTCAAACAACCAAGCTCAAGACGATCGCACTAATGTTCTGACCAGCGATCGCATTGGCGATCTTGCCATTAGCAAACGAGGTTGTGACTGTATGGGATGCCGTCAAGCAGTTTTATCCCTTTTTTCTAAATAACAGCGAATCTTCTCGTAAATGGGTTCCTAATTCTTGATGAACAGCGATCGCATTGTCCCAGCCCTAACCAAATCTACGATTAGGTCATTCAGTGGGCAGTAGGGGCAATTCATGAATTGCCCCTACTGCTAAATCTTTCATATCGTTAGTGGGTAAGCCCTATTATTTGGTAAATGGAATTTCTGTAAAGAAACAACTTCTTGCGCCAGTATGACAGGCGATATCGCCAATTTGCTCGATTTTGATGAGAATTACATCCCGATCTCAATCGTAATAGGGCTTCTTGAGTTTTTGAATATGCCCTGAAGTTGCGCCTTTATGCCATAACTCTTGACGCGATCGGCTCCAATAATGGACTTCCCCAGTTGAAGTTGTTAATTCCAATGCATGACGATTCATCCATGCCATCATTAAAATTCTGCCATCTTGATGATCTTGAGCGATCGCAGGAATCAATCCTCGTTCATCATATTTGAGATTTTCAATCCAATTGCCAGACATTTTTAGATATTAAATTATTACAGTCTATGGAAGATGCAGACCGCAAGCAACTATACAAGACATTCCCGTAGCTGCTGCTGAAGCAATTGGGCATCAAGGTAGCGACCGATGAGAACTAATTGATTGTCAATCGGCTTCTTGCGATGGTCATAGTTTAGTTCGTAGCGCTTTCCGCTCAATTGAAAAATAAAACGGAGATCTTCCTCAGCAAAACTGAGAACACCTTTCGCTCTAAACACATCAACGGGCATTACCTTATCAAGGAAATAGGTAAACTTGTCTAAATCGAAACGGCGATCGCTTTGGAAAGAGACAGAAATAAATCCATCATTGTCTAAATGATCGGAATGGTGATTGTGATGTTCATGATTGTGATGATGATGTTCATGCTCATATACTTCATCCTCATTCTCTACTTGTTGATAGACACTAGTTGGCGCAAGATCCACATCTAAAATCAAAGGCAATGGCACTTCACCATGCTGAGATCGGAGGATTCTGGCTTTTGATTTGGTTTTGAGAAGATACGCCTCCAACAGATCGACTTGTGACTCTGGTACTAGATCTGTTTTGTTCAGCAATATAATATCGCCATATTGCACCTGACTAAGCGCCGCCTCACTGTCAAAATGATCGGCAGTAAATGTCTCTGCATCAATGACAGTAAGAATGGAATCGAGGCGCGTGAGATGCTTTAGTTCTGTACCCAAAAAAGTTAAGGCGATCGGCAGAGGATCGGCAACTCCCGTCGTTTCGATCACCATATAATCAATGCGATCGGTATGTTCTAAAACATTATATACAGCCTCTAGCAATCCGTCATTAATCGTGCAGCAAATACAACCATTACTTAGCTCCACCATGCCATCTTCAACATCGATCAGCAGTTGTCCATCAATGTTAATGTCTCCAAATTCATTCACTAAAACCGCAACTTTTAGATCTTGACGGTTTTTGAGGATTTGATTGAGAAGTGTAGTTTTGCCACTGCCTAAGAATCCAGTAACGATAGTCACAGGCATTCCCCGTTTAGGAATATCGAGTTGAGGTGTTTGCATAATCTTTTGGTAGTTAATTTGGATAGAATTTACAAAAGTATTTAGATTCTCTTCAATACATACAAGCAAGAAAATCAGATTTTAGTTGCTCTGCGTCAAGGTTACGCCCGATGAATACGAGTTCATTATGGCGATGCTCATCTGGTTTCCATAGGCGATCGCGGGTAGCGTCAAACTACATATGCACACCCTGAAACACCAGTCTTTCCTCAACTCCTTTGATATTCAAAATTCCCTTCATTCTGAAAATATCAACGCCTTGCTCTCTTAATAGATCGCTAATCCAAGCATTAACTTTAGGCAAATAGAGTTCACCCTCTTCAACGATTGCCACAGATTTCACCGTGTCATCATGCTCATGGGCATCTTCACCAAGAAACTCAGGATCGATTTGCAAAACCCGATCTAGCTGAAATGCACCAATACCTAAAACTGCATCCATTTCAATCTCAGAGTTTTGCGTGCGATAGATTTTACACATCAAGTTCATGGATTTGATGCGTTGTTCTAGTTCTAATAGTTCTGTTTCACTGACTAAATCAGTTTTGTTGAGCAGAATAATATCCGCAAAAGCAATTTGCTCCTGTGCTTCTTCCGCATCCCAATGTTGAGAGATATGTTTAGCATCAACGACTGTGACCACCGCATCTAGTCTAGTTTTGGTACTGACATCTTCATCGACAAAGAAGGTTTGAATCACAGGGGCAGGGTCAGCGAGTCCCGTAGTTTCAATCACTAAATGATCGAATTTGTCACGGCGGCGCATCAGATTCGTAATAATCTGAATCAAGTCACCGCGCACAGTGCAGCAAATACAGCCATTATTCATCTCAAAGATTTCTTCATCGGCATTGACGACTAATTTGTGATCGATGCCCACTTCGCCAAATTCATTGACGATGACAGCAACTTTTTTGCCATGTTCATGGGTGAGAATGCGATTAAGTAATGTGGTTTTGCCTGCGCCGAGGTAGCCTGTGAGGACGGTGACGGGAATTTGTGTGTTGGTGATCATTGATTTTTTTAGGATTTGTTAGGAAAGTCAAGTTAAGGAGCAAGTCTAGAAAGTAAATACAGTTCTCAATGTGCCGACAGTGATGGTGCTATTGTTGCTGTTGTTATTGGGATTGAAGATAAACTGTAAGTCTGGAGTGATGCTGATATTGCTAGAGATCGGGAAGCGATAGAACAGTTCCATATTGGTTTGAGTGGCATTACCCACTTGGTTCTCAACGAAAGGTTGTCCAACTGCGATCGCTGCCATCGCCCCTTCCTTAAACAAATCAGGAAAAGCAAAACCCGCAGACCAAGTTTGGGGACTCAGAGAGTCATTGGCTGTAGTGGTATAGGTGGGAAGTGCGGCGGAAATGGCAGTACCGCGATTACTGATATTTCCAAATCCATAACGCCCAAAAACGGCGATCGCTTTATTAAAAGCCCACTCAAGATTTACGCCACCTGTGTTGTAGTCCAGATTATTTACCGAGGCGCGAGTATATTGCAGACGGATCGCAAAGGGACTTGCATCATCAGCGTTTTTCGGTGCAAACTCTAGCTCAACCGTACCTTGATAGGGATCGCCAAATAAGCCACGATTGATCGTACCGTCAGAGGTCGGAAGACTCGCATTCTGAGCGACATAACCTGCTCTTAGAGTAAAAGCACTACCACCAAGATTCCAAGCGATCGCTGCTCCAGATCCATCATTCACAGGCAAAATTAAGGGATTATTAATAAACATCCCACTGGAAAAGTCTGCCGACTCATCATTGGCAAAACTATTGGCATCCAGATGATCATTCAGTGACATATTGGTGCCAATCGAAGCTTGAATATCTTTACCGATTGGGAAATCGTAACGTAAGCGATTGAGTGTGGCAGTCGTGCCAACACCACTGTAATCAAATTTAGAACTGTTCCCAAATCCCGTGAACCCTAATAAGCTCGCAGGAGCCTCAAGAGAATTGCCTAGTCCTGTGCCACCATTACCAAGCTCGATGCGTGTGAGCAGTAAATCTTCACCTGTGAAACTCGTCTTAAAGTTCAGACGTACTCGGCTGATTACAGTTGTATTGACCTTGCCAGCATTGGTAGTTGGTGTTCCTGTTGAGTCCAAAAGAAAATTATTGCCTGAAGTTCCCACCGAAACAGCCGCGATCGCTTGACCTTCTAGTTTTGTGGTAGTAGAGAACTGCTGCGCTTCCAGTTTGGCAGTTTTTGCGTCCAGAGAATCCACACGACCGCGCAATGTGGCTAGTTCTGCGGCAAACTCCTCTTGCAATTTTTGTAATGTGGCAAGGTCTTCTTTGCTCACTTTGTCGGCAAGCCCTGCGGAGATAATTTCATTGATTTTGTCCAAACAAGCATTTAGCCCCGCCGCGAATTCATAACGACTGGTGGCTTGATTGCCACGAAAGGTGCGATCGGGATATCCTGCGATACAGCCATAGCGCTCTACCAAGGATTGCAGAGCCGTAAAAGCCCAATCAGTGGGTCTCACATCGCTTAGCTGCGAAACTGATGTAACGTTCTGTCCGATGACATCTTTGTTTGGAGGGATAGATTGAGCCGATACACTAAATACGGCGCTAGGTAGAATCCCGATCGCAGAAATAGCGATCGCACTGAGTAAAGTCTTGGACAAAGTACTGGGAAGTTTTTCAGAAATAAATGCAGATGTGAGTTTAGACATAGAAAATTATGTTTTGAATTATTGTTTAGTAAGTAATGCTAAGTAGCTAGGCATAAGAAAACTTAAAAAGCAAAGATTAAGATCCCCGACTTTTTTTGTGAATTTGCAAATTGTCTTTGCTTGCCTAGAAAAAGTCGGGGATCTGGGCATTTACAGATTTCTCATTGATCGCCTGTACTACATCAAAATAGGTAATATCGGAAATTGCCTTATGTATGCGAATGACACGATGCGGACTAGTCATAATCGCGATCGCTGTTTGAATCGGTGGACAATTAAGATCAGTGCATTGCAACTGGCTAATGGAAATAATCGTATGGCGATTAATTTGCAAGACTTCATATAGCCAATCTTTGACCTGTTGCAATTGTTCTGTGGATACAGCAGGTTTTCGAGGGAAAAGATCGATCATGGTGTTAAGGTGTCTTCAATTGAAATGCAGTATATTTGCCTCCCAATCCTTCGACAATCGTGCGAGTATTAGCAATCAACATCCCTGTATAGGTTTCAGCTTCACTACCTTTTGCTCCCAAACCATCGGCATAGAGTTCTCGTTCGGAAACTTTGACATTAGCTTCCTTTGCAACGGTCGTAATCAACTTTGGATTAATCGATACTTCTGCAAAAATGGTGGGAACTTTACTGGTTTTAATCACCTCAACAAGCCCCTTAACTCTAGTTGGTGTTGGTTGTTCCTCAGTGCTAATTCCATTCAAAGCACCTTCAACGGGAATGCCATAGGCTTGAGCATAGTAGCCAAGAGCATCGTGAGTTGTCACTAGCTTGCGAGAAGCTTCAGGAATTGTGGCGATTTGAGCCTTGATCCAAATATCAATTTGCTCAAGTTCGCTGACAATCTTGGCAGTGTTTTTGGCATAGGTTTCCGCTTGATCGGGACGGAGTGAACTCAAGCTTTTACTGATTGACTGGGTGATTTTGATCCCATTCTGAGCATTGTTCCAAACATGGGGATCGGCTTCTTTTGCGGCTTTTTGATTAGATTGAGTCTCTTTTTTTTCTGCCTTATCATGATCATGACTATGCCCATCTTCAGACAGCAAGGGACTCGGTACAGCAACTTCGTTAACCGCAATTTTGGGTGCTGTATTAGAACTAGCTTGAATTAATTTGATCAGACTTGGCTCAAAGTCATAACCACCATAAAGTATTAATTTTGCAGAGTCGATCGCTTTACGATCATCAGGTTTAGGTTGATAAACGTGAGGATCAGTACCCGCTTCGATCAGGCATTTCAAATCAATCGTATCGCCTGCAATTTGCTTGGTCAAAGCACAGGCTACCGAGTTTGTCGCTACGACTAGAGGTAAGCTTTCAGTTTTTGCAGGAGTTGTAGCTGATGTCGTAGTAGCTGTGATGGTCGCAGTTGGGGTGGAGACGGTACAAGCAGTGATACTGCTTGCGATCGCCATCACGAGCGCTATTGATGAAAATTTGAAGGCGTTATTTACCCTTAACCCTGACGATGATTTTGTAAATGAGTTTAGAGCCATTTTGTTTTTTGCTATAAAGAATGATAATCATTATCATAATACCTTTGAGTAAAAATATGCTAGAAGTTGAAAATTTAGCAGTTAGTTATCACGATGTCAGTGCAGTGGAGGGTGTCAGCTTTGAGATCTCTTCTGGGCAGATGGTGGCTGCTCCTAATGGTGCTGGCAAAAGTACGGTTTTCAAAGCGATTTTAGGCTTGGTTCCCACATCTAGCGGTCATGTGCGCTATCGATCTCGATCTTTACTTCGACAACTGCATACCGTTGCCTATGTGCCACAGCGATCGCAGGTGGATTGGGATTTTCCTGTGACCGTATGGGGCGCAGTGATGATGTCCCGCACTCGTCATCGTAATTGGCTGGGCTGGATCAAAAAGTCGGGTTGTCATTGTGAAAGCATTGTCAAATCCGCGCTTCAGCGTGTCGGTATGTGGGATTTGCGCCATCGCCAAATTGGTGAATTGTCAGGTGGTCAACAGCAAAGGGCATTTCTGGCGAGGGCGATCGCTCAAGAAGCAGAATTACTATTTTTCGATGAGCCGTTTGTGGGTGTCGATAAGAAAACTGAGGCAGTAATTTTTGATGTATTTGCGGAATTAAAAGCTCAAAACAAAATTCTGTTAGTAATTACTCACGATCTTGGTTCCAATTTGGATAATTACGATCGCCTATTGCTGATAAATAAGGAACTAATTGCTGACGGCGATCGCGATGCTGTGATTACTACACAGAACATTAAACTCGCCTATGGCGATAGTGTGATATTGATGCAGAAAGAACTTACCTAATTGAAATAAAAATTATGTTGACTTGGTTAATTGAACCTTTAGGCTTTGAATTTATGCGAAATGCGATCGCCATTGGTGTCCTGATTGGCATTTTATCGGCGGTAATTGGTAGTTATCTGATCGTGCAGCACATGGGACTTTTAGGCGATGTGGTCGCCCATGCTGTCTTACCAGGATTAGCGATCGCCTTTTATATTGGTATGGATATTTTTCTTGGTGCATTCATCGCAGGAACGATTAGCACCTTTGTGGTGGCTTGGATTCAGACCCATTCCAAAATTAAAGTTGATACAGCAATGGCTTTGGTATTTTCAGGATTTTTAGCTTTGGGAGTCATGTTGATTACTACACTCAAGAGCAAATTAGATCTGCATAGTTTTCTATTTGGCGATATTTTGGGAGTAACGAGTACCGACCTATGGCGAACTTTGATCATTGCGATCGCGGTTCTATCCTGTGTCGTCATTTTTTACCGAGAACTAATCTTCTATTGTTTCGATCCCTTAGCATCTAAAGCGATGGGCTTACCCGTGCATTTCATTCATTTTGGACTGATGGCAGGAATTACGCTCACGATTATCGCTAGTATGCAATCGGTTGGCGTGGTGCTGGTGGTTTCGCTCCTTACTGGTCCCGCCGCGACTGCCTATCTATTGGTGAGAGAATTACATTTAATGATGAGCTTAGGGGCGATAATAGGGGTTATTGCGAGTGTCAGTGGAATGTATGTTAGCTATTATCAGAATGTGCCTTCGGGTAGTGCGATCGTGTTGGTTATTTCAGGATTTTTCTTATTAGCATTACTATTCAGTCCTTCGCAAGGGATTCTGACAAAACGGGCGCTCACTCAACGAGCAAAAACTTTGTTAAGTAAAATAAAGGCAAATAAATAATCATCTCAACTTTTACCAAATCTTTTATTATTGCCATAACGAGCTGTCTAAAACTGAACGATCGCCGTTTGGGTAAAGTCGTATATCGCGCATGGCAAGTGGGCGCGGGAATGGATTTAAGTATTTGGCGGAAGAGGATGAGATTAAATTAGTTAAAGTGCATCGCGAATCGATGCGTTAATTTACCCAAAGCATAAGAAAAAAGCGGGGCGATGCGCCGCTTTTTTCTTATGCTTTAGCTGGAGGTAAGGAAACCTTAACATGTAGTTCATTCAGTTGTGAGTCATCCACCCCTGATGGTGCGTCAGTCAATAGGTCGCGTGCTTGCTGTGTTTTCGGAAAGGCAATCACATCACGGATTGAGTCGGCTCCAGAGATTAACATGACTAGGCGATCAAGTCCAAAGGCAAGACCACCATGAGGAGGCGTACCATATTCAAAGGCTTCTAATAAGAATCCAAACTTCTCTTTAGCCTGTTCATCGGTTAACCCGATCGCTGCAAAGACCTTTTCTTGGACTTCACGCTTGTGAATCCGAATACTACCGCCGCCAATTTCTGTACCATTAAGTACGAGGTCATAGGCTTGGGCGATCGTATTCACATCAATTGGTTGCCCATCGGCAATATCTTCAATCCGAGGCGAAGTGAAGGGATGGTGTAATGCTTCTAATCTCTTCTGATCAGCATTCCACTCAAACATAGGAAAGTCAGTAATCCAGACAAAGTTCAACTTGTCATGATCAATTAATCCCAACTCATGACCGAGAGCTAAACGCAAACGATAAAGAGATTCATTTACAATCGCCTTATCGCCAGCTCCAAACAATAGAATTGTGCCTGCGGTTGCGCCTGTGCGTTCTAAAAGTTCTTTCTTGACTTCTTCGGTGAGACTATCCTTGAGAGCGCCAATGGTGTCAATTACACCGCCTTCACGCACACGGATAAATGCTAAACCCTTTGCACCGTATTGAGCAACAAGGTTAGATAAATCTCCACCGGGTTTGATACGGGTATTGGAAATAGCTTCATCCCCACCGATTACAGGTAGAACCTTGATGATGCCGCCATTAGCTATGGTATTTGCAAATACTTTAAATCCAGAATTAGCAAATAGATCACTGACATTCACCAGTTCTAAACCGAAGCGAGTATCGGGGCGATCGCAGCCATAACGATCTATTGAATCGGCGTAGGTGAGACGAGGGAAATTCCCAAGTTCTAAACCTTTAACGATTTTGAAAACATAGCGGATGAGCTTCTCATTGAGCTCGATGATTTCTTCTTGGGACATGAAACTCATTTCCATATCAAGCTGAGTGAACTCAGGCTGACGATCAGCGCGAAGGTCTTCATCACGGAAACATCGAGCAATTTGATAATAGCGATCGCATCCACCCACCATTAGCAATTGCTTAAACAATTGAGGCGACTGTGGCAGAGCATACCATTGCCCCGCATTAACACGACTTGGCACGAGGTAATCCCGTGCCCCTTCAGGAGTAGAGCGACAAAGAATCGGTGTTTCTACTTCCATAAAGCCATATTCATCTTCAAGGAAGCGTCGAATAGACTTGACCACTTCAAAACGCAACTTGAGGTTATTGGCTAGGCGATCGCCACGCATATCAAGATAACGATATTTCAGGCGTAATTCTTCCTTAATCGTGTCGGCTTCAGATATTAGGAATGGTAATGGCTTGCTGACAGCATTTAATAATTCAATAGATTCGGCATAGATTTCGACTTCACCTGTGGCAAGCTTGGGATTGAGTGATTCGTCAGGACGCTTAGAAACTTTGCCGACAATTCTGACCACATATTCATTGCGTAACTCACCTGCAAGTTCGTAGGAGGTGGGAGTACGCTGGGGATCGCTTACGATTTGTAAGATTCCTGTACGATCGCGCAAATCTAAAAAGATCACGCCACCATGATCTCGTCTGCGATCGATCCAACCGCACAAGCTAACTGTTTGTCCGATATGTTCGGCATTGAGGTGACCGCAATAGTTGCTACGCATCATGATGTTATTGGCGAAACTTTAGAGAAAAAAGTAAAAACTGGAATTT
Source organism: Pseudanabaena sp. UWO311 (assembly GCA_943371975.1). Lineage (GTDB taxonomy): Bacteria > Cyanobacteriota > Cyanobacteriia > Pseudanabaenales > Pseudanabaenaceae > Pseudanabaena. The sequence goes on along the minus strand of CALRWX020000005.1, from coordinate 10,315 downwards.
TGACCATTTATTATCATAACTTGCAAAGGAGTCAAAACCCAAAAAACTAAAAGCCGCGTCATGGCAACTGCAACCCGCAATAAATGAGCCTTCATTTATTGCGGGTTGCTTATGTTTTAACAGACTACCTATGTTAGGGCAACTTTTTACTGTTGAGCAAAAGGAAGCCGAAAGGTAGATAATTGAGGTGATCGCTACCTGTGCAATGTCTTCGGCAATGGCGATCGCGGTTACAGTCCCAGAGGATGCTCCAGTGATAACAATAGTATTGACAGCCGCAAGTGCCCCATAGATTCTCACAAAAGCAAGCTCAAACGAGTTCTATAGAGGATCTTTTTCATTTTGCCAAATAGCACGAACTATCTTAATTTCGTCGTAGGGATATTCTTCGCGCAGGTGATCGAAAAGATTGCGGAGAGAATCGCCCCCGATCGCTTCGAGGGCATCATAAATTATCGATTGGCGCTCTGGCGGTACAATTCGATCAATATTAATTGCATAGCCAGACTCAACTAACTGTACTAGATGTGTCCAAACTGTTGCGGGTTTGAGTCCGCGATCGCGAGCTATTTCATTGATATCTAAACCATTCTCATACATAGCCAGAGTTTCACGCTGTGTACTTGCTTTAGATAGTTTCGATTTAGGCGGATTAGATTCCTGCTTAACCTTGAAATTATTATTTTCACTAGGTTCCGCAGGTGGATATTTGAGATGATGTTCCAAAATAATCGTAATAAAGTCATCGGCATACTGTTCTAATTTCTTTGCCCCAACTCCTGACAACTTTGCAAAATCCTTACGGCTGGTCGGTTGCTGCTCTGCCATTTGGTTAAGCGTGGCATTACTGAAGATCACATAGGGCGGGACTTCCTGTTCATCAGCAAGATTTTTGCGTAATAGTCGCAATCTTTCAAAGAGAATATCGATATCAACGGATCTTTCTCTTGCATCTTCCCGTTCTGAAACAGTTGTGGGTTCTGTATCTCTTTCTATCGGTAATAACACATTACGCTGACCGCGCATCACTTCCCAACTGCGATCGTTAAGTTTGAGAATCGCATAACCATCGGTGGTTTGAGATAAGTATCCTTGATGAATTAGCGATCGCGAAAGTTGCCGCCATTCATCAAGGCTGCGATCTTTCCCAATGCCATGAGTAGATAGCTGTTCATGCCCATGTTGCAATATCTTTTTATTAAGAGAACCGCGTAAAATATCAATGACTTGCCCAGAACCAAATCGCTCTTTCACCCTTGCCACACAGGAGAGAAGCTTTTGCGATTCCACCGTCCAATCTTCCATTGGTTTTGGGGTGAGGCAATTATCGCAATTAGCACAATCTCCATGAAAATGTTCACCAAAATAGCGTAAAAGGATCGTGCGGCGACAGGCTATACCTTCGGCATAGTCAACGACTTGGCGTAATTGCTGCTGGGCAATTCTCTGTTCCGCTTCCAATGGCTCATTAGAATAGGGATCGACTTTTTGAGCGATAAGATACTTAATGGTTTCTAGATCTCCATAGCCCAAAAACAAAGTACAGTGAGAATCTTCACCATCACGACCTGCCCGACCTGATTCTTGATAGTAACCTTCAATATTTCTAGGCAAATCATAATGGATTACAAAGCGAACATCGGGCTTATTGATTCCCATACCAAAAGCAACGGTAGCAACCATTACCTGCACATCATCCCGAATCCAGCGCGTTTGATTTTCTTCTCGTTCCTTATTCCCTAAACCAGCATGATAGGGAATTGCTTCGACCCCATCCTCTCTTAGTCGTTCTGCTATCTCGTTTACCCGTTTACGACTCAAACAATAGACAATTCCTGATCCTTGTATTTTCTTGATTTGTCGTAACAGATCTATATAGGATTGTTCTGTACCTTGTTTGGGGACAACTTCGTAATAGAGATTATTTCGATTAAAACTCGCTATATGAATGTAGGGTTGTTTTAGTTCTAATTGCTGGCTAATATCTTCGCGTACACGCTCAGTTGCCGTTGCAGTTAAAGCAATCACAGGTACATCAGGATAGAATTGGCGAATCTGTCGCAGTTGACGATATTCTGGACGAAAATCATGCCCCCACTCCGATACACAGTGTGCCTCATCGATCGCAAATCCCGCAATCCCAATTTTATTTTTAACAATATTCAGAAATTCGATAAACTGTTCCGCAAATAGACGCTCAGGAGCCACATAGATTAATTTAATTGATCCATTTAAAATTGCTTGTGTTCGCTGGTTAGTTTCTCTCCCTGACAGAGTACTATTCAGAAAAGTAGCGCCAATACCATTCTCTTTAAGCGCTGTAACTTGATCTTGCATTAATGCTATCAATGGCGATACGACAATAGTCACCCCAGTTTTTAGCAATGCAGGTAATTGGAAACATATCGACTTACCGCCCCCTGTGGGCATAATTGCCAAGGTGTCTTGTCCTGCCAGATTTGCTTCAATAATTTCGCGCTGTCCTACCCGAAAGGAGTCATAACCAAAGTATTGTTTAAGTGCTTGTTGTAGAGCGTCATTATTTGTCATATTTATTTACTTTATTTACCAATACAGAATCGACTAAAAATTTGATCGAGAACTGATTCTGTCACTTCTTCACCTGTAATTTCTCCGATTGCGCTAATGGCTGCTCTTAGATCAATCGTCCAAAAATCAAGCGGTAACTGATCAGCAATAGCGATCTGTATATTGTCTAAAGATTGCACAACCCTTAACAAACAAGCTTTTTGGCGTTGATTGATCGCTACGTCAAGATTAGCAGCAGCGATCGCATCTTGTTGAATACATTTGAGAATTGCCGATTCTAAATCTTCAATCCCCTGATTTTGAGAAGCTGCGGTTTTAACAATAGGAATGCCCCCAACCCCTCTCCCAATGGGAGAGGGGTTGGGGGCAAGATCAATCTTATTAATTACTAAAATTACAGGGCGATTGCTAACAATGTTATAGATCTCCATATCCTTTTCAATCCAGCCAATACTGGCATCAATTACCATTAACACCAAATCCGCCGACTGAGCTGCCTGACGCGATCTCTCTACACCTATTTTCTCCACGACATCTTCCGTTTCCCGAATTCCAGCCGTATCGAGAACCTGAATAGGGATACCACCAACTACTAATTGTGAATCGACTACATCGCGAGTAGTACCGGGTAAATCTGTGACGATCGCGCGATCGCTGCGACTCCATGCGTTTAATAAGCTCGATTTACCGACATTAGGACGACCGACAATTGCAACCTTTAGTCCTGTGCGTAATAGCTCACCGCGATCGGCAGTTGCCAAAATCTGTTGGGACTCCTTCGAGACGAGGCCAATTTCCGTCTTTACCCATTCCCCGTCAAGGGGGGGCAAATCATCTTCAAAATCAATCCTTGCCTCAATCTCTGTTAAGACATTCAGACACTTACTACGCAAATATTTTAGAGAATACGCTAGTTTGCCACGCAAAGAGGCGATAGCTGATTGCGCCGCCTGAGCAGACTTTGCCCCAACCAAATCATTAATACTTTCAGCTTGAGTCAAATCAATCCTGCCATTGAGAAAAGCTCGCAGGCTAAATTCTCCCGCCTCCGCAAGTCTTGCTCCATTCTCTAAACAGAGATTGAGCACCTGTTGCACTGCCATAATTCCCCCATGACAGTGAAATTCCACTACATCTTCACGGGTAAAGGAGCGCGGCGCTTTCATTAATAGCAAGAGGCTCTCATCAACGACAGCGTTAGTTAGTGGATTTTTCACATACCCATATATCACGCGGTGGCTCTCCCAAATCTGCTTGCCACCTGCATGAAATATTGCTTGGGCGATCGCCACTGCGTGATCACCTGATAATCGCACAATACCCACACTGCCCTGTTGCGGGGAAATAGCCGTAGCGATCGCCGCGATTGTATCAGATAGACTCATTCGTAATTTTTCTGAAATTGAAGTTAAGCTATAGCCCTTTGCCAGTAAAAGGCTGGAATACTAATCATTCTACATTAAGCATAGTTATAGCCGAGTACAGCACTTTGTATTAAAATAGAAAAGGGTTTGCTGCTAAATTTTTTTATTTTAATACATCACGGTTAATTACCTTACTGATGTTACGTGGTATGATTTCCGAGTTTTTGAGCTGGGTCGGGGCGCAGCCCCTTCAAGATTTCAAACTATAGAGGTAAGGGCAATCCCCAACAAATTTTGTGAGATTTCTGGATATAGCAAAGAAGAACTTCTAGGCAAAAAGCATAATTTATGCTGAGACTGAATTAGAAGAATCTAGTGATTTGTTTTAGCGAATGCAATAGAAGCAGTCGCTAATCAAGTAATCATCGGTCTGTCTCAAGCACAGCAAGGCGATCGCGAAGTTTGTTTAGCCACAGGGATGGATGACTATCTCAGTAGACTAATTTGCAACTCTGAACTTGTCCATATATTATCAGAATGTCAATCATCTATCCCATCTATGTCTTTACGTTCTTCATCAATTAATGTGACGGCTCTTCATAAATTTGCTAATGATATTGGTGGTGAAGATCCAAATTTCTTGATTGAGTTAATCGATAGTTATCTAGATAATACCCAGTCGTTACCCCAAGATTTATATACTAGCTTTGCAGAGCAAGATTTTGAATTAATACTGCGGACAGCTCATGCCTTAAAGTCTAGTAGTAGTGTGATTGGTGCTGAAGATATGACGGAATTACGCCGTGAATTAGAAACAAGTGTTCGTGGTAAAAACTATGAGAATTTAGATATTAAAATCAATGAAATTGCTGATGAGTACGCGAATGTGAAATCAGATTTGGAAAATGAAAAGTGTAGTTGATTAATGCTGCTTACAAACGTTTGGCAATAGTTGTCAAAGAGCTTCAGGGCTTGGTTCCCATCGATGGATTAACCCAAGTAGCTAATCGTCGCTATTTGGATAAATATCTCGAACAAGAATGTAAACGCGCTAGTAGAGACCAAAATCCAATTTCCTTAGTTTTATGTGATATTGATTTCTTTAAAAACTATAACGATAATCATGGGCATCAAGCAGGTGTTCTTTGTTTAAAATCAGCTGCCCATGCGATAAGTCAAGCGACAAAGCGTCCTGCGGATTTGGTTGCTCACTATGGCGGAGAAGAGTTTGAGATCGTTTTGCCGAATACTGATCGGGAAGGGGGGCTAAGTGTTGCAGTAAGGGCTACAAAAATTGTGCGATCTTTAAAATTGCCCCATGCCCATTCTAGTGCGGCTGATCATGTCACAATTAGCACAGCTATTAAGTAAGTAGCTCAGATTTAAGCTTGCGCCGCACGCTAAGCTGGCGACACAAGGTTCTAGATTTTAAGTTTGCCTATACTTATGCTACTTAATTCGACTAAAATCCAACTAAAATTTAACTAAATATTTAATTTAGATATTGAACATAAATCTATGGAATGGCATATTACCGATGCACAAAGCTTAGCAATCATCGATCAAGAATTTGGTGAACATTCTTTCTCACCATCTGAATACGAAATTGTGCGCCAAGTAATTTATGCAACCGCAGATTTTGAATATAAGCATCTAGTGAGATTTTCTGGGTTGGCTCTACAGGCTGGAGCCTCAGCTCTTGCTACTCGCACCACCGTTGTCGTAGATGTCCCTACTGTGCAAGCAGCTATCTTCCCAAAAATCTGTGACACTTTTGCGAACCCCATTTATTGTGGCGTTGATGCGATCACTCGTCCGCAAAAGGGTAAAACTCAGGCTGCTTGGGGTATTGAAACTTTGGCAAAGCGCTATCCTGAAGCAATATTTGTCATCGGCGAATCCCAACCTGCTTTAGCGACTTTAGTGGATTTAATTGAACTTGAGGATGTTAAGCCTGCTTTGGTAATTGGCGTACCTGCGGGATTTATTGATACTGATGTGATTAAGTCTCGATTGAGTGATTCGCAAATACCTCATATTCGAGTTGATGGGCGTAAGGGCAATGCGATCGCCGCAGCAGCTATATTTAATGCCCTTGTGAGCTTGTCATGGCAAGCCTATGGCACTAAATAGTCACAAAACCAAACCAAGAGATTTTTTGAAAATGTTGCTTAGCAACATTTTCAAAAAATCTCTTGGTTTATCAGTAATCGCAGTAAGACAACGCTTTGCGCTGTAAAATACAATTTGTCAGGTGCAATTTATTAGGACTTTTGAGGATTTTAGAGACCTATGAACTTTAGCCTAAAACTAAGCCTAAGTTTAGGGCGCATTTGGGCGATCGCCACCAATGTCTTTCGCGAAACCGTGCGTGAACAGGTGCTCTACCTTTCTTTGCTATATACATTGATTGTGGTATCAGCCATGTTGATGTTGCCAGAGTTTTCCTACGACTCTTCAGCAAAGATGATCGTGGATACTGGCATCGCCGCGATCGAGGTGGTGAGTTTAATTGTGGCAGTATTAGTTGGGACAAATTTGATCAATAAAGAAATCGATAAGCGAACGATTTTTATTTTGATTGCCAAGCCCATGTACCGTTCTGAGTTTGTACTTGGGAAGCATCTCGGTTTATCGGCAGTAGTTGGGGCGCTCGTATTGATTATGAGCCTAATTTTTGTTGTCTTGATGACAATCAAGCAAATTCCCATTCCCATTCCCGCCGTTCTAACTGCCAACTTTTTTATCTTTTGGCAAATTATGTTATTAGGAGCGATCGCGGTTTTCTTTGGAACTTTTGCAGGTTCATTAATTGCCTCTTTACTAACCCTTGCTACCTATATAATCGGCAATTTTAGTCGTGATTTATTATTACTAGGAGAGATTTCCAAAAATACTAGTTTGCAAGCAGTGACACGCACTCTATATATGCTCTTGCCAGATTTATCGCGGGCTAATCTCAAAAATGAAGCAGTTTATAACATTTTGCCAAGTTTAGTCGATATGTTTAGCAATGGTGTTTATATCCTAAGTTATGCACTATTAGTTTTAGCGATCGCGATTCTAATATTTGCCCGTCGTCAGTTTTAGCCAAAAGTTGCTAATAAAAAAGACTCGCTCAGCGAGTCTTTTTTATTAGCAAAAGAGGAGTGGCGCAAAGCGCTATAAACTAAACAATAGGTAATTTGTCAGCAATAAAAAAACTATAGATTCCTGCATCCTGAGTCAATATTGGTATATGAGAAAGCTACTAAAGGGTTTACATAAGTTTCAATCGTCCTATTTCCCCGCTAATCAAGAAATTTTTGAGCAACTCGCCGAAGGACAAAAACCTCGCGTATTATTCATCACTTGCTCTGATTCGCGTATTGTGCCGCATTTGATCACACAATCAGGGGTCGGTGAGTTATTCGTAATCCGCAACGCAGGAAACTTAGTACCGCCCTTTGGTGCTGCCAATGGTGGCGAAGGAGCAGCAATCGAATATGCTATCCACGCCCTCGGCATTGAGCAAGTAATTATTTGCGGACATTCTAACTGTGGCGCAATGAAGGGCTTGTTGAAACTTGAAAAACTTAGAACTGAGATGCCTCTAGTCTATGAATGGTTACAACATGCAGAATCAACCCGTCGCCTGATTCAAGAAAACTATGCTGACATTAAGGGCGATGAACTAATGGCAATTACAATGGCGGAGAACGTAGTCACACAGATCGAGAATCTGAAAACCTATCCCGTCATTCGCTCAAAATTGCATCAAAACAAAATGTCTATCTATGGCTGGATCTACGACATCGAGACAGGAGAGGTACTTGCCTACAATCCCGAAACCGATGACTTTGAAGTTCCACAAACTATTTTAGCGAATGCCACTAGCGCTGCTAATGAACAGTTTGTACATACTGATGCGCCACCAATTCCTTCGGCATATCAAAACAGTTCACCAAAGGTACAAACTCGAAATGTTGGTGATTTGCCCTCATGGATGTCTCCTGAACAAGCCAATCGCATCTATCGCGGTTCAGCAAAATAAATTAAAAGTGGTGCATTCAATCACTTTTAATTTATTTTGCTGAACTGTATCTAATACCTGATGTTAAGTGAAAGCAATAGCTAGCTTTTGAAGAAGAGAGAAACTAGCCCTAATAGCATTGAAGTGGAGTTTAGCCTTGAGAGCAAAATTAAAATTTCAGGATTAAAGCGAACGCTTGGCAATACATCTGAAAGAAGGATAGTCTTAAGTCGCTAGTTTGCATCTTTCTGAATAGCGACTAAAATATACTTAGATTAAAGTTTCTTAATATTTGGACAATCGTATCGTGCTAATTCAATCAGACTGGCTCAAAAGCCTACGGGGACGCTCGTTTGACCTAGAGTTGGTGGCGATCGCTGTAATTTATTTTGTACAAGGCGCAATGGCAATCTCGCAACTTGCCGTAAGTTTCTTCCTAAAGGATGACTTAGGGCTAAGCCCTGCGGAAGTTGCATCAATGGTAGGAATTACGATGTTGCCTTGGACGATTAAACCCCTCTACGGTCTAATTTCTGACGGATTTCCTGTATTTGGCTATCGCCGCCGCCCATACCTCTTGCTGTCAAGTGTCTTAGGTATTTTCGCATGGGCAAGTATGGGACTATGGGTAGTAACGCCATTTTGGGCGATCGCCATGATTGCGATTGGTTCCTTATCTTTAGCTTTTTCTGATGCGATTACCGATGCTCTGGTTGTCCAACGAGCCAGATTAGAAGCTGAAGGTGATGCGGGTTCATTGCAGTCTTTTAGTTGGATTGCCTCATCAATTGGCGCAATTATATCAGCCTATTTGAGTGGTTATTTATTAGAACATTTTGGTGCAAAACTGGTATTCGAGATTACGGCTTTTTTACCGCTTTTAGTCGGCATAGCTGCTTTTGCGATCGCTGATCCACCCATGTCTACAGTATATGTTGTTGCGCCCGATCCATTAGTCACTAATCCAGAACCCAAAAATTTATCGAGAAATTCGCAACTATGGATGTCAATGAAGTTTAACTTCGTTCAGTTGCGCCAAGCTTTCAAAAATAAAGCGATTTGGCTACCGACAGCTTTCTTGTTTATCTGGCAAGCAACACCAAGTTCTGATACTGCTTTTTTCTACTTCACCACGAATGAACTTAACTTCAATCCTGAATTTTTAGGAACAATTAAATTCTTTGCAAGTTGGGCAGGATTATTTGGCATATGGTTGTTTCAGCGTTTTTTTAAAAGTGTTCCGACCCGCACTATTTTCTTCTGGACAACGATTATTTCGACAGTTTTAGGGTTAACGAGTTTATTGCTAGTGACTCATGCGAATAGAGCAATCGGTATTGATGATCGCTGGTTTAGCCTTGGGGATAATTTGATTTTGACTGTTGCTGGCAGAATCGCCTTCATGCCCGTACTGATCTTGGCGGCAAGGCTTTGTCCTGAAGGAATTGAAGCAACATTATTTGCGCTTTTGATGTCGGTGATAAATATTTCCTCCCTATGCTCATTTCAGTTAGGGGCTTTACTAACCCATGTTTTTGGGGTTACGGAATCAAATTTTGATAATCTTTGGATCTTGATTGTGATTGCTAATCTCAGTAGTTTATTGCCTTTGCCCTTTTTAAAATGGTTGCCTGAAGAGAATAGTTAATAATAGGCGGCGTAAATCGCCGACTATTATTAACTTGCAGTGTACGCTGCAATTTTTAGTAGTGATTATTTTATGGAAATCGATTACATTGCTCTATTTGTTACTGATGTGGCGCGATCGCACATTTTCTATCGCGATGTGTTAGGCTTTCGCTTTGAGAAGCCGGCTAAACTTGATGGAGTAGAAGGTTATAGTGGCAATTTAAAAATAGGACTATATGATCGCAGTTGGCTGTCCAAATTATTTGGCGATCGCGGTGACCAGATGATTAGTGGTAATCCTTTTTTACTATCGATGACGGTCAATAATCTTGATCAGGTGTATCAAGAACTTTGCGATCGGCAAGCTAATATACTTGTAGATGTGCCCTTAGATATAATTTCCCCTCCCGCACTGATGCCTTGGGGACAAAAAATATTATTTCTAAGAGATCCTGATGGTAACCTTTTGGAAATAGTGGAATTATCCAAATCACAAAATTTTTATTAAAAGCAATGTAAAGCATCACTTTCAATAAAAATTCGGTTCTTGTCCTAGTACAAAGCAGGGTAAATTTATACCTTAAGTGAATTCTAATTTTGAGATTTATTGATATCAATACTGCGGACAAATAAAAAAAGGAGACAAAAAAGCTATTCATCGGATAAGGTGCAAGTGTTGAAACAAAACACCAAATGAATAGCATCATCGATATAGTACCGAAGATAGAGAGTAAAGTACAACAGAAATTTCTATCAATGC
>CALRWX020000004.1:0-81600 GCA_943371975.1 Pseudanabaena sp. UWO311 | reverse complement strand
GACTAGTTAGTTAAATCATATTAAACTTGAATTAGGCTAATTTAGAAAATAATCATATTCGTATTGACAGAATATTGCTTACAAAGTGTTGATAAAATGCCATTTGAACATAACGATCGCAAGAAACGGTTAGCTTAAATATCAAATCATTGCTAAATTGAGAGTAAACCCTCATATTGCTGAGCATTAACTCTCCGATGGACAAATTTCTAGATGAGAATATGGGCGATCGCGAAACCTATGAACTGATGGCAAAAGCGATCGCCTTTATTCGTCAAAACTATCAGTGACAACTAGATCTTGCCGCCTAAAAAACTATTTAATATCTTTTACTGCGTCTTCAATAGCAACTTGAGCCTCTGGATCTGTCATTTTCTGTACACTTGCCCCCAACCCAAGGGATTCTAGAATGAGCATCCCATGAGGTTGATGCCTTTCATTCAGAACAAAGGTCGCTAAACCATCTCTGAAACTGTTTAAGTCCGCTTTATCTATAGCTGCAAGGTATTCTGCTACACCACTACTCGCATAATTCTTGATTATATTTCGCCATCCTTGACGAGCCAAATCGTAACCTGCGGTTAATACCTTATGTCCTAAGGGAAGTGCTTTTGAAACCGTTCCCAAACTGGCGACGATCGCTACATTAATCCCAAGACTAGGGAAATACTTTGCAGTCTCAGAGGCAAAATCTACTCCAGTTGAGGTAAAGGGAACTGCACCATTCTTCAGCCGACTCCATTGCTCATCTACCAAGTAACCGACTTGCTTTTGTTTTCCTATATCGGTAATATTTCCTTGTAATACTTTTAATTGTTTATAGCTAATGTAGGAAACAATCCATTTTTTTACCGATACCATAAACTTGGCACCCTTCATAATCAATTCACTTATAGGCAGCCACTTTACAAAAGACGATAATCTTCCAGTAGTCCACTCCATAGCATTAACAAAAGCGTTAGCTATTTTGGTAGAGCCAATTATAAGATCTCCCAACTTACCAATAACTACAGCCACATTTTCAAAAGTTTGCATTGCCGTGTCGTTCCAAAAATCTACCTTACGCACTGCTTCCCAAACTTCCTTACCAGCATCAAATATTTTCATTCCCTCGGACATTGCTTCCAAGCAACTTGTCATTGTTTCGATTTCGTTTGCCTTTAGTCCGGCTACAACCGTGCCTGTCAAGCTGCCCAGAGCTTTGCTCCCAGAAATTCCTATTTCGATCGTGCTGCTATTCGAATCTGTTGCTGTTTTGATTGCGTTCGCCGCATCATCAAGAAATTCTAAGAAATTACCCCCTCCTTCAATCGAATCACCACCGTAGCCTCCTACTGTTGGTACAGGTAACGTATCATCCCCATCACGCTGTACGATATCTTGCAAAGGCGATCGCTGCACCGCTCCACTATTTTGCTGCACTACATGGGTCAACTCATGAGCGATCAACTCCTGCCCTCCCCGACTGCTCGGCTCATACGCCCCTTGACTAAAGAATAGATCCTGTCCTGTCGTAAAAGCTTTCGCTTGTATTGATTTGTTCAACTGGTCTGCCCGACCATCCGTATGCACCTTAACTCCGCTAAAGTCTGCTCCCATCGCTTGACCCATCTTTTCTTGCAATTTCGGTTCGAGCGACAGACCGCTACCCTTCGCACTTTGTATCGACGACTCTAAATCCTCTGAAGCTTCACCGCCATTCAGATTCTCGCGTCTCTGCACCAAAGACTTTGTTTGTATCTCTTCAACCTCATCTTCCAGTGTCCCTTGTCGCTGAATCTCAGAGATCTCAGGCTTCATTTGTAATTCTTCATCTTCCATTGACTCTTGCTTTTGGACAGATACCTGAGGTGATGAATTAATCTGCTGCACAACTTTAGCCGCAGTAGCATCTGCTTCTTTCTCATATTTATCATTTGGTTCGCCAATATTCAGCTTTGCCTGAATTGGCATCGATGCCATTTTGTCTTGAGACTGATTTTTGGGAAAATGTTTGCGGGTTTTCCTCTGCACTACATCAATAGGCGATCGCGATTCAGTGATGGGCATATCGATCAACCTTTGCAATAAATTTTCTGACTGATGATATTGAGCGCCCTGCGGCGCATTTTTCACTTTAATGGGATCTGATTCTTCTGTCTCAACGGGTGCAAATGTTCTAGTTTGCAGGTTTAAGGTCGTTGACTTTTTAGTAGAAAATATTTGTGATGGTTTTTCTTTTCTAAGTCTCATACCATATACCTCTACAGATAATTATTGTTAAAAGGTTTATAGCAAAAATAAATCTTACATTCCCGTAATTATTTTTACATAAGCAACAATATATTGGCAATGACACTGCTATAGCTATATATAGTTCAGAGATTTATTTCAGAACACGTTTTCTTGTCGTTAGATTTTACGTAGACCTAAAAAGGAAAGGATTTATATGTGTAAGGATAGTCTGCGCTTCGCATCGCCTATCCTTAAATAATTTATGACTAAGAGCTTGTGCAAAATAAATTACCGAAACCAGTAAAGTTGCGCCCCGAAGGGGCGCAACTTTACCGGTTTCGGTTTGTAATTAATTATGCCTAGCTACTTACCTTCTCTCCATGTCCGTTTTAAGTCTCCCAATGCCCTATGGCGACTTTTCTGCTTTGTACTGTAGGCAAGTAAAATACTTTTTTGCTTCCAAGGTTGGACTTTCCATTGCCCTTTCTGCTACCCCTGTTTCTGATCGCAACCCTGACAAGACTTTCAACCTTGCTGTTTATTTTGGAGTATCTTAAATCTGGGTGGGTCTCTTACAGTCTATATCTTAATACAAAGCCGTGCTAGAAGCACGGGGTTTTAAACCCAATTTTCCGATAAAAATATTGTGGTTTGTTTGCAACTAGGCACCTAATTTGTTATAGTAGTCTTCCGTTCGGCGGCATAGCCAAGTGGTAAGGCAGGAGTCTGCAAAACTCTCACCCCCAGTTCGAATCTGGGTGCCGCCTTAAAAAAAGACCAATTGCTTTGCAATTGGTCTTTTTTTGTTGTTACCAGATGGATGTACCTTCGGCGATTTGTTTACCCTCGGTTTGCAAATATTCTAAAAATGTTTGGGCAACGACAGACAGTTGCTTACCCGCAAGATGAATCACATACCAATTACAGGGAATAGGAAAATGATCGACATCTAAAATTGCGATCTGTCCTGAAGCCCCTTCTAATGCGATCGTGTGTCGAGACAGAATCGAGATCCCTAACCCCCCTGCGATCGCCTGTTTAATTGCCTCATTACTCGACAATTCCATCTTAATTTTAGGTGTAATTTTATGTTCATCAAACAATTTTTGGACATATCCCCTAGTACCTGAGCCTGACTCTCTAGTGATAAAAGGCTGGTCTGCTAACTTCTGAATTGGAATATTTTTTTCATTGGCTAGAGGATGATCGTGATTAGCAAGTACAACTAAAGGATTCGGCAAAAATGGATGAGATTTAACGTCTGGCTCGTCAGGAACTTGGCTAAGAATATATAAATCATCCTTATTCTCCGCTAGTCTCTCTAAGATGCCACTATGATTTGTCACTTTTAGAGATATTTCTACACCAGGATAACGCTGACAAAATGGTCCTAGCAAACGTGGGATTACATACTTAGCGGTCGTAACGACCGTAATTTTTAAATATCCCTGCTTCAGCCCTTTCATATCCGCAACACTCATTTCAAATTGCGATATACGCCCAAAAATTTCTTGACAGGTAGTAAACAATTCATTTCCAGCCTGAGTTAAAAAGAGTCGTTTCCCAACCTGCTCAAATAGAGGCATCCCGATCGCTTTAGTCAGATGTTTAATTTGCATAGAAACCGTTGGCTGCGTGAGAAACAACTCCTCCGCTGCGCGAGTATAGCTCCCATGTCGAGCCGCCACCTCAAAAACCTGTAGTTGATGAAGTGTAATATGGCTTGCTAATTGGGAATCTGATAGGCGATAACTCATAATAAACAAAAATAAATCATAGATTAGGTTCTATGATTTTAGCATTAATATATAATTTTGATCTATGTATATGACTATAGGTTTAAAAAATGAGATTGAGACACCAATTGGCAAATTTATGGCGATCCATGTTGAGCCTCTTTAAAGATGAGAATTTTTTGAGCGCTATTAGCAAAATTGAAAATATTATTTCCAAGATATTGGCGATCTCCCTAATCTTCGTGATCTTTATTGCTCTTTTTGACCTACTTAGACTTTTGACCGTTGACCTATTCTTGACTGATCCGAAAGGAGTATTTACCGCACCACTCCTAAAGATATTTGGGATGTTCCTAAACGTGCTGATCGCCTTGGAACTAATGGAAAATGTCACAGCTTATCTACGTCAGCATGTAATTCAACTGGAATTGGTGATTATTACGGCGCTGACTGCGGTTGCCCGTAAAATCGTTATTTTTGATAGTAAAACTGAGGGAGAATTAACTGGTTTGGCGATCGCTGTACTGTCGCTGTCGATTAGTTATTGGATTGTCCGCAGTCAAAATCCATCTCGTAAGCACTAATAAAACAACCATTTAACATATAGCTTATTCGGAGCCATACCCATGCGATCGCCTGATGCTAAAATTGTGCTAGATATTTAAACTGTAATATAAAAACCTCACCTAAAAAGCACTATGACACAATCATTAAGTAACTTCCTTGGCAGCCTTGTCGCAGGCGGCGTAGTTCTTGGTCTGATTTTCGCAGCCGTTTATTTAGTTAGTAAAAAAGACAGAGTTATTCGTCGTGGTTAATTTGATTTAAAAAAAAACCTCGCTTTGCGAGGTTTTTTTTTTAATGGTTGCCTCAGTGCATAGCGACGTCTTGCTATACTGAGTAGCAAGGTTTATCTATTGCAACGCCGAGTAGATGGTGTAATAGCAAAAAAGTAGCGATCACAAATCAAGTCTTTAGGAGAAATATAGAACCATGATCAACATCGGTGGCAACCCGCTAATGATTCTTTTGGCAATCGTTGCCGCTTTAGGAGGTGTGGGATTATATTTTGTGCGAAACTTTCGACCTGAACTAGCCCGCGACCATGACATATTTTTCTCGGCGATCGCCTTGGTCTATGGAATCATCCTACTAGCTTTCAATTTCCGCATGGAGATTACCACCCAGCTAGCTCAGGTTCTTGTGGTTGGTTTTGCAGGTTGGTTTGCTGTTGAGTCGTTGGTTTTGCGTCAAGCATTGGCAAACCAAGCACGTAGAGCGCCATCTAGTCCCTTAGTTGATGATGATGAACCCATTGGCTCTGATTATCGCGTGGAAATTGATCCAACTCGCGAAATCGCACCTCGCCGCGATCGCGATTCAGCTCGTAGGATGCGTGGTTCTATACCTAATAGCGCAGAAGCAAGCGAGCTAAGAGGGGACACCACCGATGAGCGACGCTCTCGCCGTCCCAAGCGCAGCAATGGCAGTAGTTCTAGTGATTCAGTTATTGATATCGACGAAAGCGATATTAGTCCTGTGAATCCTAAGCGCCGTCCAAGACCTAGCGGTAATGGCGAAAACCCTAATGGCGATCGCCCCAGAAACCGCAACAGCGAATCTGATGTTTTTACTAATAATGACTCATCTGTGAAGGATGCCTCAACATCTGGGCGTAGACGCAGACCCTCAACTCGTCCATCCTATCCAAACAACGAGATTTCAGAGAATGACGATTTTTAGATCTATTTACTACGGGGGAGCTAAAAATGCAAGGATAGGCGGTGCGAAGCACCGCCTATCCTTACCTATATAAATATAATAATCAATTTCTAAATTTGATATTAGATTAGTGTTTTATCTCATTTTTAAACAAACTAAAATCAAAGATTCATGATAGTTATGTGATTGTATTTTTGGAATATAACCACACAACTATTTTAAAATCCTAAATCATTACCTATTGCTATAGAATCGTTAAAGAATCTTTGAAATTAATTTAAGCTAGAAGTCTCTGTAGGTTAAAGACACAGTAACCTGTCATAAAAACCTTGCAGCTTGATTTGATCAACCATTACTTGGGATTTCGATCAACCGTGAGTTATTGCGTTAATCCGACCTGTACTAATCCGAATAACGAACCATTCGCTATCAACTGTGCGAGCTGTGGTTCTAATTTGAGGCTGCGAAATCGTTATCGGGCAAGTCGTCCCCTTGGTAAAGGTGGATTTGGCGCAACATTTCTAGCTGCTGATGAGGGCTTACCTGGGTTTCCATCTTGTGTTGTTAAGCAACTTCGCCCTAATACTCAATCCCCCAGTGTTATGAAAATGGCAAGGGAATTATTTGAGCGTGAAGCATTTACCCTTGGTAAGATCGGTAGTCATCCGCAAGTTCCCCGTCTATTAGATTATTTTGAAGAAGACAATAATTTTTACTTAGTCCAAGAATTTGTTGATGGCGAAACGTTAAAACAGGAGTTTGAGAGGCGTGGAGCCTTCAACGAAATCGAAATCCGCAAAATCCTAACAGAAATTTTCCCAGCACTCGGCTTCATGCATGAAAATGGTGTGATTCACCGTGATATTAAGCCTGCAAACATTATGCGCCGCAAACAAGATGGTCAATTGGTATTGATTGACTTTGGTGCAGTTTCTAGCCAAGTTAATAAGCCATCGGCTGATGATGATCCCAGTGGATTATTAACCAATTTTGCGATCGGCACCCCTGGGTTTGCACCGCCTGAGCAAATGGCAATGCGTCCTGTTTACTCTAGCGATTTATACGCGACGGCAATGAGTTGCCTGTATTTAATGACTGGACGATCGCCTAAGGATTTACCTCACGATCCTTATACAGGAGAGATTAACTGGAAATCACAGGTAAAATTCAGCGATCGCATGAGAGTTGTTTTCGAGAAACTACTTCAGCAATCAGTAGCTCAGCGTTTTCGCTCTGCTGAAGAAGCATTAAAAGCCTTAGAAGCTGGCAGTATTTCCGTTGAAGCACCTAAAGCAATTACTCCATCTATAAATACGCAGGCATCTAATATTAGTACGCCTGCATCTTTAAGCGTGCGACCTGCTACCTCACAGACACAGCAGCCAAACTCACGCATTCAAGCACAGAAATATAGCGGTAAGCAGGGAACACAATTTGATACTGGAATGTTGACCAGTGGCAATACTCGTTCTGTGAATACTCGTCCTAGCAATGGTGAACTAAAGGGGGGGCGCAAGGTTATTGTTGAATATAGTCTAGGTAAACGCAATTTTGCTAACCAAGATTATACCAAGGCTGCTTTGGGAAGTGCGACACTTTCAGGAATTGTCATGAGTCGCTCTAAACTCGTTGAAGCAGATTTTTGTCGTAGCGACTTGACTGGTGCAAGCTTTCAAGCCGCAAATTTATCACAGGCTAAGTTAAATAGCGCTAATTTGCGAGAAGCCAAAATGCAACGCGCCATTTTGGTAAAGGCAGATTTGGGAAGCGCTTCAATGATTTTGGCAGATCTACGGGAGGCAAACCTGCAATCAGCCTATATGAGTAAGGCAGATTTGTCTGGTGCTAATTTGAGCGGCGCTAACCTAAAAGGAGCTTACTTAAACCAAGCAAATCTGAATGGCACAAATCTTTGTGGTGCAGATTTAAAAGGAGCTAAAATCTCTGATGATCAGTTGGCTCAGGCAAAAACAAATTGGGGAACTATTCGTCCCGATGGTAGCAAGCGCTTATTCTAAAAGTATGGTAGTGGGTGCAATATCACCATTCTTATGTCTTGTGTATGTATGGATATTAATTTGTGAGACTTACCGATAATCAACTGATTGAACTATTTACTGAGTCTGTTACTGAAGCTGAGCTTTTAGCATCTGATCTTGTTATGCCCTTCGCTCGCCTCGAAGCTAATTTACATGATCGCATAGTGCAAAGTCTCACCCCTGACAGTCTTTCGCCTAGCTGTGTACTTTATCCTCAAACCATTGATCAACTATCTAAGGCGATCGCTTTAGCCTATGAGCATCGATTGCGGATATTACCTTGCGGAAATGCCACCAAATTAGATTGGGGCGGATTGGTTAGCCGTGCGGATGTGGTGGTTAGTACATCACGACTAAATCAAGTAATTGAACATTGTGTGGGCGATCTCACAGTTACGGTGGAATCTGGGGTTAAGTATCAGGATTTGCAAGCGAGCTTAGCGAAGGAAGGGCAATTTTTAGCGATCGATCCACCCTATGCCGCCGATGCGACCATAGGGGGCATTTTGGCAACTGGTAGCGCAGGTTCTTTGCGGCATCGCTACAACAGTGTGCGCGATATGTGCTTGGGGATCGAGTTTGTGCGCTCTGATGGAGAAGTGGTTAAGGCAGGGGGACGCGTAGTCAAAAATGTGGCCGGCTATGACCTCATGAAATTATTAACGGGTTCCTATGGAACTTTTGGGATTGCGTCCACTATTACTTTTCGCCTCTATCCTTTGCCTGAATTTACTCAGATTGTCTTAGTTACAGGGGCGGCTGAATCGATCGCCCAATTACAACAAAAAATTAGCAAATCAGTACTGACTCCTACCGCTTGCGATTTGTTATCGGCCTCAGCAATTACAAAATTAGGCTTAGGCGAAGGTATTGGCTTAGCCTTGCAATTCTCTAGTCTCAAAGTTAGTGTGATTGAACAAATCGATCGCGTTGCATCTCTTGCCAAAGTATTGAATTTACAAGTTCAGATTATTGATGAAGTTAAGGATTTTTGGCGATCGCTAGAAAATTTATTCTGGCAAAGCGAACTTCGCAATTTAGAGCAATCATCTCCAAATAAACCGATTGTCTGCAAATTAGGAGTCTTGGCATCGTCTAGCACTTCACTAATACAGCAATGCGAACAAATTTTTAGCAATCAATCCTATTTTCTGCAAATTCATGCTGGTATTGGTTTAGGGATATTACGAATAGAAAATGGACAGAATCTTGAGATTGCTAATCAGCTAGCAAAAGTAAGAAGTATTACTGAGTCGCATAGTGGATTTTTGACAATTCTCGAAGCTCCTCAAGATCTGAAATTCCATCAGAATGTTTGGGGCTATACAGGCAATGCTCAAACCCTCATGCATAAAATACAAAAACAGGTTGATCCGAGAGGCATACTTAGTCCCGAAAGACTCTTTAAGAATTAATATTTCACAGTGATTTTAAATTAACCCATTTATTCTTTAACAACTCTAAATATGCAAGTTTCTGACAAATCAAGTGCTGAGAATCTGACTACCAATTTAATTGCTCCAAATTTACAAACCTTTGACAGTAAAAATCCTCCTAAGCCAGAACTAATTGATGCCTGCGTCCATTGCGGCTTCTGTCTATCTACTTGTCCGAGTTATCGCATTATCGGTAAAGAGACAGATTCGCCTAGAGGTCGAATCTATTTAATGGATGGAATTAATGAAGGTGATATTCCGTTGTCTCCTGCGATCGCACAGCATTTTGATACTTGTCTAGGTTGCTTAGCCTGTGTGACCACTTGCCCCTCTGGTGTGCAGTATGATCAGTTAATCGAAGCAACTCGCGCCCAAGTTGAACGCAACCATCCGCGATCGCTACCTGAGCAATTATTACGGAAATTTATCTTCGCCACATTCCCCTATCCCAATCGCCTCCGAGTCCTGCTTGCGCCACTATTGGCTTATCAGAAATTAGGTTTCCAAAAACTATTGCGATCGACAGGTTGGTTAGAGAAGTTTTTACCTGAGCAGTTAGCGGCAATGGAGTCAGTATTACCCGAACTCACTCCCGAGGCATTTAAAGATAACTTGCCCGAAGTAATTTCTGCCAAGGGAGAGAGACGTTATCGTGTCGGCATGATTTTGGGCTGTGTGCAGCGCGTGTTTTTGCCGGAGGTGAATAACGCGACAGTGCGTGTATTAACTGCCAATGGCTGCGAAGTGGTGATTCCCAAATTGCAAGGCTGTTGTGGTGCTTTGACCCATCACCAAGGACAGGAAGCGCAAACTCTGGATCTTGCTAAACAAACTATTGACACCTTCGCTAATCTTAATCTCGATGCCGTATTAATCAATGCGTCAGGTTGTGGACATACGCTCAAGGAATATGGACATATTCTCAAAGACAATCCTAAATATGCGGAAAAAGCGAAGGAATTTTCGAGCAAAGTAAAGGATGTACAGGAATTTCTGGATAATGTAGGCTTAACTGCGAAGTTGTCACCTTTGCGGAATGAACCTTTAGAGATCGCCTATCAAGATGCTTGCCATATGCTGCATGGACAAAAAATCAGTCTTGAACCTCGCCACCTTTTGCGCCAAATTCCCAATGTGCAATTAAAGGAATCCGTTGATGCTGTACTCTGTTGTGGCAGTGCGGGAGTTTATAATATTTTGCAGCCAGAGGTTGGTCATGAGTTGGGAGAGATGAAGGTGACAAATCTCACGGATACTGGCGCAGAAGTGATTGCATCGGCAAATGTGGGATGCATTACGCAAATTCGCAAGCACTTAAAATTGCAAAATAAAAATGTTCTGCTCATGCATCCAATGGAGCTTTTAGACTATTCTATTCGTGGAAAGAGTCTTGATTCAAGACAGTAATTTTTAAATTAATTACGCCAATTCTAAGGATGAAATGCAACAGTTTCTGAGCATGAATGTAAGCTTCGCCAAGCGCATAAAATTTCAGAAGCCTGCACAGCCTTGTAAATAATGTCTGAAGACAGAAAAATAGTTCTATGATCTCTATGCTCCCTTAAAACCTAAAAGCCTTACCATATAAGGGATTAGATTTAGTTTGAATAAAATAGTTGACATTAGTTACAATATTTGGCATATTAATAAAGCGCTAAACGCGAAAGAGCGCAAAACAAACAGAAAATGCGGGTGTGGCTCAGTGGTAGAGCATCTCCTTGCCAAGGAGAATGTCGTGGGTTCGAATCCCATCACCCGCTTAAAAAAGAAGTCTCGCTATGGTGAGCCTTCTTTTTTGTGATTCAGCTATGATAACAAGAACAGTTGCGATCATATCTATGCAAGTTAATCAAGTTAATTTAGAACGCTTAAATTCTTCTGACAAGACAATATTCGATTTAAAATCTGCCCTATCTCATATTGATTTGCCGCAGGTAGAATGGATTGGCTTACGTGAAGTTAAAGAAATTAATACCAATCGCTATGTGCGCGATCGCATCCCTCAGTCTAATGGTCGCAGCTTATCTCATGGTGTAATGATTGAAATATTAGTTGATGGGCAGTTTGGCTATGCCAGTACCAATCATCTGGACTTAGCAAATATTCAAATTACCGCCCAAAGAGCCTATCTACAGGCAAAAACTTCGGTAAAATGGGCAATACATCACTTTTCAATTGCCCAACGTCCTAAAGCTACTGGAAAATATTTCTCACCATTTCTAAAACCAACGGATGCGATCGCACCTCAAGAGCTTAACCAATTATTAATTGAGATCTGCGACACCCTAAAGGTCTCGGATAAAATTGTCAAGACCAGTGCTTGTGCCGTAATTACGGAAATAGAAACCAAATTTGTTAGCACCAATGGCTCGGATATTTATCAGAAATTTTTAGCGATCGCTACCGATTATGCCGCCACCGCCCAAGATGGCACCATCATTCAGCGCCGTGGTGATAACGGACAATTAGCTCGGTGCAATCAAATCGGAATGGAAGTATTTGAACGTGAGTCAATATTACAAAGAGCTAGAGTAATTGGTGAGCAAGCTGTCGAATTACTCTCCGCCGATGAATGCCCTACCGAAACTACATCCCTAGTTCTTGCCCCCGATCAAATGTTACTGCAAATCCACGAAAGTATCGGACATCCCCTCGAAATTGATCGCATTCTCGGTGATGAGCGTAACTACGCAGGTGGCAGCTTTGTTAAGCTCGAAGACTTTGGCAAAATGCAGTACGGCTCCTCGCTAATGAATGTTACCTTTGACCCCACAACTTCAGGGGAATTTGCCAGCTATGGCTTTGATGATACGGGTATTCCTGCCACCAAGGAATATTTAATTAAAGAAGGAAAACTTTTGCGCGGTTTAGGTAGTTCCGAAAGCCAAGTGCGATCGGGCATTCAAGGTGTGGCCAATGCCAGAGCCACCTCATGGAATCGTCCTGCCATTGATCGCATGGCAAATATAAACCTCGAGTCAGGCGAAGATTCCTTTGATTCGATCATTACCGATATAGAACGCGGTGTATATATGGAATCCAATCGATCATGGTCAATCGACGACTATCGCAACAAATTCCAATTTGGCTGCGAATACGCGAAACTCATCGAAAACGGCAAATTAACTAAGACTCTGCGTAATCCTAACTATCGCGGCATCACTAACCAATTTTGGAGCAGTCTCGCTAAGTTGGGAAACAAGCCTACCGTAGAAGCCTATGGATCCCCTTTCTGCGGTAAAGGTGAACCTAATCAAGTCATCCGCGTTGGTCACGCATCCCCCGTTTGTTTTTTTAAAAACATAGAAGTTTTCGGTGGCTCCAGCTAAAAAAAGGGCGATTTACGCCCTTTTTTTCTAATTCAAGCCCAGTTGTTTCATTTCTTGTTCAAGAACATTTAGCAAGTTCGCATCATTATTGGAACGTGCTACTTCGATCCGACGCCTAACTGAAGCTGATAGGTTTACTTTGTGGTTGGCATCGGCCTCTGCTTTTCTTTGACTTACATTCATAGTTACTACCCTCTGATGTTATAAACATTACATAAATATATGGCTAACATAACATATATTTATGTAAAGCGTAGCGTATGTTACTAAAGTTTTGTTAAATAAATGTAAAGAAAAAAGACTCGTTAATCGAGTCTTTTTTCTTGATGGTTCTCTATGCCGTAAGAGGTCGATAGGTTCTGTAATTGATATCAGGGAAAATATTGTCCATATATTCCACTTTTTCTAGCCAGCCAGCATCAATCTGTTCTGACTCAATATCTTCAAATAGCTTTTCTAAGCGCATTAAATGCGATTGCGTTCTTCTAATCGCATAGGGGACCATCGTGCCAGTTCTCATGATGAACGCCCAGTCGGAGGATTGAGCTAAGAGTAACTCCCGTGCAGCTTGGTTAAGTGCACGCCATTCCAACTCATCCGCAGGTTCCCGATAGGATAAATGAATCATTCGCTCAGCACCCTTATGCAAATGTTGATAAACCCAAGCGTTAGTTTCATTAAGCCAATATTCATGAAAACCTTTATAACCCCAACTAGATTGGGCAGGTCTTGATACCTGTTGCTTAGGATTACCGCGGAGATAGTCGGCAAGATGGGTCATCTCATAGGTAGTTTGATCGTAATAGGACTTACGGATCAAGAAATCAATAAACCAAGGACCTTCATACCACCAGTGACCAAATAGTTCTGCGTCATAGGGAGACACGACAAGTGGTGGGCGACCCATCATATTATGGAGATAACTAACTTGATTTTGACGATTCTGCATAAAGTTAGTCGCATTCTCAGCCGCTTTTTCCTTTGCCCAATAAGGATCATAAAGCTGCTTTGCATCTAGCCCGAAATCTCGCCCAGTAATACGGTGATATTTAACGCCCGTATTTTTACGTTGACCATTAGGCATAATAAACGGCTTAATATACTCATAATCTGCTTCCCAGCCCAAGTCTTTATAAAATTCCCGATATACAGGATCGCCGGGATAACCAACCTTTGATGACCATACCTGCTGCGATGATTCATGGTCACGACCAAAGGCGGCAACACCTGTTTCTGTAAACACAGGGGCATAGGTTCCAAACCTTGGACGGGGCTGTCCATACAAAATGCCATGTCCATCGGTGAGGAAATAACGAATACCCACATCGGCAAGCATTCGTTCTAAACCATTGTAGTAAGCACATTCTGGCAACCAAATCCCATTGGGAGCACGTCCAAACTCATTCGCATAATGCTCAACCGCAACTTCTAGCTGCGCCCAGACTGCCTCTGGATACATTTTCATCAATGGTAAATAGCCGTGAGTCGCACCACAGGTAATAATTTCTAAATTGTTTGTATCTTGAAACTGTTTAAAAGCAGTTACGAGATCACCGCCGTATTTTTCCCAGATTTTGCGAGTTTCGGCAAATTCTTTGACATAGTACTCAGCAAGATACTTAACATGACCATTATGCTCATTGTGAATTACCTCGAGTTCAACTAATTGCTGTAATAGCGCAAGGTGCTTGTCATAACGTTCTTGAAGAAGTGGATCACGTAACATAGACACCAATGGTGGTGTCATACTCATGGTCATTTTGAAGTTAATACCATCTCGCCTGAGTCCCTCGTAGACTTTAATCAGGGGAATATAAGTCTCAGTGATTGCCTCATACAACCATTCTTCTTCTAGTACATAGTCACTTTCGGGGTGACGCACATAGGGTAGGTGAGCGTGTAAGACCAGCGCGAGATATCCAATGCTCATAGATCTTCTTTTCCTAAAAAGTCTTTAAAATTAGCCAACAATAATTGATTTGAGGATGTATGGCTTGTAATTTCACACATCATGCTTAATATCCGACAGACGAAATGCATAAAAGCTTTACCCTACAACGCATAGAAGTAATTGTTACACCGTAGTTATACTGAAAGCTGAGATCGCGTGAATATTGTTTGATTTCTTAATTTATTTTTAAAGTAATTTTAAGCTATTGCTGCACTTAGTACGATTTTGTATCACAATTTACCAGAGAATAAAGATGATACATAAATCTATCAAAACCCAAAGGATAGCTTCACCACAACTGATATATCAATATCCCAGATGCTTAGAAAGACCATTAACGTGACAAACAAATTTTTTGGTGCAAATTGTTAAAAAAAAATTACATAAAAACAAATTGCATTTTTCTACAAAAATCGTAGTAATTGGCCGTAAAAAAAAGCAATTAGGAGATTGAGAATATAAAAAAGCGCAGAATACCCTCTTGCTATCAATGGAAATGGGAGATACTTTAGAAAAGCAAATCAAGTGCAATTACCTCCTAGCCTCAAAACCTTACCTATCTAGGTGACGCTTTTTTAAGTAAAAACTATCTTTTGATAGATATAAATTAGAATATTATTTTTCTGGATTTTGCTAGATTATTTTACCAAATTGGTTGTTGACAATACGTAGATTTATATGCAGTCAACCTAAAACAGATTTTCATACATACATGTGTTCTTTTTGTAGTTCACTATGAACTTGTTTTAAGGGAAAAATCAAGGTAAGTTATGTTTTGTAATTGCTCCTTACCGAATTAGTGGTTTATGTTATTTGCATAAACACACTTACACAGTTCGTCTTGTTCTCACACTTGATTTATTAGGAGCGGAGCTAATTTAGAGGAGGCAGTTTTTTGAAAAAGATATCTTCCAAAGACGATAATCTAACCGCCAATGTTTCCCTGTCATTGAGCAAAAAGGTATTCTCTTTGAATGTGCGTCGCTCGCTTGCAGCGTTGGGTTTTGCCCTATCCGCAGGAACCGTGGGGGTATTAGTTAGTCAACAATCAGCGAATAATAATCTTAAAGCTACACCTGTTGCTGCTTCATCTCGTACTTTGACAGATGTGATGGCTCAGAATCAGGATCGCAAGTATGAAATGGCTCGTACGGCGATCGCTTCGGGCGCGTGGGAAAACACCCAAGGCGTAATCGTCCATGAGGTTCGTGAAGATGAAACCTTATGGAAATTAACACAAGTTTATCAAGTTGACGCTGCTGCGATCGCTGCTTCTAATGGCATAAGTGCCAATACAGAATTACAGCCTGGCACAAAGTTAATGATTCCGCCTGTGAATGGATTAGTTCACAAGGTTAAATCAGGCGATACACTCGAATCGATCGCTGGTTACTACAATGTTTCCAAAAATGAAATTATTAAGTTTACGTCATTGTCTTCTGGTGACTTCTTAGCGATCGACCAGCCTTTAGTGATACCCGGCAATGTCGCATCATTGATGCAAGTTAAAGAAACACATGTCAGAAAACAGTTGCTTGCAGAGAAAGATCGCTTAATGAAGCGTTTGCAAGAACTTGAAGGTAAGAAGTCAACAGCGACTTTGGCTAGCACCAACTCTAGTGCTAATGTTACAGATAACTCGATCTCCAAGCAGCCTAAGTACATTGCTTACAGAGTGCAAAACGGGGATACCATTGAGACGATCGCTCGTCGTTATACCATTACCCAAAAGTCGATCATTGAGGCAAACAAGTTAGACAATCCTCAGTGGTTAGAACTTAATCAAGAATTAAAGCTTCCTCAAGAGCGCTATTTACCAGCAACACAGACTATTGCCGCTACTAATGAGAAGCCCACAAAGGCAATTCCTTCCCCCGAAGCGGAGCTAGCTGCACCTATAAACTTTAGTAATGTTAATAGCACTTCTTCGCCCAAAGATGTTGCACAGGTACGTGTTGTTGCAGCAACACCAATGAAGTTGCCAAACAACTCAGATAACTCAGTTAAGCTGGCTTTAGCTAATCCTGTATCAACATGGGATGGATTAAGGCAACTTACAGGTAGTGCTGTTAATTTACCTAATTCTCCTGTACAAGAACAAACGAATACCTTGCCAGCTAAGGTTACTTCTCAAGCGAATTTGCCTGTAT
The DNA here is from genome assembly GCA_943371975.1 of Pseudanabaena sp. UWO311. Taxonomy (GTDB): domain Bacteria; phylum Cyanobacteriota; class Cyanobacteriia; order Pseudanabaenales; family Pseudanabaenaceae; genus Pseudanabaena. The sequence goes on along the minus strand of CALRWX020000004.1, from coordinate 65,023 downwards.
CTGCTGAGCCTGCTCTTAAGGTTGCAGTTTCATTATTTCCTTTTACTCCTGATCAGTTATTTGGTGAACTCGGTAGTAATGCAAATAGGAAAAATGGAACTATATCACCAACGGCTCTCACTGTCCCAGCTAGATCAATCGCTGTACCATCAATTCCTGCCTCAACCGCGACTGAACAGTATAGTTCTAATCGTTCAATTCCCGTCGAAGCTAATTCTTCTCAGCCTGTAGCTGCACCCAAAGTTCAGTTTTCTACCAAGATCGCTACAGCCTTGTCAATTCCTCAGATCCCTGTGGCACTGGTTTCTGAGCAAAGAGTAAGTTTGCGTAATGCGCCTTCTGAATTACAAAGTCAGCCAGCAACAGAGCCAAACACCAAACCTGCTGTCGTAGTGGCTATCTCCGTTCCTAGTATTCCAGCTAACCGAGCGGTCGAGCAAAGTAGCAATCTAACTTCTCAACCTGCCAGTGTTAATGCTCAACCAGCGTCTGAGCCAAATGTACAGATTCCTGCAAAATTAGCGACAAATTTAGCACCTGCGATTCCTAACTCACAGTCAGTAGAACAGACAAGCTCTACCGTCGGTAAGCCTAGTCAAGTTGCTCTATTACCTGAGCCTGAGTCAAGAGTGACTTCCTTGGAAGTCAAGCGTCTAGAGACTGAGGTAGAACAACTCAATGCTAAAGTTCGCGATGCAGAAATTAAAGAAGCTGCTCGTAAAGCTGAAGAAGCCCGTAAGTTAGAAGCTACAAGAATTGCAGCATCCAGCTTAAATTCTGCTCCTAATACTGATCGCAACTTTGATGCTGGTCGCAGTGCGATCGCTAATCCTGATGATCGTTCTGGATTCACACCACAATTACCACAATTGACGGCTAGCAGATATTTACCCGATGTCAATGACTACGGATTATCCAATGGTTTTATTTGGCCAGCGGATGGTGTATTAACATCTGGTTTCGGATGGAGATGGGGAAGACTTCATGCAGGTATTGATATTGCTGCACCGACTGGTACACCAATCTTGGCTGCTTCTACGGGTGTTGTGGATTATGCAGGTTGGAATGATGGTGGTTATGGAAACATGATCGATATTCGTCATCCCGATGGCACAATTACACGCTACGGACACCTCAGTGAGATTTATGTAAAAGAGGGGCAAAGTGTTAGCCAAAGTCAGCTAATTGCGGCAATGGGTAGTACTGGCTTTAGTACTGGACCTCACCTCCACTTTGAGATTCGTCCTAATGGCGGTAGTGCGATCGATCCTATGTCATTTTTAGCATTGGCTAAGCAATAAGACGAAAAAAGTAAAGGCGACGCATTGCGTCGCCTTTACTTTTTTTGTTTGTTGTTAAAGACCAACAGAGTTTGGATGTTTTCTGGTAAAGTTAGGAGAGAAAAATTCTTCATAAATACATAGGAAACGTTGATGGCAACGGACTTAGAGAGCTTAAAATCTCAATTGCAATCTCTGGCAGAACTAGCAACAAAATCAGTTGAAGATGTGCAAACTCCTGAAGAATTAGAACAGCTAAGGGTTGAGTACTTAGGAAAGAAAGGGTCTCTTTCTCAGATTCTGGGAGCAATGGGTAAGCTATCGGCTGAAGAACGTCCTCAAATTGGCGCGATCGCGAATCAGGTTAAACAAACACTACAAACCCAACTAGAAGAGCGCAAAATCGCGATTCAACAGTCCTTAATTACCAAACGGTTAGAACTAGAGACCCTTGATGTCACTATGCCTGGGATCTTACATTCTTATCAAGGTAGACAACACCCCATCCAAAGCACGATTGATCGGATGCTGGATATTTTGGTAGGTTTAGGCTTCACCGTTGCTCAAGGTCCTGAAATTGAAACAGATTACTATAATTTTGAGGCTCTGAATACTCCTGCTGATCACCCTGCCCGCGACATGGCGGACACCCTTTACTTGAGTGATGGTAAGCTATTACGATCGCAAACTTCCTCGGTACAAATCCGCTACATGGAAGAGAACGTTCCACCATTACGAATTGCTTGCCCAGGGCGCGTATATCGCAAGGATGATATTGATGCTACTCATTCTCCGATTTTTCATCAGATTGAGCTATTAGCAGTTGAGGAGGGTCTAACCTTTGGCGATCTTAAAGGAACTGTGAAAACCTTTGTTGAAGAGCTTTTAGGGGAATGTCCAATTCGCTTTCGGCCTAGCTATTTCCCGTTCACAGAACCATCAGCCGAAGTTGACGTGATGTGGAATGGACGCTGGCTAGAGCTTGGTGGTTGTGGTATGGTCGATCCCAATGTATTCAAAGCCGTTGGTTATGATCCCGAACTAGTCACAGGTTTTGCATGGGGCTTTGGCGTAGATCGGGTTGCCATGGTTTTACATAAAATTGATGATATCCGCCGCCTATTTAATAGCGATTTGCGGTTTCTGAAGCAGTTTTAACTGTATGAACAACTGCGGATAAAAAATGTCACACCAAGTTATATAGCTTCGACTAGGCTCAGCTAACGTTGGCTGAGCCTAGTCGAAGCCGCAGGTACTTTAATTAATAGCAAGTCCCTAACTGCTAAACTACATTTAAATTGAGTGTAATTTTTAACTTCATGGATGATCACAGTAGCGTTTCCCAAAAAGAATTAATCATAGAAGCTGGAAGGACAGAAAATCAATATTGGAAAGACCTATGGCGATATCGTGAGTTATTTTATTTCTTAGCTTGGCGAGATATCTTAGTACGCTACAAGCAGACCGCGATCGGTGTTACTTGGGCTTTAATTAGACCATTTTTAACGATGGTTGTGTTTACAGTCGTCTTTGGTCAGTTAGCTAAATTACCTTCACAAGGAGTTCCATATCCCATCCTTGTATTTGCTGGTATGTTGCCTTGGCAGTTTTTCTCTAATGCTCTGAGTGAATGTAGCAATAGTTTGATCGGTAATGCCAATTTGATTTCTAAGGTATATTTCCCAAGATTGATTGTTCCAACTAGTGCGGTAATTGTTAGTTTTGTGGACTTTTTAATTTCAGGGATGATTCTCTTGGGATTAATGGCATGGTATAACTTTGTCCCCGATTGGCGAATTCTGACATTGCCACTCTTTATTCTTATTTCCTGTGCAGCCTCTATGGGAGTAGGTCTATGGTTAGCGGCTTTAAATGTACAATATAGAGATTTTCGATTTGTAGTTCCTTTTATTATTCAGTTTGGGTTATATATTTCTCCAGTTGGTTTTAGTAGTAGTATTGTGCCAGAACAATGGCGCTTACTTTACTCATTAAATCCGATGGTGGGCGTTATTGATGGCTTCCGTTGGGCGATTCTGGGTGGAAAATCTACAATCTATTTACCTGGTTTTTCACTTTCATTAGCACTAGTCTTTTTATTGCTTTGGAGTGGGATTTGGTACTTCAGAAAGATGGAAAAAACATTTGCTGATGTAATTTAAAGAAGAGGTAACGCTGTACGTTGTCGCTTCTTTTATGGTTTTTGACTGTTTGTTAAAAATCTTTTTAATAAATATGTTTGTGCTCCAAAGTGAAGATGGGTATAGGATGCGTGAACTTGATATTTTTGCCAACCTTCTGATGGATATTGCAAATATGATTCATAGCCTCGGAGGGAATATAGAGGTTGATCGCTGATTTCATCTAGCGATGAGCGATGAAATTCATGACCCCAAACTAAATCACCTTTATTTACTAAGGGACTATCTTGCAAAGCGATCGCTTGACGATATCCCAGAGTTAAACGCTTACCCATTTTTGCCGCAGTTGGGAAAATATTTACCATTGGAAAAGATTTTTCTTCAAAATCAACAATGCGATCGCATAGATACATTAAGCCGCCACATTCGGCATAGGTGGGGACGCCTGAAATAATTGCCTTGCAAACGGATTCTCTCGCTGTCTTGTTTTCGGATAATTCAGCAGCAAATACTTCTGGAAATCCACCACCAAAGTATAAACCTTGAATGTTTTCAGGTAAGGTATGGTCACGAATTGGACTCCAAGGAATTAATTCGGCTCCCAGTTCTCGAAACAAATCAAGATTGTCAGCATAGTAAAAACTAAAGGCGCTATCTTGGGCGATCGCAATGCGAATTCCCTCACCCCCTAGCCCCCTCTCCCGCAGGAAATGGTGAGCAACTCCTACTCTATTCTCCCCGTGTGAGATGGGTTGGGGATGATGCTTCTCCATCAATGGCAATAATTTCTCCCAGTCAAAGCAAGTTTCCCCTAGATGTGCTAATCGCTCAATAATGCCATCAAGATCAGACATTTCGGCAGTGGGAATGAGTCCTAAATGACGATCGGGAATTGATATATTATCTTGGCGACGGAGAACACCTAAAATTGGAAGATTTAATGGTTCAATGGCTTGAGTTAAGAGTTCTAAATGGCGATCGCTACCAACACGATTGAGAACTACGCCTGCAATCTGGATGCGAGGATCGAAGGTGCGATATCCATGCGCGATCGCGGCAATAGATCGCGATGTACTGGCACAATTGAGGATTAAAACTACTGGTACATTGAGCAATCTCGCAATATGGGCAGTACTTGCGGTGTCGTCTTTACCTGTTGCCCCATCGAAAAGCCCCATTACTCCTTCAATCAGAGAATATGCAACATTTTGAGAATGCTTAGCAAAGCACGATCGCACATAGTCCTCAGAGGTTAAAACGGGATCGAGATTGCGACAGGGAAGTCCTGTGATGTAAGAATGGAACATCGGATCAATATAATCTGGACCAACCTTAAAGGATTGAACTTGATCAGATTGCGATCGCGCCTTCAGCGCTGCCAATAGTGCCAAAGTCACTGTAGTTTTCCCCACACCACTACGTTCACCTGCGATAATAATTGCCATTGCCTAATTTTCCTAGTTGAACCCAATAACTAATGCACCGTATTGCTACTATATCAGGGGGCTGGAACCAGTCCACCGACAGCGTGATTTTTGTTGATCAGGAACCTGCACCAATTGTCATTATCACGGCTGCCGATACGGATATCCAAACCCTTGCGGCGGCTACTGCTCAATTACCTGAAGATTTTCCGCAGATTCGGGTGGTGAATGTATTGCAATTGCAGCAACAAATCGCGATCGATACCTATGCAGAAGAAGTTTTAGCAAGCGCCAAGGTAATTATTGTCAGATTAATTGGAGGACAGTCTTACTGGAGCTATGGATTAGAAGTCGTTAAAGAAACTGTGGCAAATACTGGCGCAGTCTTGATCGTATTGCCAGGGGATGAGCGTCCTGACCCAAATTTAACTAGCCATGCCACAACAACGTTAACTTTGGTGAATCAGGCTTGGCAATATTTCATCGAAGCAGGGATATCAAATTATCAGAATTTATTGAAGTTTATTGCGAAAGAATTTTTAGATATTGAATCAGAATATGAACTTCCGCAATCAGTACCTCGCATTGGGATCTATGAAACCCTTACCCCTCAGCCCCATCTCCCAATAGGAATGGTGGGGAGCGCGGCGATTCTTTTTTATCGCGCTCATTATTTATCGGGTAATACGGAAGCGATCGCCTCTTTATGTGAAGCATTGCGAGAACAAAATTTAGAACCTTTACCCATTTATGTTTCATCACTCAAAGAACCCGATGTGCAAGCAGAATTAATTCGCTATTGCTTGCCTGAATCTGGTCAGAAAGTAGATATTATTTTGAATACGACTAGCTTCTCTTTAGCAAGTTTAAAAACGGATACACCGCAAGTTGATCTTTGGGAAGCTTTGAATGTGCCTGTGTTTCAGGTGATTTTTAGCGGTGGGCTAAAGAAAACTTGGGCGAATGGTACACAGGGATTGAATCCTCGCGATATGGCGATGAATGTGGTTTTGCCTGAAGTCGATGGCAGGATTATTACAAGGGCTGTCTCTTTTAAAGCGATGCAGGGGCAAAATCTTGCCTTACAAACGGAAGTATTGACCTATGAACCCGTGCGATCGCGGATTAATTTTGTAGCGGATCTGGCGGTGAAATGGATAGAGCTAAAGCATACAGATGTGGGTGATCGCAAGATTGCATTGATTCTGGCTAACTATCCCAATCGCGATGGCAGATTAGCTAATGGAGTGGGTTTAGATACACCAGCCAGTTGTTTAGAGATTCTCAAAGCTTTGCGAAGTGTGGGATATAACGTTGGTGAAATTCCTAAAACTAGCGATGAACTGATGAAGTTATTAACGACAGGTGTGACTAACGATCGCGAATCCTTTGGAGTGCGTCAAATCTATCAATCGCTGTCTTTAGAAGATTATCAAAACTATTTTCAAGATTTGCCTGAATCTGTTCAAAATGGAATTAGTAATCGATGGAGTAAAACGAGACAGGAAAACGATTTTCTTATTGCTGGCATGCAATTTGGTAATATTTTTGTCGGGATTCAACCATCACGGGGCTATGATCTCGATCCTACCCTCAATTATCATGCTCCTGATTTAGAACCGACCCATGACTATATGGCTTTCTATCATTGGGTGCGCGATAAGTTTAAGGCAAATGCGATCACCCATATCGGCAAACATGGCAACCTCGAATGGCTTCCTGGAAAGAGCGTGGCTCTATCGGAAAATTGTTATCCTGAAGCCGCTTTTGGAGCTATGCCTCATTTTTACCCCTTTATTGTCAATGATCCAGGAGAAGGTTCACAGGCAAAAAGGCGATCACAAGCGGTGATAATCGACCATCTCACGCCGCCGATGACTCGCGCCGAGTTGTATGGTGGTTTGCAGCAATTGGAAGGTTTAATCGATGAATATTACGAAGCGGAAACTCTCGATCCTTCGCGTTTGGGGATGATTCGCGATCGCCTGATAGAAACAATCAAACAGGAAAATCTACATCAAGATTTAGGGATTTCCCTAGATCGTTTAGAGGATTCCCTCAATACCATTCTCACGACAGCCGATGGCTATCTTTGCGAAATTAAGGAAGCTCAGATTCGTGATGGGTTGCATATTTTTGGGCAATGTCCAGAGGGGCGACAGTTAAGGGATTTGGTCGTAGCGATCGCCCGTAATCCTACGGCTCATCGTTTGGGGTTAACTAGGGCGATCGCTCAGGATTGGCAGCTAGATTTCGATCCATTGACTGCGGATTTAGGTGAATTACTTCTATCAAGTTCTCATCCACGCTTAGCGAATTGTCGGATTATTGGGGATGCTGTTGAAGTTATTGAGGAATATGCGGCGGAGTTAGTGGATGCCCTCACCCCAAGCCCCTCTCTCAAGGGGGGAGAGGGGGACAAGAAAATTAATCTTTCTCCCCTTCTCCCTTCATGGGAGAAGGGCTTGGGGGATGAGGATCTTGCCATTCAAACAGAACTAACATGGATTCGCGATCGCCTCCTCCCCTCCCTCTACAAAACCAAGCAAGAAATTACGAATCTCCTGCGCGGACTCAATGGCGAATATGTGCCTAGCGGAGCATCAGGTGCGCCGACAAGGGGCAGACCTGAAGTATTACCCACAGGACGCAATTTCTATTCAGTGGATATTCGCGCCGTGCCGACAGAAACCGCTTGGGATATTGGGCGTAAGGCTGCGGATGTCCTGATCGAAACTTATACTCAAGAACATGGCGAATATCCGCAAACCTTAGGGCTATCGATTTGGGGAACTTCGACAATGCGAACGGGTGGTGATGACCTTGCCGAAGCTCTGGCTCTGCTTGGTGTGCAGCCTGTTTGGGATGGCGTATCGCGCCGTGTGGTAGATTTTGAGATTTTGCCTTTATCAATCTTAGGTCGTCCCCGTGTGGATGTCACCTTGAGGATTTCGGGATTCTTTAGAGATGCCTTTCCCAATCTAATCGATTTATTTGACAGTGCGGTGAATGCTGTGGCAAATCTTGATGAACCTGCTGAGCAAAATCCTCTCGCAGCAAAAGTCCAAGAAGAATCGGCACATTGGCAAAAAGAAGGATTAACTTTAGAACAGGCACAAGAGCGATCGCGTTATCGGGTATTTGGTTCTAAACCAAGTGCCTATGGAGCAGGTTTGCAAGGTTTAATCGAGTCACAGAACTGGGAAAGTGAACAGGATTTAGCCCGTGCCTATATCAATTGGAGCGCCTACGCCTATACCAGCAAGTCTGAGGGCAAATCGGCTCCCGAAGCCTTTAATCAACGCCTCGGTAATATGCAAATCGTGCTACAAAATCAGGACAATCGCGAGCATGATATTCTCGATTCCGATGATTATTATCAGTTTCAGGGTGGCATGACATCGGCGATCAAATCCATATCTGGCAATGCTCCCGAAGTATATTTTGGCGATAATTCACGGATGGCTCAGCCCAAGGTTCGTAAATTGAGTGAAGAGATTGCGCGGGTCTATCGATCGCGTGTCGTCAATCCCAAATGGATATCAGGAGCGATGCGTCACGGCTATAAGGGAGCTTTTGAGATGTCGGCAACGCTCGATTATCTGTTTGCCTATGATGCCACGACTAACTGCGTTTCGGACTTTATGTATGAGGGAGTTGCGGAAGCATATATTTTTAATCCTGAAGTTCAGAATTTTATTAAATCCAGCAATCCTTGGGCGCTGCGAGATATGTCGGAACGTTTGCTAGAAGCAAATCAGCGTGGGATGTGGCAAGATGTGACTACGGATATGTTGGATCGTTTAAAGGCGATCGCTAATGATGCCGAAGGTGCGATCGAATCGCAGGTATAGCGATATATAGGCGATAGTCGGTGATCGCTCTGACATGGGAAATTTCGCTTTAAGTAGCTTGGGAGATCACATCTCTCTAGAATCGTTCCCGTTTCGGTAATGCTTCACCTTTTGCTATAGCGGTCTCAACTAAAAGCTCCAGAAGCTCTTTCAGGTAAAAATACAACAAAGCAGTTACCTTCATCAGACCATTGAATGAGAATTGTGTATTGCATAGTTGTTATTCCTCTGTATCTATTTTTCTGAGTTCTTATAGTGCTTCATTAATCTGCTTTTCTAAGTAGGTTTTCAGCAATTCTCATTATAAAAATTGACTTCACAATGAGAATTGCTAGTAGGTTTTGGCATGACTAGCATCTTTACCTGAAACAACGATCTTTTTTGACAATTTAGGATGTGACCATCTGGAATATCGACCTTTTGCCGATTCACTGGTATATCCTGCTTTGAGCAGCATACTTTTTAATTCTCAAATCTTTTTTGGTATACATGTTTGCTGTAGCTATCCAGATTTTCTTGACAAAGCTACACTACAATGTTAGGATTACATCCTCAGGATGTAATCCTAACATTGTAGTGTAGCTTTCGTTTTTTCAAGTGCCAACTAGTTATGGATGTCGTCAAAGCAATCACATTATCACTTGGTAATTTAGAGCAGCCCGTCATTTCTAAATATCAGTTTGGATTAACTGTAAACAAAATATGCCGAAGCAAGGTTTATAGTGGTAAACCTGTAGAGTTCCACAAGGAATTTGCGAAAAATGCCGACATTGCTAAATACTTAAAATTACTATTAGATGAAGGAGTTTTGTTTCCTCATGAGAATCTCCCCAAGATTTTTACTCTTCTTGGTCGATCTGCTGGCGATACAGAGGATACAGCCTGTACAGTTGACCCTTTTTGCTATATGTCTCATCTAAGTGCCATGTCGTATCATGGTTTAACAAATCGAATACCAAAAAAACTATTTATATCTTCCCCTCCGACTGATACTTGGCGATCTTTAGCAAAAGAGAGAATGCAGAAAGATCTGGGCGATGATTTTGAAAGTTATTGTGAGCATGGGTTGCCAAAACTAGTTAGACCAAAGATGAATAAGATCAATAAGACAGACCTTCATTGTCTGAGTTCTAAGCATTTGGGAGCATATAAGAATGTTTGGGGGAGACCGCTTAGAGTTTCGACAATAGGAAGAACATTCCTCGATATGTTGAAAAATCCTGAGCTATGCGGGGGGCTCAATCATATATTGGATATATTTCATGAATATGGAGAAAAATATCTCAGATTGATAACTGACGATATTGATAAAAATGGAGAGCCTATCGATAAGGTTAGGGCAGGCTATATTTTAAATGAGCGTTTAGGTATTAATAATGAGATTATCAATGGTTGGTCTTCACTTGCTCAAAGGGGAGGATCGAGGAAGCTTGATTCAAGCTCAGAATACTCTCCCGAATGGTCAGATAAATGGGGAATTTCTTTGAATGTTTTCAGGAAAAGTGATTGATGAGTGAAATCGAGGAATTTGATATCAAAGACTGGGTTGAAGACACACCAACTACTAGGAGTAATGAGAAGGAGCTTCGTCAGGCTGTACATACTATCTTGTCAGCAATTGCTTCAGATAGTAATTTAAAAGCAAACATGATTTTGAAAGGAGGCATTTTGCTAGCGATCAGATATAAAAGTCATCGCTTTACAACAGATATCGACTTTTCTACCGAGAGACCACGCGGTGGTGAGATTACTGAATATGGTGTTCGTAAATCTTTGGATAGTAGCCTAGCCCAGATAGTTGAGGAATTAGATTATGATTTAGATTGTCGTGTACAAAGTAGTAAGTTACAGCCAAAAGACCCTAACTCTACATACCCATCAATTAAGATGACAGTAGGATATGCATATAAAGGGACACCTCAGCATAAGCGATTATTGTCTTTGCAATCACCGGATACCATATCAATTGATTATAGTTTGAATGAAGCAACTCCTAATATTGAGGATTTAAAGCTAAATCTTGAAGAAGGCATTTTGGCTTATTCATTAACAGACTTAATAGCCGAAAAGTATCGCTCATTATTACAGCAAGTTTCTAGAAATAGAAGTCGTAGACAAGATGTTTATGAGTTAAATTTACTAATCGAAAGATTTGGGGATATTGATAATTTTGAAAGAAGCAAAATCTTGAATTCTTTAATTATTAAATCGAAAGCAAGATTAAAGATTGCGCCAGATATAAATTCATTTGAAGACCCAGAGTTAAAATCCAGAGCTAAAAAAGACTATCATACACTTGAAGACGAGATAGAGGGTGAGCTTCCAGACTTTGATGAGTTATTTCAGAAAGTCGCCGATTTTTATAGATCATTGCCATGGTCATAACGAGATTAGAAATTAGGAAGAATAATTATTTGGCAATATTACTTGAATAAATAGATTTTGGTTTAGGCATGAAGTTAGTTAAATATAATCTCCTAAGCAAGTGACATCTAACTTGATTATTAGACGGAAAGTTTCTGCCTAATCTGACTATTTAGTTTTAGAAGTAATTGGACAAAGCAGAACCAAATTTGACCTTTGATTATAGGCTAGAGGTGAAATCACAAAAGCAGGACGATGTCCAGATTGTTCATGTCCAGCCTGTGGATCGAAATCTAGCCAAACAATATCACCACGATCAGGAATATATGGCTTTACCATGCTTCATTCCCAATAAACACACCCGTAGAAACTTCTGCATGGAGATGTTCGGAGGTCATACCATACAGCAATTCATTTAGAGTATATTTTTTACGCCGATGCGGTGTCAAAACAATCTTGCCATCAATAATATCAATACTGATTTCGCTTCCTGCTTGAATTTGCGCCTGTTCAGCTATAGCTTGCGGAATGCGTACAGCCAAACTATTACCCCACTTAGCGATCGCGGCAGTCATAAAAATCACCGTCAATGTATCTATATTGTATCTACATTAGCTTAATTCTTAACTCATCTCACTATCAGTAGTAATGAATTTACGATCTTTGGTTTGTTTTGAGGCGATCGCCTTGCCAATTCGTGATGATGGTATGGGGCGATCGCTTACTGACTAGAAACGAGATAATATTGAACTCTCAAGCATAGCGGTATAGGACAATTTCCAATATTTTTAATCATGAAAAAAGTTCTTATTTTAGGCGGTACTGGTGATGCTGTGAAACTTGCCGCCAAACTTGCCAGCATCCCTGAAATAGAAGTAATTAGCTCCCTCGCTGGACGAACCAAAAAGCCATCTGTCCTATTAGGACAGGTTCGCATTGGTGGATTTGGTGGCGCAGAAGGATTAGCTAGATATTTACAAGAGAATGCTATTGATTTTCTAATTGATGCTACCCATCCCTGTGCGGGACAAATTACGCTGAACGGCGCGATCGCTTCTCAAGCAACAAACATTCCACACCTTATGCTAGTCCGTCCACAATGGGAGAAAGTGTCTGGTGACAATTGGATCGAAGTAGAAACTGTAGCAGCCGCCGCTCAATCAATTCCTGCATCTGTGAATCGTGTATTTATTACATCAGGTAGACAGCAGCTAGAGCCATTTTTGCAGCGATCGCAGACTTATCCCGACACTTGGTATTTAATGCGTTCCATCGATCCACCTGATATCGAACTTCCTAATAGCAAGGTCTTGCTAGATCGGGGGCCATTTAACTTAGAACAGGAACGGGAACTACTGCGCGAATATCAGATTGAGGCGATCGTGAGTAAAAATAGCGGTGGAAATGCCACCTATGTCAAGATCATCGCCGCAAGGGAATTAGCAATTCCCATTGTGATGGTGCAACGTCCTGCGATGCCCGAAGGCAAACAAGTGTCAAGCATTGAAGATGCGATCGCTTGGTTAAACTCCCGATAAAAACCATTAGGACTTACGCTTCGGGTAAATATAGCGCATGCTTCGCACGCGCTATATTTACCTAAAAACTAGTAAATTCCTTAGTCTTGTGTAAGTCCTAAACCATTTTAAAAGTTTTGCGAAGCAACACTTTTAAAATGGTTTTATTACTTGCCATTGAGTAACAGGTCGCATTGGTTTCCAGCCTAAAAAAGAACCGATCGCTTCAGCACGACTAATCGAGATTTGCGTAAGCATACCGCCATACTTCTGTTGCCATTGAAATAGTTTTTGTTCTCCCTCAAGAGTGACAACATTAGCCACTAAGCGCCCCTGCGATCGCAAGTTTTCCCAGCAAGTCTCGAATAAATCTGGGACAGTCGCGCCACCGCCGATAAAGATCGCGTCAGGCGAGGGTAAACCTAGTAAAACTTCGGGAGCTTTGCCTTCGATAATTTTGAGATTAGGCGTACCAAGGGAAATCGCATTTTCAGCGATGAAATGAGTGCGGGACTTTTCGATAGCGATCGCTTGACAACGAGGATGACTTCGCATCCATTCAATACCAATAGAACCACAACCAGCCCCCACATCCCAAAGCAATTCCCCAGCATTAGGGGCAAGGGTAGATAGGGTAATCGCTCTAACTTCGCGTTTAGTTAATTGCCCATCATGGCAAAAAGCATCATCGGCAAGCCCTACAATTCGCGATAGAATTTTCGCTTCAGGATTAGGAATACATTCCACAGCGATCGCATTAAGATCGGCAAATTGGGAGGATTTTTGAATTTGATTGGCAACGGTAGAAATAATGCGTTCTTTAGTGCCGTTGAGATGTTCTAAAACCGTAATTTTGCTATTGCTGAAATGGCGATCGCAAAGCATATTTGCCACAATTTGCGGTGTTTCTCTTCCCGAACTTAGAATTAGCAGTTTAGCATTTGGATAAATATAAGACAGTAAAAGTGAATCAGGACGACCGCATAGGCTCAGGGTGTCTACTTCGTTCAAAGACCATCCTAATCGCGCACAAATCAAGCTAAAAGTAGAAGGTGAAGGAATAATTGCGATTTCTTCAATAGGAACTCTCTTTAATAATGTTGTACCAATCCCAAACCAAAGAGGATCGCCACTAGCTAAGACACATACCGATTTACCTCGTAAATTAATAACTTGCTGAATGGTTGACTCAATAGGCGATGTCCAAACTATGCGCGATCGCTGATCTTCTGGAAATTCTGGCAACATCGCTAAATGGCGATCACCCCCTACTAAAATCTCGGCATGATCAATTAGCGATCGGACGGCGGTACTTAGCCCCACTAAACCATCTTCACCAATACCAATAATTTTTAGCCATTTTTCACTGGTCATCGGTACAATTTATAAACATATATAAGTATTTTTTTCTCAAGGCAGACAAATTATTGTAAAGTCAAAGTCTGTTCTAGTTTTAACGGGGAACAGCCGTTAACAGATGCGATTGTCTCTATGAATTGATTCTAAGCTTCTAAGCGCAAAATTCTTTTCAAAGATACAAAACCACAAAAGGGGAAAGTTTGGTGAAAGTCCAACGCTGTACCGCAACTGTAAGAGCATTTAAATAAAAATAAATTTAGATGCTTAAAGTCAGGATGCCCGCTAGAACTAGTTTAATTTGTCCATATCTGCGAGTTACAGAGTATGAATTTATCTAAAATTTTCGCCTCAGTTCAATCTAAAGCTTTAGCAATCTCCCCTTGGGGATTATTAGCTTTGAGCTTTTTGGTATTTGCTAGCCCCGCATCAGCACACCACCCAATGGGTGGCAAAACACCAAGCAATTTTTTTGAAGGCTTCCTATCAGGCTTGGCACACCCTGTGATTGGTCTTGATCACCTTGCCTTTATTGTTACTGTTGGTTTATTTGCTGCGCTTAAACCTCAGGGTATTTTCATTCCCCTGTCCTTTGTTTTATCGGCAATGCTTGGTACGGGAATTCACTTGCTAGGCGTATCGATCCCAGTGGTTGAACTCATTGTTTCTGGCTCGATTTTGCTATTTGGCATTTTGTTGGCTATTAAGAACAGTCCCAATGTATTAATAATGGTTGCTCTGTCGGCAGTAGCAGGCTTATTTCATGGTTATGCTTACGGTGAAGCGATTTTTGGCGCACAAATCACTGCTCTAGTTGCTTATTTAGTTGGCTTTACCATGATTCAGTTAGTAATTTCGAGTGCTGCTCTCTTCATCGCGCAGAAAGTCCTCAAGGGTGATTTTTCTCAAGTATCGCCGAACCTTAAGTCAGCAGGTTTAGTAATTTGCGGAATAGGTGCTGCCTTTTTTGCATCTAATCTTTCTTCTTTGATTCTCCCAGTACCTAAAGGCTAGAGCGTTTTTCATAGTAGGGGCAATTCATGAATTACCCCTACTGTGATTTTTCTAGCAATAACTTGTTGGCTTCGGCTTCGCTCAGCCACCAAGTTATTAGTAATTGGGATTTGAAAAATTTTTAGAGAAAATTATGGCAGCAAAAATACCTGTAACTGTGATTACTGGATTTTTAGGGAGTGGTAAAACCACCCTAATTCGAGAACAGTTGCAAAACAATCAAGGTCGGCGCATTGCTGTGCTAGTAAACGAATTTGGTGAGATCGGCATTGATGGCGACTTACTGCGTTCTTGTCGCGTTTGCGATGAAGATGGTCAAGAAATCACGCCTAATATTGTGGAATTGACCAATGGCTGTCTTTGCTGCACCGTTCAGGAAGAATTTTTACCAACCATGCAGGAACTTCTAAAAAGGCGCGATCGCATTGACTGCATCCTCATTGAAACCTCTGGCTTAGCTTTGCCAAAGCCCTTAATTCAAGCCTTCCGTTGGCAAGAAATCCGTAATGGGGCAACTGTTGATGGTGTAATTGCAGTAGTCGATTGTGAAGCGGTGGCGAGTGGTCGATTGGTAGGCGATCTTGATGCTTTAAATGCTCAGCGTCAACTCGATCCCAATCTTGATCATGAAACTCCCATTGAAGAACTCTTTGAGGATCAGTTAGCCTGTGCGGATTTGGTTTTATTAACGAAAACCGATCTGGTGGATGTTGAAGCCCAAAACAAAGTGCATTCATGGCTTAAGCAGGAATTGCGCGAGGGCGTTAAGGTGATTGCCTGTGACGCAGGAAAAGTTAGCTCTGAGATTCTTTTAGGCTTTAATGCGGCGGTTGAGGATAATCTCGATTCGCGTCCTAGTCATCATGATTCAGAAGAAGAGCATGAGCATGATGATGATATTAATTCTATTAACATTGTTACTGAGCAAGCCTTTGAGCCGTCTCAATTACTAGCTTCTCTAAGGCAAGCGATCGCCGAACAAGAGATCTATCGCATCAAGGGCTTTGTGAATGTCCCAAATAAACCGATGCGAATGGTATTACAGGGAGTGGGCGATCGCCTTGAAACTTCCTACGACCGCCTTTGGACTAAAGATGAAGATCGGCAAACCCGTCTGGTATTCATCGGTCAAGGACTAGAGAGATCGCAAATCGAAGCGGCTTTAAGCCTCTAATTTATTACCAAACCATCCTCAGATCCCCGACTTTTTCTACGCAAGAAAAGATAATCTATAAATTCGCCGAAAAAGTCGGGGATCTTAACCTCTACATTTTTTCTGAAATAAAAATTGCAATCTACTACAGCTATTTGTCCCAGTCTCTTTAATGCCACCACTGCCCAAGATGGTATTCTTTCCCGTATCCGTTTACCTGCGGGATTAATTACTTCTACGCAATGCGAATTACTTGCAACGGTCGTCAATCAATTTGGTAATGGCGAAATCCAAATCACTAATCGCGCTAATCTGCAAATTCGCACCAGTCAAACTCTATCTGAGGAAATTCTTCTGGATTTTCAAGATTATGGACTTGCCTCTAGTACAGAGAGTACAGATGGCTTGCGAAATATGATGGCTAGCCCTACCGCAGGAATTGATCCACTTGCTAAAATCAATACAATTCCTTTGGTAAAGCAATGGAATCTCTATTTGCTCAACCATCCTGAATTAGAAATTCTATCGAATAAATTTAGTATTTGCTTTGATGGTGGGGAAACAATTAGTGTCAACGATCGCCCCAATGACATTTGTTTAGTAGCGGTAGAGATTAGCGGTGCGCTTTACTTTAGTTTGCTTTTAGGTTTAGGCGATCGCGGCGATTCGCCAGCACCTGTAAATGTATTCATTTCCCACAAAAAAGTTATTGAAGTTCTTGCGGCGCTAACAGAAGTTTATCGGGAATATACAGAGCAAAGGCTAAATAAGAACAACCATTTGCGATCGCGCCCTCCTCGTTTAAGAGAATTACTTCATGATTGGGGTGTGGAAAAATATCTGCAAGCAGTTGAGAAGTATCGGTTTAAAGGTGAGTCCCCCCCCAGCCCCCCTTGTGAAGGGGGGAGAATTAATCACATTAATCAACATTTGGGAATTCATCCTCAGAGGCAGGTGGGGCTGTTTTATGTTGGTGTCGTTGTTCCCTTAGGAAGGTTAACTTCGTATCAATTAAAAGGATTGGCAAATCTCACCAAACAATATGGTGGTGGGGCTTTGCGGTTAACGCCTTGGCAGAATTTATTGGTTACGGATATTGCGGAAGCGGATCTTGAGCAAGTAACGCAGGAAATTTTAAATTTGGGATTATATATTTCTGTTAATCATCCCTATTCAGCGATCGCTGCTTGTTCTGGAATTAAGGGCTGCAAGGTGGCGCTAACGGATACCCAAGCAGATGCCCATGTGATCGCCTCCCACTTAGAGAAATGTATGCAACTGGATGATCCAATTAATTTGCATTTTTCAGGATGTGATAAATCCTGTGCTCAACACCATGTTAGTGACATTGCCATAGTAGGAGAAGCATCTAAAACTTACAAAATTTATGTTGGTGACGGTGAAATCAATTTTGGTCGAGAACTCTATGCGGCATATTCCGTAAAGGATTTACCGATTCTCATGGAACGTTTGCTAAATATCTATCAGAGTCAACGCCAAAGCCCTGAACAGAGCTTTCGTGAATTTGTAAATCAATGCAATCTGCAAGAATTGAGAGAAGTGATTAGTCATGCTTGATTACATTCGTGATGGCAATGAGATATACCGCCGATCCTTTGCTAAGATTCGCGCTGAGGCAAATTTAGAGATACTACCATCCGATCTAGAAGTAGTGGCTGTGCGCCTAATTCATTCCTGTGGCATGACCGATATTGTTAGTGATCTCGCCTATTCCGAAAATGTGGTCAAAATTAGTCGAGAAGCGCTCAAAAACGGTGCGAATATTCTCTGTGACGCGCTTATGGTGGCGAATGGTGTGACTCGTAAACGTTTACCAGCGAATAATGCGGTGATTTGCACTTTGAATGAGCCTGAAGTCCCCGAATTGGCTAAAAAGATGGAGAATACGCGTTCGGCGGCGGCGATGGAACTGTGGCGCTCGCATATTGAGGGATCGATTGTGGCGATCGGTAATGCGCCCACTGCGCTATTTAGACTTTTAGAATTACTTGATGCAGGTTTCCCCAAGCCAGCCGTTATACTAGGATTTCCTGTTGGTTTTGTCGGTGCGATCGAATCAAAAGCCGCCCTAGCCGAAAACAGTCGTGGAGTTCCCTTTTTGACGATTCACGGTCGCCGTGGAGGGAGTGCCATGTGTGCCGCCGCCCTGAACGCCTTAGCGATGGAGAATGAGCTATGAATCCAGTTAAACTAGTTGAGAATGAAGCCAAAAAAGGAAATTTATATGGACTTGGCATTGGTCCTGGCGATCCAGAGCTATTGACGATTAAGGCTCATCGCATTTTAACCTCAGTGCCTGTGATTGCATATCCGACAATGGAAAACGGTAAGGTCTTTGCAAGGGCGATCGTTGCTAATTTTATTCGTCCTGAACAGATTGAAGTACCGATGCCGCTTCCTTTTAGTGTGCAAAGATCTTCGCAACCCTATTATGATCTGGGGGCAGAAAAAATTGCTGAACATCTGGATGCGGGGCGCGATGTGGCGGTCTTGTGTGAAGGCGATCCGATGCTCTATGGATCGTTCATGTATATTTTCAATCGCCTTTCCAATCGCTTCGATACAGAAGTAGTCCCAGGTATATCTTCAACTTTTGCTAGTGCGTCGATGTTGGGAGTACCCCTAACTTATCGCAATGATGTCTTGAGCATTATGCCCGCCACTTTGGAAGCAGCTATTTTGAGGGATCGCCTTGCGGTTGCGGATGCCGCCGTAATTATTAAACTTGGCAGACATTTCGCCAAACTAAAGGCTGTTTTAGAAGAATTAAATCTATTTGAACGCGCCCTCTATATCGAACGTGCGACTTTACGCAATCAAGTAATTAAGCCGATCTCGGAAGTAGATCCTAATAACGTTCCCTATTGGGCGATCATCATGATTCCTAGTCAAACTAACCCACAATAAAAAGAGTGTCTCATCGCACCGCCTTTCTTTTAATTTAGCGATATCGCTAAATTATTTGATCACTATAACTTCACCGCGATCACTTGCTTCTCGAAATTCCTTACCAAAATCACAATTTACTAACTCACCTAGTTGAATATTGTGTTCAAAATTTGGTAATACCGAATCAATCTCTAGCGATCGCAAGCACAAAGAAAGACGGGTTATTTCGACAGCTTCTTTCAAGACGTCACACCCAAAGAGATTATGTTGCAAAATATGCACCATTATTTCTGTTGGTGTTGCGTGGACAATCGCTGCATCCTTAGGAGAAAATTTTGTTAATAGATGATGAATGCGCTCATGTTCAGAAATCAAAAACTCTAAAGCTGTAGAAAGAAATACACCAGCACCACATTTAGAATGGACGATTTTGATGTTTAATAAGCGTTTTTGATAGTCTTTGGCATATCCCAAAGTATTTTGTAAATACTTTTGATCGCTTACAGTATCTTTATTCCCTAGGGACAGATGCTGTTGCAAAGTGCGAATTACCGACTCACTCTGTAGGATTGCTTTACAAGGTAATTTAGGAGTACGGCGCTTACTAAGATTGGCAAGATCTTTACGATATTGAGATAATTCTTTAATAGAATCATCAAAAAGAGTAGTTACAATGTGGCGCGTGATATCTTCGCCAAAATCAAATCGAGAAATTTCTTTAATCTGGCGACATAATTCGTCACCAACAAACAAGGCTTTATCTAAAATATAATCTTGTTCAAAAAGTTTAGATGGATAGGGATTGATTGGATTGTGATAATTGGTATTACCTGATTGTACCCATCGAAAAATCGCTTTGTAATTTTCCCAAATATGTTGCTCTATATAGGGATTCACAAATTCGTAAGCGTCTATAATCAAGTTCGCAGCAAGTAGCCCACGATCTTCGCAACAAGCCACAAACAAAATACGGTTTAACAGTTTTTGGGATTGATAAATAGCAATCTCTATAACATCTTCGCTATTAATATGCAAATTAATTTCAATGTTGCTACTATTTTGCAACTGATTAAGCAATGGCAAACGATAGCGAAAATCTTTGATTAATTGACTACGAATTTTGTAATAGTGGCTATGGAAATTTTTGAGAATCTCAGATTCAAGTTGATGTGATTCTTCTAATAGCTGAGTTGTGCGCGATCGCTCTTCACTGTTAGCAATGCCCCGCAAAAGTGTCCGCCGCGATAGTAAAAAATAAAAGGCCTTAAGTTGTTCTAAATCTGCAAGCGATTCCCAAGCAAATCTCTGGCAAAACAAACTTGATACATCACGATGGTAAAGACAAAGCTCACGGTAGTCCAACACAATCAACCATTCAGTCGTCTCATGTTGTGGCTCAGGTTTGACGATCGCCCCTTCTTCAGCAGCATTCACCCTGATTTCAGCAATGACATTATTTGAATTTTCCGCAAAAAAACCGAGAGATGGCTTTGGATGCAGTTCTAATTCCCATGTCCGACCATCTGTCTCAAAGGGCGATTTATAACCCAAAATATCAACAAAAATATCGTGTAAAAATTGCGCTTCAGCCATCAAGTTTGACGATTCGCCACCATTGGCAAAGTCTAACCATCGTTGAATTATTTGAAAGCGATCGCTTAAGTCTCTCGGAAAGCCGAAGGAACTAACTCGCCTCGCGAGTGGCTTAGGATGGAATAGAGAATAATAGGGCGATCGCTGATTCATTCATCCTTGATGGCATTTTGCGTTTCTTTCTTTTCTGCCTCTACCTCTGCAAGCAACTTTTCGCGATCTTCGGTAGACATTTCTGCAAGTTGCTTTGTCAAAACTGCTTTTTTGTAATCATCAAGTTGCTGATTGTAGGTCATGGTTTTGGTAACGGCTCGAAATACATAGGTCGAAATCCAAGCTATTAACACACCTACTAAAACAACTTGACTCCAAACACCTGCATTGGTTGCATCGAAACCATAAGCGCGAAACGCCCAAAATGCAACTCCACCAAATCCGAAAAAAGCAACCATAATTGCTATGGCATCAATGCGGCGCATAGTTGTAATCTCTAAATTTGGCGGGCTTCAGGTCGGAAGTTAAAGAAAGGTGAGAGTAGCAATAATCCAGGAAAAAAGAAAAAGGCTAAAAAGCAGAGAAATACTCTCTCCACCGAGCCTGTTTTGTACCAACGCACTTTGAAATAAAACAACACGATCAAGGGGATCACTAACAAATATGTACCTGCGATCGCGGCATAGACAATTGTGGCAAGTATTGGGGGCGAGAGGAGAAATGACATATTTCTAAACAGCTTTTAATAAGTGGTTGTGTAGATTACTCATCTTTAATTTTAGCAGCTCTGAGGAGGCTAAACACCCCTTTGGGATGTTTAGCCTCTATAAATCTCCTTGCACAGTAAGGGCAATGCTGCAAGTATGAGACGAAATACGAGAGATCGCATTGACCATTTCCAGATGAATCGAGCTTGCATCTAGGTCTATGGGCGCACCAGAACTTAGTTGCTGCAAATGTCGTAATTGTATTTCGCGTTTAATCTGATTAAGATACTGACGATGGGTAAGGACTTCTTCGGCAATTGCAATATCTTGCGTCGCAACTCCTGCTAGTCAAGGTTATAGGAGTCCCAATACGGTTAAATCCAAATAAAGCTCTAATTTTTTGTGGTGCGGCTTTGCCGCACCACAAAAAATTAGAGCTTTATCAAATCAAAGATTTTTTGATTTTATGTAGTTAGAGTGCTAATATAAGAAACGCTGAAAATTTTACCCGAATACATCCCTAAGACTGTGGCACCTCAACAACAAAAGATTCGGATTCGTCTCAAAGCTTTCGATCATCGCCTGCTAGATTCGTCCTGCGAAAAAATCGTCGAAACTGCTAATCGTACAAACGCGGCTGCCGTTGGCCCTATTCCTCTGCCAACCCGTCGTCGTATCTACTGCGTTCTCAGATCGCCCCACGTAGATAAAGACTCTCGCGAACATTTTGAAACTCGTACCCATAGTCGGATTATCGACATTTACCAACCATCAGCAAAAACTATCGATGCTCTCATGAAGCTCGATCTTGCTGCTGGTGTCGATATCGAAGTAAAACTCTAAAGTTCAACATTCGAGCCAACTGTCAAGAAAAGCCCAGAATTATGGAAGTATCTAAGTATTGCTTTCATAACTCTGGGCTTTTCTGATCAAAATGTAAAACTATAATCCCTGTGGCGCACGCTGAGAGTACGCCACAAGGATTATAGTTTTCTTAATATTTAAATCCATTTTTGCGGGTGTGAACAGCAGATTCACCTTCTCGGAGGCGATCGCCAGCACTAATTGTTGCTAAAACGATTGTGTGGTCACCAGCATCAAGGCTACTGGTGACAGTCGCATCAAGATAGGCGATCGCCTCAGTTAGATAAAGCTGACCACTAGGAGCCGTTCCAGTATCAACTCCCTCAAAAGGATCAGCATCGGGAGCAAAGCCTTTCGCAAAATGTCCAATAATTTTACCCTGACCTTTTTCGGCAATATTAATCACTACAGGACTGCCTACAGTCAACGATGACTCAATCGGTCTACCTTTACCAACCACAAAGGTCACAGATGGAGGATTAAAGCCTGCCTGTTGTACCCAAGAAGCAAGCATGGTAGCTGTTGTGCCATTTTGCTGCGAAGTAACGATAAATAAGCCACTGGGGATAGTACCGATCGCGGCTCCTAGCTGTTCATTTTGAGAAATGTTTTCGGTCATTTTTTAGGTTAGATTTTAGCTATTGAAGAAATCTGTTTTAGCTTACAATTTGGTTGTCGTAAAATAAAGGCGGCGCTTTGCGCCGCCTTTATTTTACCTCTAAAAACATTATCAAGAATACTAGACGTAAGCAGTCTGAAAACCCCACCAGAGCAAGAAGCCGATCACACTCAGTACAACAATGCTAGATAGCACGATGGATAAAGGGCTATCGGCATTCTCAAATTTCATGATGCCGCGATTAAAATCTGACATATAAGCAAAACCTAACTAGGTGATTTAGATTACTTAAGCAAAACAATTCACTTATAACTTAACTTTGCTAGTAATCGCTCAAAAGTAACAAAATCTCTGGGAATCAGGACTTTAGGATAACAATTTACCTATGCTCGAATGGATACGTATTTTTTGGTTGCCGTCAAAATCAGTCCAAAAATTAAAAGAATTACCTCAAAATGCAGGAGTTTATTATATTACCGCCCTCTGGATCGTACTATATGTGGGTAAAGCCAAAAATCTTCGTAATCGTTGGAGAACTGATCATCATCGATATCAACAATTTAAGCTGTTATATCCATTTGGCAGATTACATTACAAAGTTTTGGGTCTGAGCCAGATCACCTCCTATGAGAAGGCAGAAATCACCAAATTTCGACCTGCTTGGAATGGCACGGCAAGAGTAACTTTTTGGAATTTACTATGCTTATTTGTGGCAGTATGGGGACGGGTTATTATGTATGCTTTGTTGCTAGTAGTGGCGATCGCCACAATTATTTATCTACTCATGAAATGAAGCTTCAAATATCAAAGATGCTTGTAGAAAATCAGCAGTTAGGATTTTACAATCCAACAGGAACCAGTGTTTTTGTGACACAGCGAAGCTGTGCCACAAAAAATACTGGTTCTTTATTTTACTGCCCGTCACTCATTTAAAATATTTCAGACTAATCTAAAATATTTTGTGATGCTAAATTTAGATAATTAATCAAAGGAGATGGATATATGACAGAGCTAATTGGAATATTATTGCTATTCGCCTATGTGTTCGGTATTGTGAAATTCTTGCAAGGTTTTCGTAGCACTACTTTTGAAGGGAACAAAATAGTACTAGCGCTACTTTGGCCAGTATTATTTGCGCTAAACGGCAACTATCGCAAAAATTTCTTTAAAGCTCTTAAAGGATACTAATGACTTGGTGGAAAAGGCTCAGAGCTAATCCTCTTGCTTGGATTGGCATCACAATTTTAACTGTTTTCTACGCGGCTGCCCTCTTAGCTGATTTCGTGACACCTTACGGAGTAAACGAACAGTTCAAAAATGCCGCCCTACTCCCCCCTACACAGATCCACTGGTATGATCGCCAAGGTCAGTTTATTGGTGCTCATGTTTACCCCACCACCCAAGGAAAAGTTGAACTGGAAACTGGCGATCGAGCCCTAATCGTGGACTATACCAAGCCATCACCGATTCAGGTTTTTCATGGTGGACATTTGTTTAGTACCACCAAAGAAGGGAAGCTAAACCTCTTAGGAACCGACGAACAAGGACGAGATCAGTTAACTCGTTTGCTTCATGGCGGTAGAATTAGCCTTTTAATCGGTTTTATCGGTACAACCATTTCCTATACAATCGGCTGCCTTGTTGGTGGCATTTCTGGCTATATAGGCGGATGGCTTGACATAGTTTTAATGCGCTTCGTAGAGATTTTGATGTCAGTACCCTCGATTTATTTGTTGGTAGCATTGGCTGCAATTTTGCCGCCACAAATCAGTAATACTCAACGGTTCGCATTAATCATTGCGATTATTTCCTTTGTGTCATGGGCTGGACTAGCCAGAATCATTCGTGGACAAGTGTTGTCCATCAAAGAACAGACTTTTATTTTGGCGGCACGAGCATCAGGTGCAAGTCCATTACGGATTATCGTGAATCATGTTTTGCCCCAAACCATCACCTTTATTATTATTTCGGCAACTCTCGATATCCCCCGCTTTATAGTTGTGGAAGCGGTATTAAGCCTTGTAGGTCTGGGTATTCAACCCCCCGATCCCTCATGGGGTAATATGCTATCTTTGTCTACTAATGCTTCGATTTTGATTCTGCAACCTTGGCTAGTGTGGACTCCTGCATTAGCGATCGTGTTAACGGTGTTATCATTTAACCTCTTAGGAGACAGTTTGCGCGATGCCCTTGACCCCAAAAACATTAGGCAATGAGCTTTTAGGCAACTTACTCAATCAAGTTTAAGGCTTATAAAACCTATATCTGATAGTAGTTTTAGTATCAATTTTTCAGTAAGTAAGTTTTAGCATGATTTCAGATTGCAATAGACTCAGAATTCCCAAAAAGTCTTGAAATATATCGCAAAAAAACATGCGATTAGGTAGTATGGAATGAGGATCTAGACTATTTTGTATTTTCGATGACGGGTTTTTGCTCTTTCGTCATGTCAATCTGAAAGTTAGCATCAGCAAAATAGGAGTATATTCAGCATGCAGTACTTAGCGGAACTTCAAAAAACTCAAGCAGCTTTTGGATTAGGTGGTAACTCGTCCGTCCGTCTACTAGCACGTAATACGGGTGAAAACGTTTGGCAGCCGATTACCAACGAACTAGTTTTACAGGTTCAGGAATCGAGTCAAGCTAAAGATTTTAAAGATGGTCAGATGGTAATTGCCGAGATTATAGGCAGTAACCAAGTACAAAGTATTCAAGATGCCTCAAAAAAAATCGTCAATATTTTGCAAGCTTTTTCGCGATCGCAGGATAAATACAAATCTGCGGAAGAAGAAGTAGAACAATGGAAACAATCACTTAATTTTCAAAGCCAAGAGTTACATAGACGCGAGCAAGAACTAGAAAATAAAGAACTCGAATTAGAACATCTTGATATAAGACGACAGGAAGTTGAAGAACTAGAAGAGAAATTTGCGAAAGAGTGCCAAGAAATCGAGCATCTGCGTAAAAGCATCGAATCAGAAAGAGGAGAGTTTGAAGCTAAAGCTTCAGCTTTAAGTGCTGAGCAGGTAGAACATGTAAAAACACTGATTGCTCATTTATCTACTAATTTTACTAATCCAGATTCTCTTAAGGATAAAATTCATGGTGCCCTTGATTTAATTAACAAGCGCCAAGAAGTACTAACGAGTTTCTGGAAAAATCTAGACACCCTTAAAAATGAAGCTGAAAAACAAAAGGCTATTTTACTAAAATCTGCTGAAGAGACGGGTTCTCGCAAATATCAATGGCAGCAGACCCAATCAGCTTTAGCAGATGCACAGGCTGAGCTGAAAGCACAGCGCGGAATCATGAAGTTGCAAGAAAATAACATTGCCATGTCCAGAACGCAGCTTGTCGCTCAAATTGATCTTTATGAACAAACAGCTAATGCGATCGAGTCTTTTGGTGGGCCAGGTAGCATTGAAGTACTTAGTTCAGAAGAAGAAACTAGATTACAGTCAATGTCGGAAGAAGAACTCGAGTCAACGATTAAAGCTTTACAATCAGATTTTGATAAGTTGGCTAACTACGTTAGTGCTCAAGAGGATGAACTTGCTGGATTTGAAGGAGAAATAGCAGATTTGCAAAGTCAGATTGAGTCTGCTGATCAGTTTGCGCGAATAGAACTTGAAAGCAATAAAGAATTTGCTGAAGAGCAATATAGACTTTTAGAAGAAAGCGTTTCAGGAACAAGACGTAGTATGCGAGAGCGATTATCAGTACTCAATCAACAGAAAGCGATTCTGGATCGTCGAAAGGGAATTGTAGTAGAGGCAAGCCCTGTAAAAAGTTTATTACCTCTGCTGTCACAGATTGAGGCGCAAAAGAACCGTCAAGAACAAGAGTTACGAAAAATGGAGGGTCAAATCGAGACCGTTCGTAATATCACTCAGCAGCAGAAAGAAATCCTTAGCAAACAAACTCAAGAACATCAACTACAAGAACAAGCGATTCGGTCGGCAGAAACTCAGCAGCAAGAGCGCGTTAGAGCAGTAGCGGAGTTATTAGGACAAATTAGCGCTCAGGAGCGGCTATTACGTCCTATGCAAGATATCGTTGATACTTTACGTTCACAGTTAGAATCGGCGGCGCAAGATTTAGGCTCTATGTCTAATGGTAATAATTCTTCACAAGTTTTATCTGAATTGCATTCCGTCATTCAAACGTTAGTTACTTCATAAGGTTTTAACAAAGAGAGAATTTTTTGTGGTGCAGCAAAGCTGCGATACAAAAAATTCTCTCTTTGTTTTATTGTACGTTTCTAATCTTCGATTTTAACTGAGAGGATCTTGTCGCCACGACGAATGGCTTGAGCGACTTCTGTATCTTCTGTATAGCCGAACGCTGCATATTGACCATCTAAAAATGATGCATCGCCAAGGGTAATAAAAAATTGGCTGGTAGCGCTATTCGGAACATTAGTACGTGCCATTGAAAATACTCCTGCCTTGTTGTGCTTAATAACAGGTTTCTTTCCACCAGTTAAAATGTTGCCAATAGTTGCCTGAGTATCTCCTTCGGCCCAGATTTCTAGCTTAATGCGATCGCCTGATCCGCCAGTACCATTGCCAAGGGGATCACCTCCTTGAATTACAAACCCTGGTTCGACACGGTGAAAGGTTAGCCCGTCATAGAAACCATGCTTAGCTAGGTCAACGAAATTTTTCACAGTAATGGGAGCATGTTCGTCATCAAACTCAGCACGAATAGTTCCTTTGGCGGTTTCGATTACAGCACGGATCATAAATAAATTTACCTGAAAATTTTTGTGGAATTAAAGCAGCCTAAAGTATAACAATCGCTGGGGTAAATGTCTGTAAACATCATCTGTAAATCCCTAAAGATTATGCGATCGCATGATCTTTAGGCATAAAGAATAGTAGATAAGGGGCTTAAGTCCCTTGTTCAATTTGAGGAGTATGATGGAGAGATAGATCGTCTTTTTTAAGGGTCGTATAGGGTTATGGATAGCAATAATTTGCTAAAGCAGTTACTAATGCTTGGTGTTGGTACGACTTCGATTGTGCTAGAAAAAATAAAGGAAGCTAGCGAAGATTGGGTTAAAGATGGCAAAATTGATCCTGATCAAGCTTCAGAAATTTTCAATGACATTGCCGATCGCCTCAAGTCAGAGCAAGGAAATTTAGAATCTTTAATTCAGCGTCAAATTCGCAATGTGATGCAGGACTTGGGCGTGCCACGCCAAAATGAAATGGATGAATTGCGCGGAAGAATTGATCGCCTCGAGCGTCAACTTCGGGAATTAGAAAATAAACAGTGGTAATAAGTTACAGCGCTTGGCGCTAAATTAAAAACCAATATTTTTGTTAAAAGTGTGGTTATGGGACGCTTTTAACAAAAATATTGGCGTTTGGATTAAGGCAAAAATGCTGTATATGGATATTAATTAATGGAAGCTTCAGGGATTCTTTATTTAGTGGGAACGCCGATTGGTAATTTGGAGGATATGACTTTTCGGGCGATTGCTACTTTAAAACAGGTGGATTTAATCGCTGCCGAAGATACTAGACATACAGGCAAATTATTACATCATTTTGGAATTGATACACCCCAAACGAGTTATCACGAACATAATGCCTATAAGCGTGTACCTGAATTTATAGAAAAATTGCAGCAGGGTATGGCGATCGCCTTAGTTACCGATGCAGGTATGCCTGCGATTTCTGATCCTGGGGTGGAACTAGTACAGGGTTGTATTGCTGCTGGTGTGCGTGTAGTACCAATCCCTGTAGTTACGGCGGGGATCGCAGCTTTGACAGCTTCAGGATTTGCGACACAGCATTTTGGATTTGATGGTTTTTTGCCAACGGATAAAAAAGAACGCCGCGATCGCTTAGGAATTTTGCGATTAGAAACCCGCACAATGATTCTCTATGAAGCGCCGCATCGGTTGCTACGTAGCCTTGAAGATCTTGCCGAAAGTTTGGGCAAAGAAAGACAAATCTCAGTTGCTAGGGAACTAACTAAACTCCACGAAGAATTTTGGCGTGGCTCCATAGAAAATGCGATCGCCTATTTCACAGAACACGCACCTAGGGGAGAATTTACCTTGGTTTTGGAAGGTGCAAAACCTAGTGAAAAAGCTATCTGGACTGAGGAAATAATTTTAAAAGAGTTACAGAATTTGATTGATTCTGGTGTGTCGCGATCGGATGCGAGTCGTCAACTATCGGAACTAGCAGATTTACCCCGGCGCCAAATTTACCAGTTAGCGCTAACGATTCAGGAATAAGATGTCGTAATTCGCACGACATCTTATCAACTTATCGACGACGGCGTAAAAATGTTAATAATTTCTCAAAACCTTCGGGCAATGGGGCAATATTTTCAATTAACTCACCTGAAACTGGATGGGTGAAAGTGAGTCGCCATGCGTGGAGCGCTTGTCCTGCTAGATATTGCAAAACTTCTTTGTTTGGGTGTCCATAGACAGGATCGCCAGCGATCGCCCAGCCCATATGCGCCGAATGGACACGGATTTGATGGGTACGTCCTGTTTCTAAATCAAACTTAACGAGGGTGTAATTTCCTAGAAGTTCCTTGATTTGCCAATGAGTAACGGCTTTGCGCCCATCGGCAACTACTGCCATTTTTTTGCGATCGCTCTTATGCCGATCAATAGGCGCGTCAATCACACCAGATTCACCACCTAATTGACATTTCGGGACTCCGCGAACAATCGCCAGATATACTCGCTTTGCGGTTTTTGCTTGGATTTGGGATTGCAAATCTTGATGGGCGCGATCATTTTTCGCAACCACCATCACACCACTGGTGTCCTTGTCCAAACGATGCACGATCCCTGGACGTTGAGTTCCATTTATCCCTGAAAGTTCTTTGCAATGAGCCAATAGTGCATTTACTAAGGTTCCATCACTATGGCCTGCCGCAGGATGTACGACTAGTCCCGCAGGTTTATTAATCACAATTAGATGCTCATCTTCGTAGAGAATATCTAAGGGGATTTCTTGCGCTACTAAATCGAGAGGTTCTACAGTTGGTGTAATTAATTCGATGCGATCGCCTGCTTTAATTAAATTTTTTTTGTTATTACAAAGAGCATCATTAACGGTGACATAGCCTTGATCAATTAATGTTTGAATTCGCGATCGCGATACATTAGGAAGTTGACCTGCTAAAAAGCGATCAATTCGCTCAGATTTAGGTAAATCTGTTGTAACTTCTATCAAGTTAATATTCAAGTCAATTTTATTAGCAGGGATTACTTCTAAATTCATACCAATGTTTCTCCCCGCCGATAGAGTTCACGGGCATAGTCTGTCCATGTGCCTTGCCCCCAATAGCGGAAGCAACTGGTTTGAACTAGCAGATTATAGAGTAGAGCTTGCTGGTAGTCCGATCGCTTCGTAGTCGCTGGATCTGCGGCTACTAAAGCATCATATTTTTCATGGAATTTAGCACTCAGTTGATTCATCGGTTCTAATACATTCTCATAGCCATTGACCCAACTCATGCTGTTTGTCCAAGACGCTCCATCCATATGGAATTGATGATCACTCTCCTTTAGTTCCGTAATCGCTTGCTCGACCGTAGCCGTATTCAGATTTTGGCGATCACCAATTTGCTCGACCTTTTGCCAGACCTTATGCTGCTGCACCGCCTGAATCTTTGGATAGTCAAGGGAACTGACACCTGCTGCCTCGATCATTTCTAGATATTCAGTGCCATTTAAACTGACAACGCCCGCAGTGCCACGACCATTATTTTTCAGTTGATCCCATACTAAAGGGTAATCACGGGGAAATTCATTCATCATCACTCCACCATTCTCGCCATCGGCTATCTGAGTAACTAGAGAGGGAATGGAAACATTGCCAAGTTGCTGTCTACCTCGACCCTTAGCCTCATGGTAGGGCTGCATTTGTGCAACCAATTTGGTGTCAGAACCTTGGGTTTTAATTAGCGCGGTAATGCTAACCGATTCACCTTTCGAGTTTAGCGCCACAAGACGATTAGGCAAATATTTCTGATCTTGCGTTAAATATGAACCATCAAAACGTTCTACAGAATGTTCCTGCACCATCAGCCAGCGATAGCCACATTCCTTAAGAGCTTTGATATATTCATATAAAGTGTCAGGATGATTGGGAAGGTGCATCTCTGGGGGCGAAAATCCCTTAACACGCTTGAGAGCATCAATGCCAAAAATAGAAGCAAAATGACTTTGCCATGCTTGAATATGCAGTTTGATATCAGGAATCGGAGTGGAGGGAATTACCGCATGACTCCACATAGTTCCAAGCCATTCCACATAGGGCTGATATTGGCGATCGCAGGTAATCCGTTTAAGATTATCCAAAATGTCATGGCGTAGCATCTGCTGCAAACCCCAGAGCAAATTTCCTGAATAGTCCAACATAATCCGAGGATTGCTGCCCTGCCCGACTAGTTGGGGAATAAAATCTCCCATACGGCTATAGCACCATGCAAATACACCAGCATTATGATTATCTCCTTCCCCTTGATGCTCAAACATATGCTGAAGATTGCAAATTAAACCTCCATTGGATCCTGCGGGAATGGTCGGTTGGTGCATATGCAAAGCACAGGCAAAAGCGGAAGTAATCTCTTCTAATTTAAGATTATTGCTATTGAGAAATATAGGTGCATCGTCCTGGACAGCCTGTTGAATTAACTCTTCATTACCAGAAATAGTAGGGAAATCAGAGGCGACGAAGCTTGATAGTGTATTTGAAATCAAAACTTGTAAACCTCGATTAAAGTTGTGCTAATACTCAGATTAACATAGTATGAGGGGCGGCGCTTCGCGCCGCCCCTCATACCCAAACTTGCTAAGCAAGCCTTTTTGACTAATTAGGAGGCAGGTAACTCAGGACTAATACTGACCTTGAAAGCTTTGACTTCATTAGCTTTTGGCAAAGTTAGAGCCAGAATGCCATTGGTGTATTCAGCCTTCACTTGTTCATTTTCGATCGCAACAGGTAATGCAAATACACGGCGGAACTTACCATAGCTGATTTCACTCCAGTAGTAACCCTTTCCATCGGATTCTTCTATGCGTACGAGGTGACGTTCACCAGCAATTGTCAATGAATCCTTGGTTACTTGAATATCGAGATCCTTAGCCTCAATATCAGGAATCGAGAGTCTGAGAGTTAAATAATCGCCATCATCGCGCAATTCACTAGCAGGAACCCATCCCTTTGCGGCTTCCTGATCTAAATTGGTCATGTCGCGGAACATGCGATCGAACTGACGACGGACTTGTTCTATCTCTTGTAAAGGCTGCCAACGTACTAACATAAATATCACCTTGAGCTATTTCAAAACAACTATGAACAGTTAGAAGTAGATTGAAGATTTAATTAATATTTCGCACTTCCCTTTCGCTCACAGTTTTATTATAAAATATCCTCAAAGCCAAGAGCAGCAGGAGAACCGAACTTTTATAGTATGGTTCTCCTCACCATTTTGACTTCATAATCTTTACGTTTGACAAATGCCCAATCTAAGACGAGGAAAGTACAAATACCTGCTAAATATAGCGGATAGCCATAGGATTCAGGATATTCTTGATGGACCAATAAGCCTGCAATGATAGGGCCAAACCCATTAGAAATACTGAGATATGAGGAATTTATCCCTAATATAGAGCCTTGTTCTTCATGACTGGTGTTGAGGGAAATCAATGCGCTAATCATTGGCTGGACGACAGAATTGAGCAATGAGAAGAAAACACAAACGGCAATGAAGTAATAGATATCTTTCCAAATTGGCATTAACACAAAGGAAAGGCTACGGATTAATAGTCCTAAGAACATTATCTCGACTAATTGCAAATGCTTTGTCATTTGAGCAATGCCCACCGTTTGCATGATCACGGCTAGTACGCCAAACATCAAAAACATGAGGGCAAGTCCATCACTATTTTGATTGAGAACTTTTAAAAAATAAGGCTGAAAGGCAAAGGTAAAGATATTAAAGGTTAATCCTGTCAGGAAATTAATAACTAATAAAATACCAATTTTGGGTAAAAATAAACCTGTAACCAGTTTATCTAATCCAATATCGAAAATATTCTGTGCTTTCTGGGATTTAGTTTTGAGAGTCTCTGGCAAAAAGAAAATAGTTAAAAGTAGGGCGATCGCCGCAATTACTCCTGATACCAAAAAAGAAGCCCCAAAGGATTTACCTAATGGGGTATTTAAAGCAGCTTTTTGAACCAACAAACTAATCACAGGCCCTAAAATAAACCCCATCCCAAAGGCAGCTCCATTGATCCCAAAAGCCTTGGCACGGTTTTCAGGTGTGGTGACATCGGAAATGACAGCTTGGGCAACTGAAGCATTACCTCCCGTAATCCCATCAAGAAATCTCGCAAAAAATAATACTGCGGCACTTGCGGCAGTTCCTGCCATCAGATTGGCGACTACTGTTCCCGCTAAACTCAAGATTAATAAGGGCTTGCGTCCAAAGCGATCGCTAAGTTTTCCGATGATGGGAGTCGCAAAAAATTGTGAGATTGCATAAATTCCGAATAATAAACCCGTCTGCAAATCAGTTAATTGAAACTGTCTGCCATATTGGTACAAAACAGGGATGAGAATCGTAAAACTCAGCGCGTTAATAAAAGAAATAAGGGCAATAATCCAAAAGTTACGATTCATCTAAATACTCATTGGCGTGACAGCAATTTTGCCAGAGAAACAAACATCAACATCGGAGCTGGGCGCGCGATCGCGTAAGTTATAACGACCTGCGTAGGTAACGCGATCGCTACTCTCTCCATCAAATCTAAACTCTAGTGGTAATGGCTGACTTGACTTTTTACAAAATATAATCTCAGGAATATTGTGAAGATTTTCGTTCTGCAAGTGCGGTAAATTCACAAAAAAGCTCACTGCAAAAGTGAGCTTTTTAACGTTAATTATGCAGCTTGTTCTTCTAATTGCTCTTTATGAAGCCAAATTACAGGAGTTGGAACTTGACCAAACTTGACTTGCACATAATCACCACGAAATTCCAACACTTCGCCCCATGTCTCAAAAATATAAGACGACCAGCGAGTATCATTTGCCGTAGCTTCGATGCTGTTTTCTAGCTTCTCACGGATTGCGCGAACAAGTGTCCCTTTTTTTAGTGCCATAGTGTTAGTGCCATAGTGTTAGTGCAACAAATAATTAATAAATTAAAACTGCTAGTAAATAGCTAGGCGAAATTACATATAAAACCCTAAAACTTATGGCGCATGCTGCGCTTGAGCCAAAGGTTTTAACTTTAGGTTTTCATTATGCCCAACTACTTAGGTATTGTATAGCAATCCGATGTGAGCGGCACATAGGAAAAGACAACACTCTTTTGTTTTTAGCCTATAGCCACTATAGGCTTCTAGCAAACATCTCAGGGATTTTTTTGTTAGGATATTGCCATGAATTAGGTATAACTGCTATGTGCATCTGCATCAACTGCACCTATGTCGATCGCTGCATCACTTACCACTCTGTCGAAGCTCTCCATTTACAGCCACATTTAACCGACCACCCAGATTTTGAGGCAACCTCACCCACGATTAATGTTAATATTCGCACCGAGACTGATGATATTCAAATGGAATGGGATGTCGTAGGTTGTGAGAGTTTTACCTCAGAAATGGGTAAATGGATAAAATTACGTCCGGGAGAACTTGTCCCAACTTAAGAATCATAGCGCAAATCAAAGAAGGCGGCGTGAAGCAACACCTTCTTTGATTTGCGCTATACTCTATCCTGCTGAATCAGTATTAAGTTTATGCAAAAGCTGAGTAAATTGTTCTTTCTATGTGCATTCTTAGGAATGGGATTTGGTAGCTATTTTCTCAATAATTCTATTAGCAATCCGAAAGATCAAAACCTTGCCATAGCTAAATCTCAAATATCTTCATCTAAAAAAAAGCCTAATTCAAACATAAATCCTAATACTGTTACTGAAGAATCAGAATACCAACGATTGATGCAGATTTTAGGCGATCGCCAATTATCTAAATTGCCATTTAATGAAGTTATCCAAACCATTTCAACACAGTTTATCGGTGGCAACTATCGCGAAAGCTTGTTAGATCAAGAGGAAACTGAAAAATTATTCGTATCACTTACTGAATTTGATTGCGTACTTTTTGTGGAGACAGTTTTAGCTTTTTCAAAGAATTTCCTCGCTGCCAATCCTTCCTATGGAAAATTTGTTCAGAATGTCGAAGAAGTTCGTTATGTAGACGGAAAGTTAGATGGTTATTGTAGTCGTTTGCATTATTTCTCGGAATGGATACGCGACAATCAGAGAAAGAACATCGTGCAAGATATTACGGCGAATTTGGGCGGAATTCCTCTCAAAAAGACTCTCAACTTTATGAGTAGTAATTGGCAAAAATATCCTCGTCTCAAGAATAGTGAAACTAATTATCAATGTATTTTAGCAATGGAAAAGAAAATTGCAGAAGAAATGCGATCACAACCATTGCAATACATTCCCTCCAATCAGATTCGCAGGATATACCCATCACTCAAGGCTGGCGATATTATTGCTGTAGTTACAGATATTAAAGGGTTAGATACTACCCATACAGGTTTGGTCTATCCCACTGCTAAAGATACTAGCTTTATTCATGCTTCACCATCAGGCAAAGTCAAAGTTACAAAGGATTTACAGGGCTATGTGGAACGAGTCGATCATGCGATCGGAATTATGGTAGCGCGACCAGTTTCATCTTCTAACATATAGAGGTTTTCATTTTGCCATAGGCAAAATGAAAACCCTTATTGGGATTGATTTTCTGTTTTTAAGTGAGTACGCACTCATTTAAAAACAGCTATATGCTGAATATTAAACAAGGAAAGCGCGTAGTGCTTTCCTTGTTTAATATTCAGATCGCCTAATTGTTAAACAAGCCCATTCCTGTCGCTTCCAAAATGTTGCTACTACCCATTTATGGGCATCAAGGGCATCGGCAACTTTTGGTACTTGCTCAATTAAAATTCCGCTTAAAATCCCCCAGCCATTTTCGCTAACTAATTGATCAAAATAGGGAACCATATCCACAATGATATCGGCAAGAATATTGCAGGTAAACCCATTGGCAGGAGCAGGCATATTCGCGATCAAATCTTGAATGCTACCTTCCTGTACCCAAATTTTATCCTCAGCAATATCATTCAATTGGCGATTGTGATTAGTTGCCTTGATTGCCAAGATATCGTTATCGATCGCATAGGTTTGACTCGCACCGATGAGCAAAGCACCAATGCTGAGAATGCCTGAACCGCAACCAACATCGGCTACTACAACATCATCTTCAGGCTTTACACCCCAAAGCCTCATTTCTAGAGCTTCTAGACATAGTTGTGTGGTGGCATGTGCGCCTGTACCAAAAGCACTTCCGGGGTCAAGGCGCAAAATCTTGCGATCGCCATCGGTTGGTGGCTCGATCCAAGCAGGATAGATTACCAGCATATCGCCAATTTCCTGAGGACTCCAATGCTGTTTCCAGCTAGATGACCAGTCCTCATCACCAATGACTGTCCATTGGGTCGTTGGCGCTTCATAATTAGAAGCGATCGCATCTTGTTTTAGCCATAGCGCCAGCGCTGACAAATCTAAAACATTTCCCTTCCCGACTGGTAAGTAGCTATTAACCCGAATTTGTCCATCTTTCTTGTGAGTTACCATACCTTGGCAACCAAAATTTTGTAATCGCCAGAAAATTTGCTCTTCTAAAGCTTGCTCGGCTAGGACTTGAATTTCCCACCAATTATTAATTGAAGTGATGCTAGAAGTTGACATCTGGCGCTTATGACTGCTTATGACTAATGTTATATTTAAAGTTATTTAAAGTGTAAAAACACTTAGTTATTGGAGATATTTATTCAGTCTTGGATATATTCCTGTCGCTGCAACAATGCAAACTCTGCTCGCTGCGCTTCACGTCCAATATATGCAGCATGGTCGAATAGTGTAACAGTACAGGGATGTGTTTTTTCAAAGATATCTACACAGAGTTCCTTCGCAGTTCTTCCTGCAAAAGATTGTACTGCTTGGCGATTTAATTTACCTTTAGCGGGAATTGGTATACCAGTCTCAGGATCAACAGCCAAGCCTTTTTCATTGACGAGATTGGTGTAGAAATTCGCGCAAATTAAATTTTGTTGATAGTCAACATAAACAATAAAGTAACCACTGGGATCGAGTGCTAGCGATCGCTTTGATAACTCATCATCAATTTCACGGACTTGCTTAGCAATCACATTCATTTCTACAGTCGGCATTTCTGCAATCAGATTCATTCACTTTAAGAATTAAAAATATTTTTATTTTGTCCAGACATCCATGATACACAAGAACAACCCAAAAGATAGTTGCGGGGCAAAGCACTGGAACTTTATTAGATATCAGCACCCTATAATAAATTAAAAAATAAAGCTCTTTGCTGCCATAGCATCCATGATCCACCGACCAACATAAAAACCAGCACAACTTGGCGAAACTGCTGAGGACTCATACGGCTGAGAATATACTTGCCGACCAAATTAGCGGGTATAGCCGCAAGCCCGATTGCTAACCCTGCCACAATTTGCTCCTTAGACACTGCTGCTAGTAACCCATAAGTGATCAGTTTAAACACATGAATAATCGTCATATGAGCTGCCTTAGTCGCTAACATTTTCTCTTTGACTAAGCCATAGCGGAGATAAAAAGGATTTAAGACAGGACCAGTTGTGCCAACTAATCCAGATACATAAGCTTTTAGGAAACCAGCAGGCATAATATGCCATGCCTTGAGTTGAAAATTCGGTTTTACTACTTCAGGAATTAGCTCAGATTGTTCGAGTTCGCTCAACTTGCTCAACTCGCCTAACTGATTGATCTCAATGAGTTCCTCTATCTCTTCTAGCTCCTTGGAATCATCGACCAGTTTTATATCTTTTGCCTTGTCTTCAGCAACAGTTTTTTCGGGGCTTTTTTCTAGTTCAAATAAAACTGCACTAACAATCAGGAAGATCGCAATCACTATTTGTAGCCAATCCAGATGAATTTGCGTAAAGGTGTATGCCCCCAAAATTGCGCCTGTGATCGCTCCCGGTGCATACCAAGCCGTTAGCAACCAGTCAATCTCGCGCCAAAATAGTAAAACTCGATGAGCGTTACCAAAAAACATACCAATCGTAATCACGGGCGGAACGGCGGCGGCTCCCATGAGTAGGTTAACTAGGGGAATTAAAATGAAGGGGCTGCCTCCACCTGCTAAAGTGCTAACGATCCAAGCAAAGAAGCTAACCACGCTGAGATATACAATTGGCATGAGTTCTGTCATTGATCGATAATCCTTGCGACTTGTATTTTTTCAAGCTATCCAGTAATTCGCACTGTATAGCCTTCTCAATCTTAAATAATTACAACACATGCCCCTATCAACCCGAATCTATCTAAGTGAGATTGATCAAAAATTTTTATCCCAACTAAGGATGATCGACTGTACTTGTCTAGGCGATTTTTGGAGTTTAGAGGCTTATCAGCGTGAAATTGACAACCCCAGTAGCTGTGTCCTAGGCTTAACTACAGAAAATAATGAATTGCTGGGTTTTGGCTGTCTTTGGGTGGTTCTTGAGGAGGCCCATATTACAGTTTTGGCAGTACGTCCCGAATATCAAGGTCAAGGATTCGGAAAATCTCTGGTGTGGGGTTTACTCAAAAAAGCTCGCGTTCGCAAGTTGGAATGGGCAACCCTCGAAGTCCGCGAGTCCAATCATATTGCGATCGCCTTGTATCACAGCTTTGGTTTTCAAGAAATTGGTAGAAGACCAAAGTATTACGAAGTAACGGGAGAAGATGCACTAATGCTGTGGCGAAAAGGCATACATACAAAGGAATTTGGAGAATTATTAGAGTATTGGCATGAATCAATATCTGTCAATTTATCAGCTAAGGGTTGGAATTTGTAAAGGACTATATTATTTGAGGTGTTACGCATCGTGCAACACCTCAAAATATAGGAATTGCGTTAGAATTAATTTAGGTTTGGGAATAACTAAGTTGCTTTAGGGTTGGTAAAACATGATGAGAATGCCCGACTGGATAAAAAAAGGTATAGGCTTAGTGATCGCTAGCCTAGGGCTGTGGAATGGATTGCTCACCAGTGCTAATGCTCAAGCAGGTAACGTCGTTGTTTATGTCGCTGGTAATAACCCTGTGACTCTAAATATTACAAGGAAAGTAGTCACCAACCCCATAGTGACGCTAGTGAATGGAAAGATCTCAATTGTCACAGGCGCATTTGATCAAGCCACTGCTGATTTTGTAAAGCTGGAACTTGAACGGCGTGGTGTATCGGCACAACAAACGTATATCAGTCAATCACCAAATACTCTACCCGCTGTAAACACTCCCACTGTTAATTTACCGAGCTATTTACCGTCTGATTCATTTAACAACAATAACTTGACACAATATCGCTACATTACCGCAGTACCAATTAGTGTAAGTGGGCTGGGAGATTTGGCACAGTTGCAGCGCTTGATTCCTAAGGCATTTATCTCAAAGTCCACTCGCGGCGACTACATCTATGCGGGTGGCTATACCAATCGTGATGCTGCCGAATCCTTGAAATATTTCTTGCGATCGCAAGGACTAGATGCTCGTGTACTCTATTTTTAATTAGAAAATCGGATTTTTGTAGCGCGGCAAAGCCGCGCTACAAAAATCTGATCAGCCAATGCCGAACTACTATTTGAGAAAATTGGGCTAATTATGGACGCAATATTAAGACAAGGTAGTAAAGGGAATGCTGTAATTGAGTTACAGCAAATTCTTCAAATCAAGGGATTTTACAATGGCAAAATTGATGGTGATTTTGGTACTGGTACTGCCAATGCTGTTTTAAAATTTCAAAAAGCTAATGCTCTAACTGCTGATGGTGTTGTGGGTAATGCGAGTTGGACAAAACTTCGCACCTCTAATCCATTACCAAGTAACCCTCAGCCCCTATCTCCAAAAGAAGGACTACCAACGTTATTACCGGGATCCCAAGGTCAAGCCATTACTCAAGTCCAACAACTTCTCAAAGCAAAGGGCTATTATCAAGGTCGCATTGATGGTGATTTTGGGGTTGCCACAAGAGATGCGATCGCCAACTTTCAACGCGCCAATGGCTTAACCGTTGATGGCAAAGTGGGCGCACAAACATGGCAAAAGTTACAAGCTCCAGCGATCGCCGTTGCTAATCCCCAAACACCAGTGACAGCAACAACTGAAATGGTGATAGCCCCCCCACCGACAACTCCATCAGTCGCACCTGCCCCAACAACTCCCTCTTCGATATTTGTCGCTACACCAGTTACTCCTTCATCATCAGTTAATCAAGTTACTCCGTCAGCATCAATTCCTATAGCAGCAATTAGTTTAGTTGATGCTGGCAATAGTTATAGCCGTGCTAAGTTACCCAATCAAACTGTGGCAATTGATAACCTGGAAGCGAATCTTTCTCCTGAAATATTGCAGCAATTTTTGCAACGTTGGCAAGTCGCCTCCAATCAAGTCAACATTGCCCCATCTTTACAGGATGCCCTTAGTGACTACAACAGTGCCCAAATTCTCAATCAAAATTTAGCTTTGCAGTGGTTACAAAGCCATCTCCTGCCACAACCCCTAGATCAGTTTCGCCAAGACT
Source organism: Pseudanabaena sp. UWO311 (assembly GCA_943371975.1). GTDB lineage: Bacteria > Cyanobacteriota > Cyanobacteriia > Pseudanabaenales > Pseudanabaenaceae > Pseudanabaena. The sequence continues at coordinate 24,538 of CALRWX020000004.1, read as the reverse complement.
GGGCAAATCTTACTGTCGCTGACGGTACTCCTACAGGTACACCCTTTAACCAATCTCAGCCTATTGCTGCGCCTACAAGTAGTCTACAACTCATCAATTTAACTAATGCAGTCAAGATTTATAGTCGTAGTAACAGCCAAGTAACTGCCCTAGAGAACCTCCAAGCCACTGTAATCGATCAAACCTTGCGGCAGTTTTTCCAGCGTTGGTCAACGGCTTCAGAGCAAAATGCGATCGCTATTTCCCTATTCGATGTCTTTCAAGACTACGACAGTCAGAAATTTCCGAGCCAAGTTACAGCTTTGCAATGGCTAGAAAAGGAATTAACCATTGCTCAGTTAGAAAAGTTTTCGCGAGATTGGCAAGCTTAAACACTTAAAAAAGAGACAGGTCGAGTCTCTTTTTTAAAACTTTATAAGCCCTTGCCGACGGACTAGCCAACCTTGCTGATGCCACTCAACTACCGTTGATGGTGATCCACTACCTGATGCCTCAGTAATATCAATTGCATCACCGAGAATCCATACATTCGGAAAGGTGGTAGATATTTCTAGCATTTTTCTTAAGGGTGGCTCATTACTTTTATTGGCACTAGTTGTGAGCATTGCCCCTGTTTGCTGCAAGATCGCGATCGCGATTTTACTATCAGGAATTCTAATACCCAGAGTCGTAAAACCTTGATTTAACTTAGCGCCGCGATCGCTTGCTGGCAAAATCAAAGTTACGGCTCCCGCAAAATATTTTTGGGCGGTTTGTTTCCAAATTTCCAAAGCAGGATGGTGTGTATTGATAAATGGCAAAAATTCTTGCCAACTCGATGCCATTAAAATTAAGGGTTTATCAGGCGATCGCTGCTTAAGCGTAAACACATCAATACTGCGATCGGGACGTACTGCTAGAGCAGGCACAGTATCGGTGGGGAAACTAACTAATTTCCCCGATCTTGCACCTGCGATTAAAGCTGCTAAAGAAACTAAACCCATTAGTCGGATTATATTAATAATTGAACTGCCACTGGCTTTTAATTATTAATATAATCCAAAAGAGAATTGTGGTGCAAAGCACCGCAACTCTCCTTTTTAGCTATATATTCTGTGAGATCAAGCGTAAATCAACTTCGTTATTTTCTAGTTCAGAAACAATAGCAACGATGCCAGGACCAAAAAATCGCGTCAACTTATCTTGCTTCTGTTGCCAAACGTCAAACCCCATCAAAGGAGATTTAAAACGTAAAACTAAACTATAAGCCCCCTTAGTTTCATCAGCTTGAGAAACTTCTTCATAAATACCAATCAGCAAAGGACGCTCCTCATCGGTAGGACGCATCCCTAATTTCTCTAAAACCTCGTCTAAATGTGCCTTAATCCCATAACGATAGCGCGTGACATCTTTGCGTAATTGTTTTTGGGTTGAGGTTTCTTGAACCTTGCGTATAGCCAAAATATCCTCAGATTCAGGAATAATTTCAGTAACTGGGGCTACTTCCGATGATTTAAAAGCAAATCCCCCCAAAAGGATGGGAAATCCATAGAAAAACCCAATCAGATTTAGCGTAGAATTTCCTTTGGAATAAGCCCAAAAACCAACGATAAACAGAATTCCGCCGACAAACAAACCAATTGAAGCGAAGGATATTTTATTAAGCTTAAGCATAATGAAAAAAATTAATAATACTTAATAAATGTATCTGTTTTTTTGCAAAATATAGCGATCGCTTGTAAATAAGTGACAGGACGAAATTAAATATAAAGCCACAGAAAAGCCCTACGATGCAAGCACAGTATGTGCTACAGGAGTTACTCTGGTTTTTTATTATACTGCGTTACTTAGATAGTAAAGATTTAGACTAAACCAACCAGCGATCATCATTTGATATATAGATTTTATCTATCAATGACTAAAATTTTTTTCAAAATTAGACAGAGCATCGTTAGACTATAAATATTCTAAGTTAAGAATACTAAGTAAGAATTACACATATTAGACGATATTAAAAAATCATGAATTAGCTTTTAATAGTTATTTTCATGATTCTGAGTAGCGCCAATCACCATTTCTGTGTTTGTCAAGCTACAATCATCTAGGTGTAAATCCCCACAAACACAAGTTTTAGAGAGTACGGATCTGAGGAATCTGGCATGAGCAAAGCAGCCATCGACCTACCTATTGAAACCAAGTTGCCTGTTGGCAAACTTGGAGCAAATGTTGAAGAAATTGAAGAAGACCTTGAAGACTTAGATGATGATATCGATATTGACAAGGACGATTTAATTGATGACTCAGAAGACCCTGACCTTGATGATGATCCCGACAAGGCTGGCAAATTAAAGGGGGCTAAGGGGAAAAGAGCAAGTCAAACCAAGAAAAAGCATTTTACCGAAGACTCAATTCGACTGTATTTGCAGGAAATTGGGCGTATTCGATTGCTCAGAGCCGATGAAGAAATTGAGCTAGCACGTAAAATTGCCGACTTGCTAGAGCTAGAGCTAAAGCGCGAAGAAATAGCCACAGAAATTGACTGTCATCCTGATGATGTGCGCGAACCTGATTGGGCTGTCAAGATGGGAATGCCTCTTGGCGAATTTCGCAAGCGGCTCCATTCTGGTCGCCGAGCTAAAGACAAGATGGTGCAATCGAACCTACGTCTAGTAGTGTCGATTGCCAAAAAGTACATGAATCGTGGCTTGTCTTTCCAAGACTTGATCCAAGAGGGCAGTTTAGGCCTGATTCGAGCCGCAGAGAAATTTGATCATGAAAAGGGTTATAAGTTCTCGACCTACGCGACATGGTGGATTCGTCAGGCAATTACTAGGGCGATCGCTGATCAATCTCGGACAATTCGCCTCCCTGTCCACCTTTATGAGACTATTTCGCGGATTAAGAAAACCACTAAGTTACTTTCCCAAGAAATGGGGCGCAAGCCAACCGAAGAAGAAATTGCGACCCGTATGGAGATGACGATCGAAAAGCTGCGCTTTATCGCTAAATCTGCCCAGTTGCCCATCTCTCTCGAAACTCCCATCGGCAAAGAAGAAGATTCTCGCCTCGGTGACTTCATCGAGTCCGAAGGTGAAACCCCTGACGACCAAGTTGCCAAAAGCCTATTGCGTGAGGATCTAGAAAGCGTGTTAGGCACTCTCAGTCCTAGAGAGCGTGATGTTTTACGTCTGCGCTACGGCTTGGACGATGGACGCATGAAGACCCTCGAAGAAATTGGACAAATCTTCAACGTTACCCGCGAACGTATCCGCCAAATCGAAGCTAAGGCTCTTCGCAAATTGCGTCATCCTAACCGTAATAGCGTTTTAAAAGAGTACATTCGCTAACCTGTTGAGTATGACTAATCTTTTCTTTACCTAAACATTCTAAGACCTCCTTCTATAGATTTTTACAATCCTCATGTGGACACCTTATGCACTTGCGGATAAAAAATATCCCGCCAAGTTATATATAGCCGTAGTCAGTCTTGATAGGACATAAAACCCAAATAATGTGGGGCGGAGCTTTGCTCCGCCCCACATTATTTGGGTTTTGATTTTTCTAATACAGGTGGCTATAGCTATAGCTTCGACTATGCTCAGATAACCTTGGCTGAGTCTAATCGAAATCGCCGCAGGTACTTCAATTATTAGCAAGTCCCTTAGTGGAACAATTACCCTTAGTGGAGCAATTAGATGGTTCGGCTGGTAAAGATCGTCGTGAATTAGAAACTAAAAAACTATTTACGATTAAAAACTTCCAGAGCTTGGCGACTAAACTCACGTAAATTTTCGGCTCCATCATCCATCGGTAGAGTATCACCAAAAAATCGCCAATTGTCCACCGTCGAGAAGTGCCAACGTTCACCTTTATAGTCATGCCCACTCGCTTCAATACCGATCGCTCGCAAATCGCCATCAACAGGATCTTCATAAAGGCGGATTTGGAAGAGAATGCTCCTCACCCTGAGCCGCCAACTAACTCCGGGAAAATGAAACCCCACATCTATTGAGTCAGGGTCAAGTAACCTACGCGTATCGGAATTATTGAGCCAAGGTTTTAAATCAGAGCTTGCAGCAGGGTAAATGGTTTTAAACAAATTAACAACGGTGGCGATTTTTGTTGCCACATCTACATTTTTAGCTTGTTCGGCAGCATTCACGGGCAAGACCCTCACATAACACCTTAAAAACAAAGCATTATCAGCTTTTGGTAGGTAATTTTAGCATTTGCTAACAATAAATCGAATTAAGTAGCGATCGCTGTAGCAATTACAGCAATTTGACTGGTGCTAGATCGGGCGTATCTGCAAACTTTGACAAGACATGTTGATCAAAACTTAGGCGATCTAGCAACTTCGCAAACTCCTTACAACATTCCATAGAGTTTTGCAAAATTTGCTCTTGCGAAAACTTGATAATAATCCAACCTGAATTAACTAAAAATCTTTCTGCCAAATCATTTCGCGTCATGATTGCGGCATTTTCAGAAGACAAACTAATTTCGATCGCAATGTGTAGATTAAGGACAGGATCTTGATATACCAAGTCAGGCGACCAATCATAATCAATACTAGGAATAAACAACTTCATCCCTTGATAAAATGTCCCCACTAAATACTGCTGAGTGGTAATACCAAAATAGTGAATCCCCCTCGTGATCGTTTGATCATCCGATAGCTGTTGATTAATAGTATTGCTAATATCTTTTAGGGCAATGGCATTATCACTAATCGATAACTTGGCAAAAAAATTTCGATATTTCTGATGACGAAACTTAATAATGCGCTCTGGAGAATGGGCGATCGCCAACTCACTCTGATACTTAATTTCTTGACGAGAATAGGCTTCAAACTTCATTAAGTAGCGTTGAATTACATCTTGATATCTTTGGTAGCGACTTTTATAAGTATCAAACTGAATTTTGACCCGAATGATAATTGCCCCTGTTCCCACTATTAGCAAAATTATTCCTAATTCCTTAGCGATCGCGGTAACTACCGCAACTACCAATATCAAACCAATAGTTATCCCTAAAACTTCTTGAATATGAATAGGTTTAGGCTGCCGATAGGAAGGCACTCTGGGAATATCAACATTAAATTCAGGCGCATTGGGCTTAGACTGAGCAATTCGCTGAACTTCTGGAGGAATAAAAATAATAGGAAACTGACGCATCATCAAGTACCGAAATATTCGATTAAGGATCTGCGATTGATTTTGTAGAGAGGCAAAGCCTCGCTACAAAAAACAATTTTTTCTTATACTGCTAGTCAAGAATTAAAGGGGGCGTTGTGAGTCCCCTTTAATTGGATTGAATTTTAAACGTTATCTAATCCTGGAATTGATCGATATAACTGAACATACTTTTCGGCTGAAGTCTCCCAACTAAAGTTAGATTGCATACCGCGCTGTTGTAGCGATCGCCAAGCATCGGTATAACGATAACTTTCCCATGCGCGTACCATGCAGGTATACATATCCAATGGCTCATAGCGATCGAAGCTAAAACCAGTACCTGTCTGACCAATAGGATCATGGAATGAAATAGTATCCACTAAACCACCTGTACGTCGAACAATCGGTACAGAACCATAGCGCAGTGCAACGAGTTGACTAATACCGCATGGCTCAAAACGACTAGGCATCAAAAAGGCATCGGAACCTGCATAAACCCGATGGGACATCGCCGAGTTGAATAAAATTTGTGCGGACATACGCCCAGAATAACGGGCAGCAATTTGCCAGAGTTGTGACTCATAGTAGCGTTCGCCTGTTCCTAAAACTACAAACTGTGCATCGGTATAGGCCAAATACCGTTCCAAAGTTTGGAGCAACAAGTCAATACCCTTCTGTTCGACCAAGCGGCCAACCATACCGATCAAGAAAGTCCTAGGATTTACCACTAGTCCTAATTCCTCTTGCAGGGCAATTTTATTAGCAAGGCGATCGTCAAGGGTATCCACCGAGTAGTTTTGAACCAATGCTGAATCAGTGGCGGGATTTTCAAGTTCTGTATCAACACCATTTAAAATTCCCCAAGGCTTCAGAAATGAGAGTATTCCTTCAAGTCCCTCCCCATAACTTGGGGTACAAATTTGCTGAGCGTAGGTAGGAGAAACAGTATTCACGCGATCGGCATATTTGATACCTGCTGCCATCGTGTTATGAGCATCCATATACCAAGGAGTCCAAGTAATCTTATCTAGGAACCATTTCCAAGGTCCTTGATAGGCAAGATTATGAATTGTAAAGACCGTACCAATGTCGGAAACTTGATGCATCCATACAGGAATCATACCCGTATGCCAATCATGGCAATGAATAATGTTCGGTTTCCAATAGTTCCAAGCAAATTCCGCAACGGCATTAGCAAACATAGTGAACCGCCAATCTTCATCTTCGCCGCCATAGATGCGGGCAGGGATAAAGGAACCATGCCCCACTAAATACAAGGGGACATCTGTACCTGGTAAAACTGTCTCAAAAATGTCAAATTCCTGAAACATGGCATAGCCCTTCCACTTCCACTCAGGATTTTCTTTGAGTTTGTCAGGAATTACGCCGTAGTAAGGCATGATAATCCGCACATCATGACCCATTTTTTTGAGAATTGGAGGGAGTGCGCCTACTACATCTGCCATGCCGCCAACTTTGGCGAGAGGAGCAACTTCAGCCGCCGCAAATAAAATTTTCATTCGTCGATCATTACTCATAGTTTCAGGCTATCTAAATTATTTTCAGGCATAGCGCGATCGCTACCACAGATATTTTCCGCAAACTCCACTTGATTTATACAAAGAAATCCGCAAAGAGATTTTCTTAAAACCTAAAAGAGTAAGGGTGACGCGTCACCCTTACTCTTTTAGGTTTTGAAATGAGTGAAGGATCAAAGCTATGCCACTCATTTTCTGGGTTTTACAGCGCTTTGCACTGTAATTTATCCTAATACAAGTGGCGATAGCTATATTTAAGGGAAATTACATGTCGAAGTTGGAACACTTACCGTGCCAGTAAGACCAAAAGACGCGCCTGTATTACCTTGAGCTAATAAGGCATTTTGCAACAAAGTAGTAGTGGTAATAGCAGTGCTTATACCTGAAAGTTGGATTTGTCCAGTTACTCCAGTTTGATTAAATCGATAGTCCACAACTGCTGAATTCGATGATTGATTGTTTTGGACTTTTACACATAAATTAGAATTATTTTGTTTTCTAAATAACAAGCCCCCAGAGTTGGTTTGATTAGATGTATTGCTGACTGTATTGTTCGTTAAAGTTGCGCGAATGATTGAGTTGTCTTGAGTTCTGACTAAGATTCCTCCTTCATCTGCAGCCGCCGCAGGACTACCGTTATTAGCATTCGAGATCGAATTGTTATTTACGGTTGCAGTGAGTTGTCCACTTCTTTGCGTTCGCAATCGGATACCACTTTGTCCTGTATTTGCAATTTGATTGCCTGAAATTACTACACCTGAAGTGGTCACGCCTCCTAACGTCACAGGACTACTTAAATCAGCAGTTGCTCCTGTTGTCTCCGCGACTCTGACCTGAATTCCATTCTCGCCCATGCTATTAAATGTATTATTGCTAATTACAGCAGAACCTTTTGATGCACCATCTGCACCAAAACTGATACCTTTGTCGGAAATATTAGAGACATTGTTGTTACTGATAGTAAATCTCGCGATCGCATTGGTAGATAGGTTGATATCTATGCCGTCACCAGCAGCAGCTGGGCTTGTAATATTGCGGACAATATTATTCGAGATGTTAACAATGGCGGTTGTAGTGGCAGGGCATCCACCAATACCATCACCATAGAGACGACAGACACTAACTTCAATGCCGTCAATTTCATTGTTGGCCACAGGGGTTGTGCCATTATTATCAAAGGTGGATAGCCTATTGTTATCGCCAACCGTATTGCCACTAATATTTAGGTTGAGATTGCCTGCCCCCGCACGAACAAAAATGCTCGCTTCGAGACCAGTTTGTATTCTAGGTTGAATTGTATTTAAAACCGTATTATTGGTAATCGCAGCATTACCAGTTACATTGTCAAAGCGAATACCTTCAGCGATCGCCCCCGAAACTACATTCCCGTCAATAGTTGTAGTAGTAGCATTCACATTGGAGAGGAGAATACCGCGACCATTTAAGCCCAAGGATGTATTTGGAGCAGTAATCGTGACATTGTTATTGCTAACTGTGGGATTGCCAGAACCATCTTGCAGCAAAATACCAGTGTTAACGGAGTTAGAGATTGTATTACGCGAGACATTAGTATTGCCACTAAACCCAGAGAGAGAAATACCGCGATCGTTTCCTCCAGAGGAGGTAGTAACGGCAATAATGTTGTCAACAATTGTGGCATTAATATTGTTTGTACCAATAATCCCAGGACTATTAGGGCGAATGTCATATCCTGAAATGATTTGATTAGATCCTCCTGATGCTAAAGTGACAGTACCATTAACTATCGGAAATATTCCTGTACCTGAAGGAAGTGGAAGATTTGAGCCTCCGATACCAGCCAAAAATGAAACTGGAATTAGAGTTGGCGCACTAGAAATAACTTTAGTACCATCAGGAATCGTAAATCCAGCTAAGGTTGATGCTGTAGAACCTTTCGGGGTAAAGACATACACGATTCCATTCGCCCCATCAGCGCTTGCATTGGCAAGAGCCGTCGAGAAATTAGCAAAAGATACCACATTGGGATTGCCAGATAAGCCCGAAGTGCTGTCGGCAACGACAAAGAAACGGAAAGGCTGACCAGTTGAGGGATTAATCGCAACTTGTTGATCGCGTACCGTTTGATTTTCGACTAGGACAGAACTATTCCGCGCAATTGGCTCATTCATGCGCTCTAGCAATGTTGGCGGGGTCGCTTTTCTTGGTGAACGATTGGAGAGATTAATACCAATATTAAAAAGAATACTCGTGCCAAAAATGCGATCATTCTGAATCGATAGCCCCGCATTGATCAGATCGCCATCGAAGCCTAAACCACCTTTGATTCCCAATGCTCCGATGCTATTAGTACCCGAATAATAGTAAGTTGCCACATAGGGGCGCAGATATCCTGTATCGCCTGTAGTAATGATCGTGCCAGCTTCTAACTCCACGCCCCCCAGTGCTGCATCAAAGCGGCGTTCGCGATCGACTAAAAACTGAGTACCCTGAAAAGTTCCACTGTTGAGGAGCGTTTCGCTCACTTGAGTATTAGTCTTGCCCACTGGAAGATAGGCATTGAGTCGCATATTCCAAGATTCCTCAAAAAACTCCAAACCTGCGGAAATTTGATGAAAAAACTGCGCTCCCGTATCGCGATTGTCGTAGGCAAGGTAGCCACCTAATACATATTTCGCAACGTCATTTAGCGATCGATAACCAACGGCAAGATTAGAGCCAATGCGCCCATTATTAAAAACTCGGACTTGAGGACTGAGATAGAAAAAATTTTCTGGTGTTTGATTGAGAGGAATGCGTAACTCAACACTAGTATTGCCATCTACTCCTGACCCACTGCCGTTATAGCGGAGTTGAGCATCTAGTGGAAATGGACTAGTTTGACTAAAGACTTCTGTAACATACCCTAGACTTATACACGCTAAGGACAAGCAGCAATGCTTAAAGATTTCGGATAGTGATAGTTTACGCATAGCCCCATCTGTTTCTGCTAGAAAAATCTACACTTTTCTATTTTGAGAGATAAGAGCTTAAAAAGCGTGTATTTCTTGATACTTGGCTTTATAGAATAATTATACTCGCATATACTCACATATGCTTACATATACTCATTTATACTCATTATATATAAGCATGTACTCAGATATGCTCACTTACAATACAATCAAAAAATTTGTAAACAGGTGTAGTGGGCATTCAAAGTAAGTGTTTAAAACAGTTGCATTTCATCCTTGAATTAGCGCATCAATAGCGCCGTTATTAACAATAGTGCAACGACAAATATCACCAACAGTTCATAAAAAAAGAACTTGCTAAGCAAGTTCTTTTTGGTTTTATTCAGCGAACGCATCTTCTATCTGCTGATTATCGTCATCCTTGGGCAACTCTAAACAATAACCCGCACCATAGACTGTCTTAATGTATTTAGGATGTCTTGGATCGGGTTCGAGTTTAGTTCGCAAGTGGCGAATATGGACGCGGATCGTCTCAATATCATCATCGGGTTCATAGCCCCATACTTCTTTGAGAATTTCGCTAGGCGAGACAGTCTGACCATGACGCTGCAAAAGACAATGCAATAACTCAAATTCTAGATGAGTTAACTTGACGGTTTTATTAAACCAAATTGCCTCAAAACGCTCAGGGACGAGAGTTAATGAACCAAAAATTAATATTTCACCATGCTTCGCAGTATCAATAATGCGATTAGTACGCCGTAATAATGCACGCACCCTTGCCAACATTTCCTCAAGCTCAAAGGGTTTAGTCAGATAGTCATCAGCACCCGCATTAAAGCCTTCAACTTTATCTTGAGTTTGTCCCATTGCTGTGAGCATCATCACAGGAATTTCTTTAGTGCGTTCATCACGGCGCAATCTTTGGCAAACTGTAAAACCATCAACCCTCGGTAGCATCAAGTCAAGGATGATCATATCTGGCATCAACTGAATGGCGAGAGCTTGTCCTTTAATACCATCACTCGCTTGACTGACTTGATATCCAGCATGTTCAAGGTTCAGCGTTACCATTTCAGAAATTATCGGATCATCATCGATCAAGAGCAGCCTGGGCATCATTAGTCAAAGTTCCATCTATGCGATTAGATTACGATTTGTTAAACAATATATAACATTAGGATACATAGTGTGTGAAGGTGACTCAGTCCGTTATACCTGATCATTGTAGATCGCAAAAAATTTCTGGCTAAAGGAGTAGTAGGTACAGCGTATCAGCTATTTGCGGCTATCTACGCGATATTGAGCACTAAAACCAATTAAGTATGTCTTCAACTCTTACAACATTCTCATACAATATATGAAGATATGTAAAAATTGATTTAAAACTGGTTTATTCGAATGAGCCTTCCAACTACTTCTGTCACCGAACTTTTTGCACCAGTCAAGGATGACTTGCGTACTCTCACGGATAACCTGAAGCAGTTGGTAGGCGCAAGACATCCTATTCTTTATGCTGCTGCGGAACATCTGTTTGAGGCCAAGGGCAAGAGTATGCGCCCTGCACTGGTCTTGCTAGTCTCACGTGCCACCATGAGCGATCGCGATATTACTGCTCGTCATCGTCGCCTTGCCGAGATCACGGAAATGATCCATACTGCAAGCTTGGTACATGACGATGTGATCGACTCTGCCGAACTAAGACGCGGTATGCCAACGGTAAATAATAGTTTTGGTAATCGCATTGCCGTATTAGCAGGAGATTTTCTTTTTGCTCAGGCATCTTGGTATTTAGCAAATTTGGATCACCTCGAAGTTGTGAAGCTCTTGTCAAAGGTAATCACCGATTTTGCTGAAGGTGAAATTCGCCAGAGTTTGACTGCCTTTGATAGCGACCTGACCTTTGAGGATTACATCGAAAAAAGTTTCTATAAAACGGCTTCTTTGATGGCGGGTAGTGCTAAGGCGGCGGGAGTACTGAGTGGCGTTAGCCAAGTCCAAGCTGAACAATTATTTAATTTCGGTAAGCATTTTGGTATTGCGTTCCAAGTTGTCGATGATATTCTCGATTTCACTAGTTCGACTGAGACTTTGGGGAAACCTGCTGGCTCCGACCTCAAGCAAGGTAATTTGACCGCACCCGTACTATTTGCTTTAGAGGAATATCCTAAATTGCGCGGTTTGATCGACCGTGAGTTTAGTGAAGAAGGTGATATAGACAATGCTTTAGAACTTATCTATAGCAGTGAAGGTATTACACGATCTCGTGAATTAGCCAAGAATCATGTTAAATCGGCTCTAACGGCGATCGAATGGCTTCCATCCTCTGCACCCAAGCAATCTCTCATTGGCTTGACCAACTACGTTTTAGACCGCCTGTATTAAAGCAAATTAATTTGCTTTATCAATTCACGATAGCCACTTCAAAAAAATCAACCAGCGATCGCCTTCTTAATAGGGCTTTATCAATAGTATTTACTATGCCCAATCTTCTATTTGCAAGCTCGTAATTTTTTTTGTTCAATTTTGAGCAAAAAGTAATGCGCTGCTGCAATGCGATCTCTTTGGATCGATCTCTTTGGATCGATCCAAAGAGATCGATCCAAAGAGGGATTCTGTCTTGACTTGGACAGATCCAAGTCTACTTACGTTAAGATTAGTTAATTAAATCATTCGTTCTTGGCAAAATCAACTAAGAACATCTCTATTGATGGAGCAGTAGTAGTGAAAAGCAATAATAAAAACGACAATAATAATAAAAAGTGGAAAAATCTTGGTTTATACGCACTGCTAGGCATTGTCGTCATTACCTTAGGGACAACCCTGCTCGATAGTCAGCCGGCCGCTCAGGGGGAATGGCGTTATACCAAACTACTCGAAGAAGTCAGAAAGAAACCCGCAGGCGTTTCTAGGGTTACTCTCAGCCCCGATCGCACCTTTGCCGAAGCAACTGTTCCCGGAGGCCCCGAAGGTAAGCGCAAAGTGCGCGTCAATTTGCCTAACGACCCTGAATTCATCAAAACCCTTAGAGAAAACAATGTTGAATTAGACGTTGCGCCCCGTCGTACTGATGGCGCATTAATTCAAACTTTAAGTAGCTTGATTTTGCCAATTTTGCTTTTAGTTGGTTTATTTTTTCTACTGCGTCGCGCCCAATCAGGTCCTGGCAACCAAGCCATGAATTTTGGTAAGTCTCGCGCTCGTGTGCAAATGGAACCTCAAACCCAAGTTACCTTCACCGATGTAGCTGGTATTGAGCAAGCCAAATTTGAACTTACCGAAGTTGTAGACTTCCTCAAAAACCCTGATCGCTTTACAGCAGTCGGCGCAAAGATCCCTAAAGGTGTACTGCTCGTTGGACCTCCTGGAACGGGTAAAACGCTACTAGCCCGTGCTGTAGCTGGTGAAGCTGGCGTACCTTTCTTCAGTATTTCTGGTTCTGAGTTCGTGGAAATGTTCGTCGGTGTGGGCGCATCCCGTGTCCGCGATCTGTTCGAGCAAGCCAAAGCTAATGCACCTTGCATCGTATTTATCGATGAAATTGATGCCGTCGGTCGTCAGCGTGGTGCTGGTTTAGGTGGTGGTAACGATGAGCGTGAACAAACCCTTAACCAATTGCTAACCGAAATGGATGGCTTTGAAGGTAATACAGGCATCATCATTGTCGCCGCAACCAACCGTCCTGATGTTCTCGATGCAGCTTTGCTACGTCCCGGTCGTTTTGATCGCCAAGTAGTTGTGGATCGCCCAGACTTTGCAGGTCGTCTAGAAATTCTCGGAGTCCATGCACGCGGCAAGACTCTATCTAAGGATGTCGATCTGGAAAAGATCGCCCGTCGCACCCCCGGATTTACAGGTGCGGATTTATCTAACTTATTAAACGAAGCTGCGATTCTGGCTGCTCGTCGTAACCTGACCGAAATCTCGATGGATGAAATCAATGATGCTGTCGATCGCGTCTTGGTAGGACCTGAGAAGAAAGATCGCGTTATGAGCGAAAAGCGCAAAGAATTAGTTGCCTATCACGAAGCAGGTCATGCCCTCGTTGGTGCTTTGATGCCAGACTATGATGCCATCCAAAAGGTAACAATTATTCCTCGCGGTCGTGCTGGTGGTTTGACATGGTTTTTGCCAACTGAAGAAAGAATGCAAAGCCGTGCTTACTTGCAGAACCAGATGGCAGTAGCTCTCGGTGGTCGCATCGCTGAAGAAATCGTATTTGGTGAAGAAGAAGTCACCACAGGTGCATCCAGTGATTTACAACAAGTCGCTTCGGTTGCGCGTCAAATGGTGATGCGTTTCGGCATGAGCGAAAAGCTTGGCCCTGTTGCCCTCGGTCGTTCCAATGGCAATATGTTCCTCGGTCGTGACATCGCTGCTGAGCGTGATTTCTCTGAAGAAACCGCAGCAACTATTGATGAAGAAGTTGGCATTTTGGTAGCTGATGCTTACCGCCGTGCGAAGCAACTGCTCATTGATAACCGTCATGTTCTCGATAAGATTGCCCATGATTTGATTGAGCGTGAGACTGTTGATGCAGAAGAGCTTCAACAAATTTTGGAAACCAATGAATTGAAGTTGGCAGCAGCCCTTTAATCTAAAGAATCTCCAAAAATGAGTCGGCGATTTGTGTCGACTCATTTTTTATGGTAGCTAATGACGTTTACAATAGGTTTTATCATATTGTTTTATGTCTGAAATTTAATGGCTGAATTAGTTCTGTCCTCAACTCAAGTTAATCGTGCTGCCCTCACGCCCATGATGCAGCACTATATCGAAATGAAGGATCAATATCCCCATGCGGTGATGTTGTATCGATTAGGCGATTTCTTTGAGGCGTTTTTTGAGGATGCGGATCTAATTGCAAGAGAATTGGAATTAGTTTTAACAGGTCGTGATGGTGGTAAGGCGATCGGACGCATTGCCATGGCAGGGATTCCACACCATGCCCTTGATCGCTATGCCAATCAGCTAGTTGAAAAGGGCTACTCGATCGCAGTTTGTGATCAAATGGAATCAGCTTCCGAAGCTCAGGGGCTAGTGCGTCGAGAAGTGACGCGAGTAATTACCCCCGGAACCGTAATCGAAGAGGGAATGCTGGCGGCGAAGAAAAATAATTTTTTGGTAGCGATCGCTAATGGTGGCGATAACTGGGGCTTAGCCCATACCGATATTTCCACAGGCGAGTTTGCGGTCACGCAGCTAAGTAGTACAGAGCATCTGATTCAAGAACTATTGCGATTGCAACCTGCGGAAGTTCTCGTTCCCATTGATGTGCCGAATCCGCAATTATTTCGAGGTTCTAAAGCCGAAAAAGCTACGGATTTTTGGGAAGGAATTTCAAAAAAAAAGAAATCTTTACTTCCTGAACCTTTTAGTGCTTTACCTGAAAGCTTTTGCTATACACCCCGAGCGCAATCCTCTTTTGCATTAGCTGAGGCAAAACAACGGATTCTCGATACATTTAGAGTGCGATCGCTGGAGGGATTTGGTTGTCAGGCTTTACCGCTAGCGACTAGAGCCGCAGGGGGGATTTTAGAATATTTAGAATCTACTCAGAAAAGCGTGAAGATGCCATTGCAGGGAATTTCCACCTATGCGATCGCTGATTATTTGATTCTCGATAATCAAACGCGCCGCAATTTGGAAATTACCCAAACTGTGCGGGATGGGACTTTCTACAGTTCTCTCCTTTGGGCATTAGATAAAACTACGACTGGCATGGGTAGCCGTGCTTTGCGGCGTTGGCTATTGCAACCTCTCAAGGATATTGCTGCCATTAACGAACGTCTCGATACCATTTCCGAATTATATAAACAACATTCTCTCCGTAAGAATCTCAGAACTTGTTTGAGTCAAATTTACGATATTGAGAGGCTATGCAGTCGCATCGGTGCAGGCACGGCAAATGGGCGTGATTTAATCGCTGTAGCCGTATCTTTAGATCGGATGCGTGATGTTGCCGATGTCGTGGCAAGTTCAAATTCTCGCTATTTAAAAGCTCTGCAATCTGTGCCATCGGAACTGCTCCAATTGGGCACACAGTTACAAAAGACTTTAGTGGAAGAGCCGCCAATTTATATTACGGAAGGAAATATTATTCGGTCAGGAGTGAATGAACAATTAGATCATCTGCGCCAACAAAGTCGTGATGATGTGGAATGGTTAGCTGCTTTTGAGAAACAGGAAAAGGAACGTACGGGGATCAATACGCTCAAAGTTGGCTTTAACAAAGCTTTTGGCTATTACATCAGTATCTCTCGCGGCAAAAGTGAACAGGCTCCTTCCGACTATATCCGCAAGCAAACTCTGACTAATGAGGAGCGTTATATTACCCCTGAATTGAAGGAACGAGAAACAAGGATTCTCAATGCGGATAATGAATTAAAGCAATTGGAATATGACCTGTTTGTGGAATTGAGATTACTTGCCGCCAAACATATCGAACCAATGCGAACTCTCGCGACAGCCCTCGCCGCCGCCGATGTACTATGTAGCCTCGCGGAAGTTTCCGTCACCTATAACTATTGCCGTCCTGAAATAAAAAGCGATCGCTCTTTATCAATTGTTAATGGTCGTCATCCCGTCGTTGAGCAGGCTCTTCCCGCAGGCTTTTTTGTTCCCAATTCCACCAATCTTGGTCACGATCAACAATCACCTGATTGTCCCGATCTGATCGTGTTAACTGGCCCCAATATGAGTGGCAAAAGCATCTATTTACGCCAAGTGGGACTCATTCAACTAATGGCGCAGGTCGGTAGCTTTGTGCCTGCGGATTCGGCAACCCTAGGGCTATGCGATCGTATTTTCACCCGTGTTGGGGCAGTTGATGATTTAGCCACAGGACAATCTACATTTATGGTAGAAATGAATGAAACAGCGAATATTCTCAACCATGCTAAAGAGAATTCCCTCGTACTGCTCGATGAAATTGGGCGCGGTACGTCTACCTTTGATGGCATGGCGATCGCATGGTCAGTAGCTGAATATATTGCCAATAAAATCAAGGCTAGGGGCATATTTGCCACCCATTATCACGAACTGAACGAACTCGCCAGCCTTCTCCCTAATGTGGCTAATTTCCAAGTCACAGTTAAGGAATTAGAAGATGAAATTATTTTCTTGCACCAAGTTCAAGAAGGTGGCGCAGATCGCTCCTATGGTATTGAGGTAGGACGCTTGGCAGGTTTACCGCCTAGTGTAATTAGTCGCGCTAAACAGGTACTAGAACAAATTGCCAAAAATAGTCATATTGCCACAGGTTTGCGATCGGGCAATTCTCGAAAGGGCATTAATCGAACCACAAAGATTGATAAAGATGAATCAAAGGCACAGATGACTATTTTTGATGCTTCTTAAAAAGAGAGTGACGGCGCAAAGCGCCGCCACTCTCTTTATGATTAGGACTCTTCCGTAATTTGTAAGCGAATTGTCCGCCCTGATTGATCGTTGCCAATTTGGACTGCCACATTAGGACTAGCTAAAGAATCAAGGGAATTGAGTAAATCGATTAAATTGGGAGTGCTTGCACCTGCTTCCACATATAGCTGATCAGCAGACATCGAGACTCTTTTCCATGTGGTGTAAAGTTTGGCGATCGCCTGTTCGAGTTGAGAGGCTTGGCTAACTAGATCCGATGTAAGTTTGAGACATCCAATACGAAGAGATTCTTCGAGAGCTAGATCAATATTTACAGAACGCTGAGTAATTGCTTGAACTTGATTAGTACTGGATAAATACTTAGTTAACCTTTGAGCATCGGCAGTTACAAGTTTGATATTGTCTAGATCGGAACCATCCGCGATCGCCTGTTTGATTGGGACTTGATAAGCTTCAGGCAATTTATCAATTTCGCGAACCAGTGGCGCAACATAGCGGGTAGGAATTGTATGAGCAGAAATTTTCTCTTTTAAATCATCAGGAAGATGATCGGAACTCATAGCAGTCCATTCATCGGAAAGCTGACGAACTTCACGACGGGTAATTTTCTCTCCATTTCGTGCCGCCTCAACAATCAGTTGCTGAACTTCAGGGGATGATTGGGAAGTTTCTACAAAAGCTCTTTTACTAAATTGACGAATATCATCTGCATCTAATTGACCATCAGCCATGAGCGTATCCGCACTATTCGCCAGTTGAATCCATGAATAGGCTTGAGATTTGCTAATTTCTCGCTCTTGTAGCCATTTCAGAAATCCTGTTCCGCGTCCTTCTCCATTGGCTTTCTCGCGATCGCGCACAGTCCGTAAAATTCTGCCCCGCCAAATATCGGTTTGTAAATCAAAGCGATCGCATACCTGCCATGCTTGATCAACTTCTGCTAAAAACTGTCCCTCTGCTAAGCCTTCATCATTAGGGTCGGGCAAGGAAAGTGAAAAATCCGTGGGATCGATGCTGGTTAAAACTTCATTGGTAATGGATTCGTCAGAGATAGATTCGAGTACAGATTCACTAACAGACACGGGAAACCTTTGAATTGATGAATTAAGATAGAGAACTAGATTTTTTGTGTCGCGGCTCAGCCGCGACACAAAAAATCTAGTTCTCTATTTTCTCATGAAACATTTTTTTAATTATTGATGTTGCTAGCGAATTTGAAAATTGATAAAGAGACAGCTTAAAAAGGTGAGTTGGGCTGTCAGTAAAAACATATAGATCACAGCTCGTTTTTGAAAAATAGTTAAAATCAAGCCGATCGCTTTGAGATCGATGGTAGGTCCAAAAACTAGAAAAGCGAGCAATGAACCACCTGTAAAGGTCGAGGCGAAGGACAATGCGAAAAATGCGTCAACGGTCGAGCAAATAGATACGATCGCCGCCAAAATCATCATCGACACAATCGAGCTAACTGGTCCTTGTCCTAAATTCAGAATAATATCGCGGGGAACCCATACCTGAATTATGGCAGCGATCGCACTACCTAACACTAAAATTGCCCCCAGTTCCCGCATTTCAGCAAGAGTATTGTCTAGCAAGAGATTTAATCGATCAGGCAAAGATTTTGTGGCAACGGAATTACTATCAGCTATGTAATCTGCTAGATCTAATGGTTGGCTGCGATCTTCGCCCAAAAAAAATGTACCAGTAAGTATAGCACCAGCTTTGATTTTTGGAGTAGGTATAGCGATCGCAATATTTGGCTGTAAAATCGGACGCAAATCCTTTTGAAAGCTGAAGATTATGGACACGATAGCGGCATTGGCTAGTGATAAAACCACTCTTAGTACGGCAATTTCAGGCTGATCGCGAAATGCTGTCCAAGTTGCCCAAATCACTACAGGATTAATCGTTGGAGCCGCGAGTAAAAAACTCACCGCCACTGAAATCGGAGCACCCTGCGAAATCAGCCGTCTAGCCACAGGCACATTTCCACATTCGCAGACAGGAAACATAAACCCAAGCAAACTGCCTGCTAATGCACCTAAAAACGGATTTTTGGGTAGGATCTTAATAAGCTTTCGCTCATCTACAAATATTAATAAAGCTCCCGATAGCAAAACCCCCATCATCAAAAATGGAATTGCTTCAACAAGAAGACTTAAAAACAAGGTAAAGGCACTGAGAATTTGGTTCATAATTCAGATTGACGGCGATCACTATATTCCAGAACTTAAAAATCTCTAAAAGGTTCTGCGATTTAGTAAAGAACTGAATTTTTATGGTTGTATTTGTTGCAAATTGCTGTATGGGATTTGCTATTAATTAAAGTACCAGAGGCTTCGACTTCGCTCAGCCAAAGGTGGCTGAGCGAAGTTGAAGCCATATAAAGTTGGAGGGACATTTTTTTCGCCAAGTTAATATGCAGTTGACTTTAATATTTAAATTTGACCAAATTGTCGAAATTTGAGTAAAACTTGATCGAAAACACTAAAAATAACTTAATAATTATAGATGCTTAGATGTTGCAAAAGTCTTTTAAACCTTGGCTTGTTGTAATGGGTAATGGGACTCAACAAAGTAATACTGCTTAATAGGATAGCCAATATGAACGGGCAAGAACCACAACCACTAGATCCCCCTAAAATCCCTACCTCTTCCAAAGTTACACCACCAAAGCTTGAAGACTATCAGATTCCTATATCCCCAGGCTATGCTTTGTCAGATAATCGTATTATCTCCGCTCCTGAGTTAGGTGGAGAGTCAGCTATTTTAGCCGAATTTGATGCGGCTGCTCGTTCTGATCACTTTTCTGTAGCTTTACAAAAAATCATCCGATGTCGAGAAAATGTTGTACCTGCATTGCTCGAACGTCTAGAAAGTGATGAAGTTGCTACCTCTAAAAAAGCAGCGATCGCTTTGGGATATTTACGCTCGCCCCTAGCGATCGCCCCCCTCATCGAAGCCACTAAAAATCCCCATCGCCAAATTATTTGGCAAGCAGCATCAGCATTGAGTTGGATTGGCAGTGCAGAAGCAATTAGTTCCTTAATTCACCTATTGCGTCACCCATCGACTCAAGTTCAAGCCGCCGTTGCCAAAGCATTAGGCAGAGCTAGTTTACCTGCGGTTTCACCCTTAATTGATGCTCTCAAATATAGCGATGATCTTGTCAAAGTCCATGCTGCCCATTCCTTAGGTCAAATTAGCTCACCCCTAGCAGTTAACACCTTAATCGAAGCCCTCAAAAATGGCAGTAAATCAGTTCGCTTTGAAGCTGCTTGGGCTTTAGGACAAATTAAATCCCCGTTATCGGCTCATCCTCTTGCTAATTTGCTAACCGAGAATGATATTAGCGTGCAATCTCAAGCAGTCCAAGCCCTCAAGAATATTGGTGTACCAGCGATCACCCCTGTTGCCCAAATGCTTAAAAATTTATCCAGTCATACTCGGAGTGTTGCCGCCCGCACCTTGGGACAAATTGGCATGGAAGAAGTTGTCCCACTACTAACTCAAGTACTGAGAACAGATAAATATGCTTATGTCCGATGTGATGCAGCATTAGCCTTAGGAGAAATAGGAACCCATGATGCAGTATTTTATCTTTCACAATCTCTAAAGGATAAAGATCGTTCAGTCCGCAGTGCTGTTGAAAGAGCCTTAACACATATTAATTCACCAGAATCTCAGGAAATTCTCCATAGCTATAAGCATACGATTGCAATACCTAATTATTCGGTATCAAATCTTAGAAATTTTGGTAATGAATCAGACTTTACAATAATTCAGAGCTAAAGCTATGCGTCACGCAGAGATAAGTTAACAAATTATATATTCGAGAAAGTTCATGTATATTCAAGTCTATGGCATCCCTAATTGTGGAACATGCAAAAAAGCGATTTCTTGGTTGGAAAATCAAGGATTTGTCTATGAATTTATCAATACTAAAGACTATCCACCATCTAGGACTGCAATCGCTGAATGGGTAAATGCATTAGGGGAAAGGGCAATGCGGAATACTTCAGGTCAATCTTATCGCTCCCTTGGTTCTGAGAAAGAAACATGGTCTCATATTCAATGGATCGAAGCCTATGCCAAGGATTCGATGTTGCTTAAACGTCCTCTATTTGTCAAAGATGGGATTGCGATCGCTGTGGGCTTTAGAAATCCTGAAGAAATCAAGCAAAAACTAGCATAAAACCAAATAAATAAAGGTGGAGCTTTGCGCCGCCATCTGTCAATATAGGCTTACACATAAATCTTGAAAAAGCTGGCATTGCCAGCTTTTTCAAGATTTATCTGAGTTTTAAGAAAGTGCAAAGCGCTGTAATACTTTCATGCTGAAGAGTGATAGTGATTATCGGCTAACTTAACGTATATTAAATTTACACAAATTCAATAAATATATGAATCAAAGACTTAAGCGATGGGAATCTCCACGCAACGAAGGCAGGAATGATAAAGGAAAAGGTGGATCAGCCCGCCAACGCCAAAGGAAAAAACAATTGCAAATGCTTCGTAAAAAATTAAAGGAGGGAATTAATCCTCAAACAAAAAGAGATGGCGATCGCCATCTCTTTTTGTTTGTTTAATGCGTAACCACAGGAACCTGTTTGGCAAAGTCCACATCACCGACTTCATGAAAATCAGTCTCGCCAAAAATAGCAGTTTCAAATTTATAGTGTTTAAACTCTAAAATGTTGCCTGAATGATCCGCTAGAAAAAAAGTGCGATGCTCTAAGGGAGTATCGACAAAACGAACCTTCGGTTTTTGATAAAACTTAAGACGCTTATCATGAACTTTTTCTAATAGAGCCATCCAATTACTTTCAGAATAGAAGACAAGTCCGAAATGGCGTGGATAAATACCATGTTGAGAATCAAGACTTTCATGGACAACGTGTGCTACCAACTGGTGTCCGTACAAACTCATGATCAGCGATTCATTTGACTCGCGCCCTGCCAGACAACCCAATCCATCAATATAGAAAGCTTTAGTGCTTGGAATATCTTTGACTGGAAATGCGAGATGAAAGAGGATTTTGGTCATGTTGCCGTATTTTCTAGCATAAGTTTGGTGCGCTTGAGCTTATCAGGAACTTCAATCGGATATTTTCCTGTAAAACAAGCCGTGCAAAAATGCGTGGTATCAATTTGTGTCGCCTTTAACATTGCGTCGTGACTGAGATACGCAAGCGTATCGACCTCAATCTGTTTAGCGATCGCCTCGACAGAATTGTGTGAAGCAATCAAATGATCTTGCGAGTCCGTATCAATACCATAAAAACAAGGGTGAGTAACGGGCGGTGAAGAAATACGCATATGTACTTCAGTCGCACCAGCTTCACGCAATGCTCTTACTATTTTACGACTGGTAGTTCCTCTTACGATCGAATCATCGATCACAATTACACGTTTTCCTTTCAAAACATCCTTGAGCGTGTTCAGCTTCATACGGATGCCAGACTCACGCATCGCTTGGGTTGGCTGAATAAAAGTACGCCCCACATAACGATTTTTGATCAAGCCCTCCGCATAGGCAATCCCTGACTCACGGGAAAATCCGATCGCCGCAGGAATACCTGAGTCAGGTACACCAATCACAATATCAGCATCAACTAAGTTTTCCTTAGCCAGTTGCCGCCCAATTCGCATTCTATAGGTATAGAGACTCTCTTCATGCATAACACTATCAGGTCGCGCAAAGTAGATCATCTCAAACACACAAAGCTTCGGCTTGGATTCTTCCCATTGCAAAGATTGAATCCCATTTTCCAACGTGATAATTACCAATTCTCCAGGCAAAACTTCGCGCACATACTCCGCACCGATAATATCCAGACCACAGGTCTCTGAAGATAATACATAGGAACCATCAGCAGTTTTGCCAATTACTAAGGGACGCACCCCATAGGCATCTCGCGCACCAGCGATCGCATTAGGCATTGCCATTACCAAGCTGAAAGCGCCATGACTTCGACGCAAAGCTACAACGATTGCTGCTTGCCAATCTTTGCCTTCTTCCACCGCTTCACCCACAGCAAAAGCAATTCCTTCAGAATCAGTAGTTGATTCGAGGGCATGACCTTGCGCTGAGAGTTCAGCACGCAATTCTGTAGCGTTTACCAAGTTGCCGTTATGGGCAAGGGAAAAATCACCAAGTCGGGTATTGACCACAATCGGCTGAGCATTGCATACCTTACTGGAACCTGTAGTCGAATAGCGATTATGACCGATTGCTAAAGCCCCCTTAAGCTGCGACAAAACTGTTTCGTTAAAAACTTGGGATACTAATCCCATCGCTTTATGGGTGTTTGTTGTGCCGTGATCATCATAAACAGTAATACCTGCGGACTCCTGACCACGATGTTGCAAAGCATACAGTCCAAAATACACAAGTTTAGCAACATCCCCTTCTGCCGCTAATACCCCAAAGACACCACAGGCTTCTTGTGGCTTGTCTTCACCGTCAGGTTCAGGAGATAGATTGTCAAGATTATTAGAATTTATAAGGTCTTTAGGCATCTCATGAGCAAAAACAGAATGGTCAGAAGAGTCTGGCGACATAGCAGTTATACGCAATACTTTAGGTTGGGTAGAAGAGAAAAGCCCATGCTAAAGATCGTACCAGTGTTAAGCATTTCTTAACCAAAATCAGTGAATGAATTACCTTAAAACTCATCTCAAAATCAACAAGTCAGAGATTTGTATTAAATTGAAATTTAACTGATTACACTGTAGTAATCTTAGAGGTATTCAAAAAGCTAATTGAATTTACCTTGAAATATAAGAGGAGTAAAGCAATAATGAATGCTAATGAGTTAGATGCTGTTTTACAGAGAGACTACGAAGTCGATATTGTTAAGTATTTCAAGAAAGGTTGGACAACACTTCAGCCATGTTTTGGTCCCATGGTGGGCTTTTTCTTATTAACTGGTTTGATTAATGTGATCTTAGCTTTTATCCCTATTGTAGGATCACTTGCTAGTGCATTAATTAATGCTCCATTAAGTGCTGGTTATACCTTTGTCATATTAGCAACTTTGCGGGGGCAATCCTTTGATTTTAGCGATTTTCTCAAGGGATTGAACAACAAGTATTTTTTACAGTTGTTTTTAGTCTCGCTGGTGGGTGGATTACTGATTGCTGTTGGTTTTTTGTTCTTATTGATTCCTGGAATTTATTTATCTGTTAGCTATGTGTTTGCAATTCAGTTTGCTGTTGATTGGGACTTAGAATTTTTTCAGTCCTTGGAAGCAAGTCGCAAGTTGGTTTCAAGGCAATGGTTGCAAGTATTTATCTTACTCTTATTGATTGGATTGATGAATGTTTTAGGATTGCTTTTACTAGGCGTGGGCATTTTTGTGACTGCGCCCCTAAGTATCTGCATCATCGTCTCTTTATATAACGATATTGCTGGCAATACCCTTAGCATAGCAACTGAATAAGCGAATTTAGTAGCTCTAAAAAAACTCTGAGGTTAACTATAGCCGTAGTCAGTCTTGTTACCCCAATAATGTGGGGCGGCGCAAAG